>CAZOEC010000028.1:0-41104 GCA_964578635.1 uncultured Pseudomonas sp.
CCATCGCCAGCGGCGAGATGGAGCTGGCGATTGCCGGCGGCGTCGAGTCGATGTCGCGCGCGCCCTATGTCATGGGCAAGGCCGACAGCGCCTATGGGCGCAGCCAGAAGATTGAGGACACCACCATCGGCTGGCGCTTTATCAACCCGCTGATGAAGGCCGAATACGGCGTGGATGCCATGCCGCAGACCGCCGACAACGTCGCCGACCAGTTCAATATCAGCCGTGCCGATCAGGACGCCTTTGCCCTGCGCAGCCAGCAGCGCGCGGCGGCTGCCCAGGCCGCCGGTTTCTTCGCCGAAGAAATCGTCCCGGTAGTGATCAAGGGCAAGAAGGGCGACAGCGTGATCGATCAGGACGAACACCTGCGCCCGGAAACCAGCCTGGAAGCCCTGAGCAAACTCAAGCCGGTAAACGGCGCGGACAAAACCGTCACCGCCGGCAACGCCTCGGGGGTCAACGATGGTGCTGCGGCGCTGATCCTGGCCAGTGCCTGCGCGGTGAAAAAGCACGGCCTGACGCCGCGGGCACGGGTGCTGGGCATGGCCAGCGCCGGGGTAGCGCCGCGGATCATGGGTTATGGCCCGGTGCCGGCGGTGCGCAAGCTGTGCGAGCGTCTGGATCTGCAGGTCAGCGATTTCGACGTGATCGAACTCAACGAAGCCTTCGCCGCCCAGGGTCTGGCGGTAACCCGCGACCTCGGCCTGGCCGACGACGCGGCCCAGGTCAACCCCAATGGCGGTGCCATCGCCCTCGGTCATCCGCTGGGCATGAGCGGCGCGCGTCTGGTACTGACCGCCTTGCATCAGCTGGAAAAGTCCGGCGGCAAGCGCGGCCTGGCGACCATGTGCGTGGGTGTCGGCCAGGGCCTGGCGCTGGCCATCGAGCGGGTTTGAGCCCATGCGGCGCACCCTAATCCGTAGGGTGACGCGGGGCCGTCTAGGCTATGCGCACCAAGGCTAACCTCGTTGTGTCGGCCCAAGCCTGCCGGCACCATTGCATACCGGAGCTCGTAGCAGTCGTTTTGATCGTCAGCGGTCATGCCGCCCGGGCGCACATCGAGTTCCATCTATTTGTAGGAGTTTTCCCGTGCCTGTTGTCCACCTCGCCGATGGCGACCTGAATTACCAACTCGAAGGCCCGGCTGGCGCGCCGGTGCTGCTGCTAAGCAATTCCCTGGGCACCGACCTGGGCATGTGGGACACGCAGATGCCGGCCTTTACCGAGCATTTCCGGGTGCTGCGCTACGACACCCGTGGCCACGGCCAGTCGCAGGTCAGCGCGGGTTTCTACAGCATCGAGCAGCTGGGCCGCGATGTGCTGGCCCTGCTCGATCATCTGGATATCGCCCGGGTGCATTTCTGTGGTCTGTCCATGGGGGGCCTGATCGGTCAGTGGCTGGGCATCCATGCCGGCGAGCGTCTGGACAAGCTGGTGCTGTGCAACACCGCGGCCAAGATTGCCAACGACGAGGTGTGGAACAGCCGTATCGACATGGTGCTGCAAGGCGGCCAGCAGGCCATGAGCGACCTGCGCGATGCATCCATTGCGCGCTGGTTCACCCCTGAATTCGCCGCGGCCGAGCCGGCCCAGGCCAACCGCATTACCGCGATGCTGGCCGCCACCTCGGCCCAGGGGTACGCCGGCAACTGCGCGGCGGTGCGCGATGCCGATTTTCGCCAGCAACTGGGCGCGATCAAGCAGCCGACCCTGATCGTCTGCGGCACGGCCGATGCGGTCACCACCCCCGAACACGGGCGCTTTATGCAGCAGCAGATCGCCGGTGCGCAGCTGGTCGAGTTGCATGCCGCGCACCTGTCCAATGTCGAGGCCGGCGAGGCCTTTACCGCGGCGTTGCTGGCCTTTCTGCAGCCCTGATTGCCACTGCCTGCTGGGCTCCGTTGCGCTCAGCGCCAACCTACGACTTATCGCTTCACCACACGCAATAGGGACATAACCTCTCTACCAGCCCGACCCGCCACTAAAGCGTTCGATTATCGCGCGCAGGGCGGCCGGGCCTGCCCGCAATCCGTGGGGCTGTCGCATAATGATTCGGCTTCCAGCTTCGTGGCGCTACCCGGCCGAGGCCCGGTGTATGGCCGTGGGCTACCATTGATCGTGTGCAGCTGCCACTTGCATGGCTCTGGTGTATTACTAGCGCTGTGCCAGGGAGTTTTCGGTGCGACTACAACTATAAGAGTGCCTGCGTGATGGTGTTTCGTCTGTTGAACGACAAGAGTCGGATCTTCGCCGATGCGAGTCCGTACGACGTGTCCGATTATGTGAACCAGCATGTGGGTTCGCATTGCATCCGTCTGCCGCAAAACGGCAGTGCCCAAGCCAGCCTGAGCCACCGCACCTTCGGCAATCTGGACCTGTGCCGGCTCAGCTATGGCGGCAGCGTGCGGGTCACCTCGCCGGCCCTGGAAACCATCTACCATCTGCAGGTGTTGCTGAGCGGTCATTGCCTGTGGAAGGGCAGGGGTAACCAGGAGCACTACTTCACCCCGGGCGAACTGCTGCTGATCAACCCCGACGATCCGGTCGACCTGACCTATTCGGACGACTGCGAGAAGTTCATCGTCAAACTGCCCGCCACCACCATCGCCAAGGTCTGCAGCGACAATCACTGGAACGTGCCGAGTGAGGGCGTGCGCTTTGCCCCGCGGCACTATCTGGAGCATATCGAGGGCTTCGGCAACCTGCTGGCACTGGTCTGCGAGGAGGCGGAAAGCGCGCAGCCGCTGCCCCAGGTAACCGAGCAGTTCACCCGCATCATCGCCACCAAGCTGCTGGCCCAGGTGGCCAATAACGTCAGTCGCCTGCCCCAGGATGAGCATTCGCCGTCGTTCGAGCGCATCCTGCAGTTTATCGAGGACAACCTGAAGCAGGACATCAGCCTGGAACAGCTGGCCGAGCTGGCGCGGATCAGCCCGCGCTCGCTCTACGGCATGTTCGACAAGCATGTGGGCACCACGCCCAAGCACTTTATTCGCCAGCGCAAGCTGGAGAAGATCCATGCCCAGCTCAGCGACCCGGGCGCGCGGATTCGCAATGTCACCGAGGTGGCCCTGGACTATGGCTTCCTGCACCTGGGGCGCTTCTCGGAAAACTACAAGAACGCCTTCGGCGAGTTGCCCTCCGATACCCTGCGCCGGCGCTGCTAAGCCCGCAGCAGCCCCCTTGGCGTAATGCTTCGCGCCGACTGCAGGGATGCAGGAGGTAGAGCGACGCAGGAGGCCGAAGCCGAGTACGCCCCACGGCCTGAACTTCCCTCCCGCGCCCGCTTTCCCGCTTATACCGTCTATCGGCTTTCGCTGCCCTGCAGAAAACGGATAGAGGTCGTGTACAAAGCGGATATTGTCGGACAGTTTTCAGCCGTAGCCTTAATTCCGTTGAAACAATAATAACGGAGCCATGGCGATGACCCTGCGACTCGATTACCTGAACGGCCTGCTGCAAGAAGACAAAGACAAGGGCATTTTCCGCTGCAAGCGCGAGATGTTCACCGACCCTCGGTTGTTCGACCTGGAGATGCAGCACATCTTCGAGGGCAACTGGTTGTACCTGGCCCATGAAAGCCAGATCCCCGAGAACAACGACTACTACACCACCCATATGGGGCGTCAGCCGATCTTTATCGCGCGCAACAAGGACGGTGTGCTCAATGCCTTTATCAACGCCTGCAGCCACCGCGGTGCCATGCTCTGCCGCTTCAAGAGCGGCAACAAGGCCACCTACACCTGCCCCTTCCACGGCTGGACCTTCAACAACTCGGGCAAGCTGCTCAAGGTCAAGGATCCCAAGGAAGCCGGCTATCCGCAGAGTTTCGATTGCGACGGCTCCCACGACCTGAAGAAGGTGGCGCGCTTCGAGTCTTACCGCGGCTTCCTGTTCGGCAGCCTGCGTGAAGATGTCGCGCTGCTGGCAGACTTCCTCGGCGAGTCGAAGAAGATCATCGACATGATCGTCGACCAGTCCGCCGATGGCCTGGAAGTGCTGCGCGGTTCCAGCACCTATGTGTTTGAGGGCAACTGGAAGCTGCAGGCCGAGAACGGTGCCGACGGTTACCACGTCACCGCCGTGCACTGGAACTACGCCGCCACCCAGCAGCAGCGCAAGCTGAAAGACGCGGGCGACGATATCCGCGCCATGAGCGCCGGCGGCTGGGGCAAGAAGGGCGGTGGTTTCTACTCCTTCGACAACGGCCACCTGCTGCTCTGGACCCGCTGGGACAACCCCGAGGACCGGCCGCTGTTCGCCGAGCGCGAGCGCCTGGCAGCCGAGTTCGGCGAAGCCCGCGCCGACTGGATGATCGGCAACTCGCGCAACCTCTGCCTGTACCCCAACCTGTACCTGATGGATCAGTTCGGCTCGCAGCTGCGCATCGCCCGGCCGCTGTCGGTGGACAAGACCGAAGTGACCATCTACTGCATCGCGCCCAAGGGCGAGTGTGCTGAAGCCCGTGCGCGGCGTATCCGCCAGTACGAAGACTTCTTCAATGTCAGCGGCATGGCCACCCCGGACGACCTGGAAGAGTTCCGCGCCTGCCAGCAGGGCTTTGCCGGTCGCGCCATGGAGTGGAACGACATGTCCCGCGGCAGCGAGCACTGGGTTGACGGTGCCGACGAGTCGGCCCGGGAAATCGACCTGCATCCGCTGATGAGCGGCGTGCGCACCGAGGACGAAGGCCTGTTCGTGCTGCAGCACCACTACTGGCAGCAGCAGATGATCAAGGCGCTGCAAGAGCAGCAGGACCAGTTGATTCATGTGGAGGGCGCGTAAATGAGCCTGACTTACGAAGCCGTGCGCGACTTCCTCTACCGTGAGGCGCGCTACCTGGACGACAAGCAGTGGGACGAGTGGCTGGAACTGTATGCCAGCGACGCGACCTTCTGGATGCCGGCCTGGGACGACCGCGATCAGCTGGTGGAAAACCCCCAGACCGAGATTTCGCTGATCTGGTACGGCAACCGCAGCGGCCTGGAAGACCGGGTGTTCCGCATCCGTACCGAGCGCTCCAGTGCCACCATTCCGGACACGCGCACTTCGCACAACATCAGCAATATCGAGATTGTCGAGCAGGCCGAAGGCCTGACCAGGGTGCGCTTCAACTGGCACACCATGAGCTTCCGCTACAAGGTCGTCGACCACTTCTACGGCACCAGCTTCTACACCCTCGATAGCTGCGGCGAGAACCCGCTGATCAAGGCCAAGAAGGTGGTGCTGAAGAACGACTACGTGCGCCAGGTCATCGACGTTTACCACATCTGAATCCGCTGCAGGGCTGCCGGCGGGAGGCGTTGCCTCCTGTCACGGGCCCGTGCATGCCGCAATCCGCCCGAACAGCTACAGCGAGGTGTGCCATGAGCCACAAGATCGCACTGAATTTTGAAGACGGGGTCACCCGTTTTATCGACGCCAAACTCGGCGAGACCGTGGCCGATGCCGCCTACCGCCAGGGCATCAATATCCCCCTGGATTGCCGCGACGGTGCCTGCGGGGCCTGCAAGTGCTTCGCCGAAGCCGGCCAATACGACCTCGGTGAGGACTATATCGACGACGCCCTCAGCGCAGCCGAAGCCGAGCAGGGCTATGTGCTGACCTGCCAGATGCGCGCCGAGAGCGATTGCGTGGTACGCGTGCCGGCTTCAAGCGACGTGTGCAAGACCCAGCAGGCCAGCTTCGAGGCGGCGATCAGCGCGGTGCGTCAGCTCTCCGATAGCACCATTGCCCTGTCGATCAAGGGTGAGGCGCTGAGCAAGCTGGCGTTTCTGCCGGGGCAGTACGTCAACCTCAAGGTGCCCGGCAGCGAGCAGAGCCGCGCCTATTCGTTCAGCAGCCTGCAGAGGGACGGCGAGGTCAGCTTTCTGATTCGCAACGTGCCGGGCGGCCTGATGAGCAGCTTCCTCACCAACCTGGCGAAAGCCGGCGACAGCATAAGCCTGGCCGGGCCGCTGGGCAGTTTCTACCTACGCGAAATCAAGCGGCCGCTGTTGCTGCTGGCCGGCGGCACCGGCCTGGCCCCCTTTACCGCGATGCTCGAGAAGATCGCCGAGCAGGGCAGCGAACACCCGCTGCACCTGATCTACGGGGTGACCCACGATTTCGACCTGGTCGAGATGGACAAGCTGGAGGCCCTGGCCGCGCGTATCCCCAATTTCACCTACAGCGCCTGCGTGGCCAGCCCGGATAGCAGTTATCCGCACAAGGGCTACGTCACCCAGCACATCGCGCCCAAACACCTCAACGACGGCGACGTGGATGTCTACCTGTGCGGCCCGCCACCGATGGTCGAGGCGGTCAGCCAGTACATCCGCGAGCAGGGCATTCAGCCGGCCAATTTCTATTACGAGAAGTTCGCCGCGTCGGCGTGAAGCCTCGCCCTTGTGGGAGGGGACTTGTCCGCGAAGGTGTTGCAAGCATCGCGGGCAAGCCCGCTCCTACAGGTTGCAAGCGCGCCGCAAGCATTCACCGAGGTCGGGAAGATGAATAAAGGTTTCCAGCCAGCGAACGGCGATTACCAGAGCTCCGCCACCCGCGCCCGAGTGCCTCGCTTTTGTAGGAGCGGACTTGTCCGCGAAGGTGTTGCAAGCATCGCGGGCAAGCCCGCTCCTGCAGGTTGCAGGCGCGCCGCAAGCATTGATTGAGGTCGGAACTATGAAGATGCGTTTTCAAGAGAAAGTTGCCGTGATCACCGGTGCCGCCCAGGGCATCGGTCGCCGCGTGGCCGAGCGGCTGCTGGAGGAGGGTGCACTGGTGGTGGCGGTAGACCGCTCCGAGCTGGTTTTCGAGCTGGCCGAGCATAAAGGCGTGCTCTGTCTGACCGCCGATCTTGAGCAGTTTGCCGAATGCCAGCGGGTCATGGCCGCTGCTATCGAGCGCTTTGGCCGCCTGGATATCCTGATCAACAACGTCGGCGGCACCATCTGGGCCAAGCCTTTCGAGCATTACCAGGCCGATGAGATCGAGGCCGAGGTGCGCCGTTCGCTGTTCCCCACTCTGTGGTGCTGCCATGCCGCGCTGCCGCAGATGCTGGCGCAGGGCAGTGGGGCCATCGTCAACGTTTCCTCCATCGCTACCCGCGGGGTCAATCGCGTGCCCTATGGCGCGGCCAAGGGCGGGGTCAACGCCCTGACCGCCTGCCTGGCCTTCGAGACCGCCGAGCGCGGCATTCGGGTCAACGCCACCGCTCCCGGCGGCACCGAGGCACCGCCACGGCGCATTCCGCGCAACACCGCTGCGCAGAGCGAGCAGGAGCAGCGCTGGTACCAGCAGATCGTCGACCAGACCCTCAGCAGCAGCCTGATGAAACGCTACGGCAGCATCGATGAGCAGGCCGGGGCGATTCTGTTTCTGGCCTCCGACGACGCCGCCTATATCACCGGCGTAACCCTGCCGGTGGGTGGCGGTGATCTGGGCTAGCAGCTTCGTAGGATGGGTGGGGCCGCCTAGGTCGGGCCGCGCAGGTTGAGCCGTAGGCGATACCCATCAAGCCGGGCGATGGGTATCGCTGTGCTCAACCCATCCTACCCAGCGCAAACAACGCAGTTCACAACAAAAACAAAAGAGAGAACCCATGCCATGCGACAGATAGATGTTCACCAAATCATCGACAACGCGCGCTTCTCGCGCTTTCACTGGATGGTCATGGCGCTCTGCGCCTTGCTGTTGATCTTCGACGGTTACGACCTGTTTATTTACGGCGTGGTGCTGCCGTCGATCATGCAGGAGTGGGGGCTGACTCCACTGCAGGCCGGTGCTCTGGGCAGCTATGCGCTGTTCGGCATGATGTTCGGCGCGCTGGCCTTCGGCACCCTGGCCGACAGGATCGGGCGCAAGAAGGGCATCGCCATCTGCTTTGCCCTGTTCTCCTGCGCCACCATCCTCAACGGTTTCGCCAGCAACCCCACCGAGTTCGGTATCTGCCGCTTTATCGCCGGGCTCGGCTGCGGCGGCCTGATGCCCAACGCCGTGGCCCTGATGAACGAGTACGCGCCCAAGCGTCTGCGCAGCACCCTGGTGGCCATCATGTTCAGCGGCTACTCGGTAGGCGGCATGCTCGCCGCTGGCGTCGGCATCTATATGCTGCCGCGCTTCGGCTGGGAATCGATGTTCTTCGCCGCCGCCATCCCACTGCTGCTGTTGCCGCTGATTCTGTGGAAGCTGCCGGAATCGGTGGGTTTTCTGCTGCGCCAGGGTCGTCATGAGCAGGCCCGCGAGATGCTGCAGAAGATCCAGCCGGGCCTGCACATCGACGCGGCCGACCAGCTGCATATGAGCGATACCAAGGGCAAGGGCGTGGCGGTGTTCGAGCTGTTCCGTGACGGCCGCGCCTTGCGCACCCTGTGCCTGTGGCTGGCGTTCTTCTGCTGCCTGCTGATGGTCTATGCGCTGAGCTCCTGGCTGCCCAAGTTGATGGCCAACGCCGGCTACAGCCTGGGTTCGAGCCTGTCGTTCCTCCTGGCGCTGAACTTCGGCGGCATGGCCGGTGCCATTCTCGGCGGCTGGCTGGGCGATCGTTTCAATCTGAGCAAGGTGATGGTGGCCTTCTTCGTTGCCGCCGCCGTGTCGATCAGCCTGCTGGGCTTCAAGAGCCCGACGCCGCTGCTGTACCTGCTGATCTTCGTCGCGGGTGCCACCACCATCGGCACACAGATTCTGTTGTACGCCGGGGCTGCGCAGTTCTATGGCCTGTCGATCCGCTCCACGGGCCTGGGCTGGGCCTCCGGCATCGGCCGCAACGGGGCCATCGTCGGCCCGCTGCTGGGCGGCGCGCTGATGGGCATCAACCTGCCGCTGCAACTGAACTTCCTGGCCTTCGCCGTACCCGGTGCCATCGCCGCCATCGCCATGACTGTGTTTGCCATCAGCGCCAAGCGCCGGCAGCACCCAGCCATGCTGCTGAGCGGTGCCAAGGCCTGAGCCCTCACCCCCGACCCCTCTCCCACAGGTGGGCGAGGGGGACTGACTGGAAGATTGAAATGAGCCAAACCCTGATCGAAAGCCTGTCGGCGATCATCGTCGATCTGCCGACCATCCGCCCGCACAAGCTGGCGATGCACACCATGCAGAACCAGACCCTGGTGATCATTCGTGTGCGCTGTGCCGACGGCATCGAAGGCCTTGGCGAGGCCACCACCATCGGTGGCCTGGCCTACGGCAACGAGAGCCCGGAGAGCATCAAGCAGAACATCGACAGCCACCTCGCGCCGCTGCTGATCGGTCAGGACGCGGCCAATATCAACGCCTGCATGCTGCGCCTGGACAAGGCCGCCAAGGGCAATAGCTTCGCCAAGTCCGGCCTGGAAAGCGCGCTGCTGGATGCCCAGGGCAAACGCCTCGGTCTGCCGGTCAGCGAGCTGCTCGGCGGGCGGGTACGCGACAGCCTGGAAGTGGCCTGGACCCTGGCCAGCGGCGACACCGCCAAGGACATCGCCGAAGCCGAGGACATGCTGGGCCTGCGCCGTCACCGCATATTCAAGCTGAAGATCGGCGCGGGCGAGGTCAGCCAGGATCTCAGGCACGTTATCGCGATCAAGCGGGCCCTGGGTGACAGCGCCAGCGTGCGGGTCGACGTCAACCAGGCCTGGGACGAGTCGGTGGCCCTGCGCGCCTGCCAGGTACTGGGCGACAACGGTATCGACCTGATCGAACAGCCGATTGCGCGGATCAACCGGGCCGGGCAGGTGCGCCTCAATCAGCGCAGTCCTGCGCCGATCATGGCCGACGAATCGATCGAAAGCGTCGAGGACGCCTTCAGCCTGGCCGCCGACGGCGCGGCCAGCGTGTTCGCCCTGAAGATCGCCAAGAACGGTGGCCCGCGCGCTGTGCTGCGCACCGCGGCGATCGCAGAAAGCGCCGGCATCGCCCTGTACGGCGGGACCATGCTGGAAGGCTCGATCGGCACCCTGGCCTCGGCCCACGCCTTTCTGACCCTGAACAAGCTGACCTGGCACACCGAGCTGTTCGGCCCGCTGCTGCTGACCGAGGAAATCGTCCAGGAGGCACCGCTGTACCGCGATTTCCAGCTGCATGTGCCGCGCACCCCGGGCCTCGGCCTGACCCTCGACGAAGAGCGCCTGGCGTTCTTCCGCCGCCCCTGAATCGAAAGGAGAGCCCCATGCTGTTCCACGTAAAGATGACCGTAAAACTGCCGCCGGATATGGACCCGGCCAAGGCCGCCCAGCTCAAGGCGGACGAGAAGGAACTGGCCCAGCGCCTGATGCGCGAGGGCAAGTGGCGTCACCTGTGGCGCATTGCCGGGCACTACGCCAACTACAGCCTGTTCGACCTGGACAGCGTCGAGGCGCTGCACGACACCCTGCTGCAGCTGCCGCTGTTTCCCTACATGGATATCGAGATCGACGGCGTCTGCCGCCACCCCTCGTCGATTTACAGCGACGACCGTTAAGCCCTGACAACAACAAGCTGAGGAAACCATCATGACCGTTAAAGTTAGCCACACTGCCGAAATCCAGAACCTGTTCAACGAGGCCGCCGGTCTCAACAACGATCAGGGCAGCCCGCGGGTCAAGCAGATCATGCTGCGCCTTATCAATGACGCGGCCAGGATCATTGAAGACCTGGAAATCACCGACGACGAATTCTGGTACGCGGTGGACTACCTCAACCGTCTGGGTGGGCGCAACGAAGCCGGCCTGCTGGTGCCGGGGCTGGGCCTGGAGCACTTCCTCGACGTGCTGCAGGACGCCAAGGATGCCCAGGCCGGCCTCACCGGCGGCACTCCGCGCACCATCGAAGGCCCGTTGTATGTCGCCGGCGCGCCGCTGGCCGAAGGCGAAGTACGGATGGACGACGGAAGCGAGCTGGATAAGGCCACCGTGATGTTCCTCGAAGGCGTGGTGCGCGACACCCAGGGCGCGCCTGTGGCCGGTGCGGTGGTCGACCTGTGGCATGCCAACACCCAGGGCAACTACTCCTATTTCGACAAGAGCCAGAGCGACTACAACCTGCGCCGGCGCATCGTCACCGATGCCGATGGCCGCTATCGCGCCCGCAGCATCGTGCCTTGCGGCTATGGCTGCTCCCCGGACGGCCCGACCCAGGAATGTCTGAACCTGCTCGGCCGCCACGGCCAGCGTCCGGCGCATATCCACTTCTTTATCTCCGCCCCGGGCCACCGCCACCTGACTACACAGATCAACCTGGCTGGCGAGCAGTACCTGTGGGACGACTTCGCCTACGCCACCCGCGATGGTCTGGTCGGCGATATCAAGTTTGTCGAGGACGCCGCAGCCGCCCGTGACCGTGGCGTGCAAGGCAGCCGCTTCGCCGAGCTGCAGTTCGACTTCCAGCTGCAGAAGGCCCCGGCCGCCCAGGCCGAACAGCGCAGCAAGCGTCCGCGCGCGCTGCAGGGTGCCTGACCACGCCGCGGTTCGCTTTGGCTCCCTCTCCCTGCGGGAGAGGGTTGGGGTGAGGGGCCGTAGGGGGCGCGGGGCCGCCTAGGCCGTGCGCACCGGGATCCTTCTGCAGGCGGCTTTTTGTAGGAGCGGTCCATGACCGCGATCGCGGGCATGGACTAGGCGTCCCCGCCGCTCCTACGGGGCTGCCTGCGCACCCTACGTTACAACGAGAGCGCTCCCCGAGGAGCGCCATCCATACCTTGCGAGGCCCTATGAAAGCCTTGATCAACGATTTCTCCCTGTCCGCCGTGGTGGCCGGTTTTATCGCCACGGTGATTTCCTATGCCGGGCCCCTGGTGATCATCTTCCAGGCGGCCGAGAGCGCGGGCATGTCGCATGCCGTGCTGTCGTCCTGGGTCTGGGCGATTTCCATCGGCAGCGCGGTGCTGGGTATCGTCCTCAGCCTGCGTTACCGCGTGCCGATCATCATCGCCTGGTCGGCACCGGGCTCGGCGCTGCTGGTGTCGCTGCTGCCGCAGATCAGCCTGAACGAGGCGGTCGGTGCCTATATGGTTGCCAGCCTGATCATCTTCCTGGTCGGTATCAGCGGCACCTTTGACCGGCTTATCGGCAAGCTGCCCGCGGCGATTGCCGCCGGCATGCTGGCCGGCATCCTGTTCAGCTTTGGCACCGGGCTGTTCGTCTCGCTGCAGACCAAGCCGTGGCTGGTGCTGGCGATGTTTGCCAGCTACCTGCTGGTCAAGCGTCTGTCGCCGCGCTATGCGGTGCTGGCGGTGCTGCTGGTCGGTTGCAGCATTGCCTTTGCCACCGGCGAGCTGCGCCAGGACGCCCTGGTGATCGGCCTGGCCACGCCGGTGTGGATCAGCCCCGAATTCAGCCTGTCGGCCAGCCTGAATATCGCCTTGCCGCTGGTGATGGTGGCCCTGACCGGGCAGTTCGTGCCGGGCATGGCGGTGCTGCGCAATGCCGGTTACCAGACCCCGGCCAGCCCGATCATCACCAGCAGCGCCCTGGGTTCGCTGTTGCTGGCTCCCTTCGCCTGTCACGGCCTCAACCTGGCGGCGATTACCGCGGCCATCTGCACCGGTCGCGAAGCCCACGAAGACCCGGCCCGGCGCTATGTCGCCGGGGTAGTCGGCGGTTTCGCCTACCTGCTGCTGGGGCTATTTGGCGCGACCCTGGTGTCGCTGTTCAGCGCCTTCCCCAGGGAGCTGATTGCCGCCCTGGCCGGGCTGGCGCTGTTCGGTGCGATTGCCGCGGCGATGGCCAGCGCCATGGCCCAGCCGGATGACCGCGAAGCGGCGCTGATCACCTTTCTGGTGTCCGCCTCGGGCATGTCCTTTCTCGGCCTGTCGGCGGCCTTCTGGGGGCTGGTGTTCGGCATCGCCGCCCATCTGCTGCTTGGCGTTCGGCGCAACAAAGCGCCCGTCACAGCGCCGCTGCATAGCGCCAATCTGGCCAAGGAGGAGGCGGTCGGTTAGCCCGCTCTGGCCCTCGAGCATTGCCGCCGCGCCAGGCCTGAGCTCGGCGCGGCGACAGTCACACCACCCACTTGCGTTGCCGGGTTTGCCCCCGGCAAGGGTGGCGCAACAGCCCACTTTCAATAACAACAATGAGCTAAACCATGACTCACTATCCGAATGTGAAGCCCGTCCTGCTGTCCGCTGTCCTGGCCCTGAGCCTGCCAGCCCTGGTCCAGGCGGGTGGTTTCATCGAAGACAGCACTGCGACCTTGCAGGCGCGCAACTACTACTTCAGCCGCGATTTCTCCGACATCGTCGGGCCCAATAAACAGTCCAAGGCCGAGGAGTGGGCCCAGGGTTTTATCCTCAACTTCAAGTCCGGCTACACCCCGGGCACCGTCGGTTTCGGCCTCGATGCCATCGGCCAGCTGGGGCTCAAGCTCGACAGCAGCGCGGATCGGGTCAACACCGGCCTGCTGCCGACCCGGGAAAGCGGCAAGGCCGCCGATGAGTACAGCCGCCTGGGCGCGGCGCTGAAGGTCAGGTTGTCGCAGACCGAGCTGAAGATCGGCGAACTGCAGCCCAACCTGCCGGTGCTGACCTTTTCCGATATCCGCCTGCTGCCGCCGACCTTTCAGGGGGCCAGCATCGTTTCCCAGGAAATCGACGGGCTGACCCTGCAGGCCGGCCAACTGCGTTCCACCAGCCTGCGCAACGAGGCCGGCGACGACAGGATGCTGGCCATGCTCGGCCACCTGCCGCAACGCGCCGGCAGCAGCGAGCGCTTCAACTATGGCGGTGCCGACTATGCCTTCAACGCCAGCCGCACCTCGGTCGGGGCCTGGTATGCCCAGCTGCAGGACATCTACAACCAGCGGTTTGTCAGCCTCAAGCACAGCCAGCCGGTGGGCGACTGGGTGCTGGGGGCCAACCTGGGCTTCTACGACTCCAGCGAGGACGGCCAGCAACTGATCGGCGCAATCGACAACCAGGCCCTGTTCTCCCTGCTGTCGGCCAGGCATGGCGACCATACCTTCTACCTCGGCTACCAGGCGATATTCGGCGACAACGCCTTCCCGCGGGTATTCGCCAACGTCACGCCGCTGGGCAACGAGGTGCCGACCTTCGAGTTCGCCTCGGCCGACGAGCGTTCCTGGCAGCTGCGTTACGACTACGACTTCAGCGCCATGGGCGTGCCGGGGCTGGTCGCCGGAGTGCGTTATATCCAGGGCGACAACGTCGATGCCCAGGCCACCAACCGGGGTGGCCCGCGCTACGAGGGCAAGGACTTCGAGCGTGATCTGGATATCGGCTACACAGTGCAGAGCGGCCCGCTGAAGAACCTCGGCGTACGCCTGCGCAACGTCACGGCGCGCTCCAACTACCGCAGCGATATCGACGAGAATCGCCTGATCTTCAACTACAGCTGGAATCTGCTCTAAGCCCTGGCCCTGCGCGCACCTAATGGGGCGCGCCGGAGCTGTTCGGCCGGCTTTTGCTGCCAATTGTCCGGCCTTTTCCCAGGGTTGTTGGCTTGCTTGACCTGAATCAACGGGTGCGGCCATTTGCCATTATAAAAAGCACTCCTTTTTCAAGGGAGTTGGCTCGCATGAATGATTCCGGGCAGCAGGCGCGAATTCTCTGTAACGATCAGCAATTGGCCAGCACCCTGCGCGAGTTGCTGGGCGCTCAGGCGGCACCGCAGGTGCTGTGCGAGGCCGGCGACTGCCGTGATGCGCCGCTGTGCCGTTGGCTGGGCGAAGCGCAGCTGGGCCAGTTGGGGCGGGTGCAGGCGACGCTGGCCGAGGTGGTGGATATCCTGCAAAGCACCCGGCATGCCTTCAAGTCCCGGGAAGTGGGGCGCGCGCGCCGACGCCTGAGTGAGCTGATGGCAGAATTGTCAGGCCCGCAATGATGCTGTAAATATGCCCCCCAGTAGGTTCCGCCTCGGGCGGGAACCGGCTTTGCCGGGCAGGACACCGGGCCTGCAAGACGAAGCGCCGCAATGATCGTTCCTTTATCGAACGGGTCATCGCGGCGTTTTTTTTTGCTTGCGCATTGACCCAGGATGGCGGTGATGACGATGAAGATAAAAGAGACTTTGGCCGAGCTGCTCAGGCGTTTGCGCCTGGATCAGGAGGAGATCGGCGAGCGCCTGCGTTTTCTCGACTGGAGCCGCGAGGATGCCCGGCGGCTGCAGGCCCACGGGGCGCAGATGGCCGAGGCGCAATATGCCTTTGTCGAACAGCTGTACGGCCATCTGGAACACTTCGCCACGCCCTCGGCCCTGTTGCATTCACCGGCGACCGTGGCCCGCCTCAAGCACAGCCAGGGTGCTTACTACCGTGACCTGTGGGAAGGGCGCTTCGACGCCGATTATGTCGACGGGCGCTTGCGTATCGGCATGATCCATCAGCAGGTCGGCCTGGAGCTGAAGTGGTACCTGGGGGCCTACCGCCTGTACCTGGACCGCATGCTCGCCAGCCTGTTCGCCGAGCACCCGCATTGCGAGCTGTATGCCAGCCTGCTGAAGGCGGTGTTCTTCGATATTTCCCTGGCCATCGACACCTACAGCGCGGCCCAGCACAGCGCCCTGGAAGACAGTGAGGCGCGCTTTACCCGGGCCCTGCGCGGGGCCAATGACGGCCTCTGGGACTGGCATGTGGGGCAGGACCGACTGTATGTCTCGGAGCGCTGGGCGAACATGCTCGGGGTCAGCCGCGACGCTATCGGTGATGCCAGCCAGGGCTGGTTTGCCCGGGTCCATCCGGACGATCTGCCGGGCCTGCGCCAGGCCATTGATGCTCACCTGTGCGGCGACACGGCGCTGTTGCACCACGAGTACCGCATGCGCAAGCGCGATGGCGACTATGCCTGGGTGCTGGTGCGCGGGGTGGCCGAGGAGAGCGAGCCCGGCCAGCAGCGCATGGCCGGCTCGCAAACCGATATCAGCGCGCGCAAGCAGGCCGAGCAGCACCTCAGGCATGCGGCCCGGCATGATCCGCTGACCGGGCTGGCCAATCGCACCGGGCTGGATGAGCAATTGCAGCAGGCCGTGCAGCGTCAGCACCAGCTGGGAGCGCGGGAGGCCGCCTTGCTGTTCGTCGACCTGGACCGCTTCAAACTGATCAACGACAGCCTCGGCCATGCGGTCGGCGACCGCGTGCTGGTGGAGGTGGCGCGGCGCTTGAGCGGTTGCCTGCGCCCGGGCGATCAGCTGTTCCGCTTTGGCGGCGACGAGTTTGTCGTGCTGCTCGACAACCTCAACTGCAGCAGCGATGCCGAGCGGGTGGCCCAGCGTATTCTCGATGGCCTGCACCAGCCGCTGCAGCTGGATGAGCGCACCCTGGTGGTCAACGCCAGCATCGGCATCGCCCCGCTGCAGGACAAAGGCAAACTGCTCGATGCCCTGCAGGCCGCAGACCTGGCCCTGTACCGCGCCAAGGCCGCGGGCAAGGCACAGTTCGCCCGTTACAGCGAGGAGTTGCAGGTGGCGGCGCAGCACAACCTGGCGCTGGAATCGGCCATGGGCCAGGCCCTGGATAACGGCGAGCTGGAGCTGCACTACCAGCCGATCTGCCGCCTCGATGCGGGCCAGCCTTATCTGGCCGGAGTCGAGGCTTTGCTGCGCTGGCGCAGTGGCGAGCGGTTGATCCCGCCGATGGAATTTATCCCGGCGCTGGAGGAATCCGGGGAAATCATCCGCGTCGGTGACTGGGTGCTGCAGCAGGCCTGCGCCCAGACCCGGGCCTGGCAACTGGCCGGTCACCAGCAGCTGCGCTGCTCGGTGAATATCTCCAGCCGCCAGCTGCAGCAGGCAACTTTTATCCCGCGCCTGATCGACATTCTGCAGGCCAGTGGTCTGCCGCCCGCCAGCCTGATTCTGGAAATCACCGAGAGCCTGCTGATGGAGGACAGCGAACACACCCTGGCCAGCCTGCGCGAACTGGCCAGCCTGGGGGTGGTGCTGGCCCTGGACGACTTCGGCACCGGCTACAGCTCGTTGAGCTACCTCAAGCGTTTCCCGCTGCAGATTCTCAAGGTGGACAAGAGCTTTATCGACGGCACCTGCGGCGAGGGCGAGCTGAGGGTGATCAGCCGGGCGATTATCGGGCTCGGCCACAGCCTGGGCATGGAGGTGGTGGCCGAGGGGGTGGAAAGCCCCGAGCAGCTCGATTTCGTGCTCGGCGAGGGCTGCCGCTATGCCCAGGGTTACTGGTTCGGTCGGCCCAAGCCTGCCGCCGAGCTGCAACGTCTGTTCAGCCAGCCGGATTGCTGCGCGGGCGTTGTCTGCCTGCTGCCGGAAACCGCCGCACAACCCGCAAGGAGCCAGGCCCAAGCATGAAAATCAACCTCCCGCTCAGTGGCCGTCAGGTCGGCTTCCAGGCCAGTGCCAATATCCTTTCCACTACCGATCCCAAGGGCCGCATCACCTACGTCAACCGCGACTTTATCGATATCTGCGGTTTCAGCGAGGCCGAGCTGCTGGGCAGCAACCACAATATCGTCCGTCACCCGGATATGCCGCCCCAGGCGTTCGCCCATATGTGGCAGACCCTCAAGGCCGGGCGCTCGTGGATGGGCCTGGTGAAGAACCGCTGCAAGAATGGCGATCACTACTGGGTCAGCGCCTATGCCACGCCGGTGCAGCGCGATGGCCAGGTGGTGGAGTATCAATCGGTGCGCACCCTGCCGAGCCCGGCCCAGGAGGCGGCCGCCGAGCAGCTCTATGGGCAGTTGCGGGCCGGCCGTACGCCCCGGTTGTTGCGCCGGCCGCGGTTGGCCGTGGCGCTGCGCTGCAGCCTGGGCAATGTCGCCTTGATCCTGGTTGCGGCGGCTGGGCTGGCGGCCGCTGGCCTGCTCGGCTGGGGCCAGGCGGGGATGCTGGTGGCGCTGCTCGGCCTGCTGCAGGGCGGCTGGCTGCTGTACAGCCTGAGCCCCCTCGACAGGCTGGCGCGCAAAGCCTGTGCGATTGCCGATAACCCTTTGAGCCAGGCGCTCTATAGCGGGCGTAGCGATGCCTTTGGCCAGATCGATTTCGCCCTGTGCATGCTCGAAGCGGAAACCCGCGCGGTGGTCGGGCGGATGGCCGATTCGGCGCGCGAACTGAACCTCGAAGCCGCCGAGCTGGTGGCCGCGGTGGGCAGCAGTAACCAGGCCTGCGTGCAGCAACAGGGGGAAACCGCCCAGGTGGCCAGTGCCATCGGCCAACTGGCCAGCAGCGTGCAGGAGGTGGCGCGGCATGCCCAGCTCACCGCCAGCGCGGCCAGCCTGGTCAATCAGGAAACCGACCGCGGCCTGCAGATGGTCGAGCAGACCCGTCAGCAGATCGACAGCCTGGCCGGCGAGGTGCAGCAGAGCAGTGCGGTGATCCATCAGCTGGAACGCCATGGCCTGGAAATCAACCGGGTGCTGGAGGTGATCCAGGGTATTGCCGAACAGACCAATCTGCTCGCCCTGAATGCCGCCATCGAGGCGGCGCGGGCCGGGGAGGCCGGGCGCGGATTTGCCGTGGTCGCCGACGAGGTGCGCGGCCTGGCCTCGCGCACCCAGCATTCCACCGCGGAAATCCAGCAGACCATCGACACCCTGCGGCAATCCACCGCGAATGCGGTGGTGGCCATGCAGCGCAGCCATGCCAAGGCCGCCGCCAGTGTCGAGCAGGCCGCACTGGCCGCCGTGGCGCTGGACGGGATCAATCAGCGGGTCAACGAGATCAGCGACATGAGCGTGCAGATCGCCGCGGCGGTGGAGCAGCAGAGTGCGGTGGGCGACAACATCCAGGGCAACCTCGACGGAATTCGCCAGGCCACCGACGGCAATGTCATGGCCGGCGACCAGAGCCGCCAGGCCGCCGACCACGTTGCCGGCCTGGCCGCACGGCTGCAGCTGCTGGCCGAGCAGTTCTGGGGCGACCGGGGCCGGTCGGGGCGCAGCTAGGTGTCGGCCATGCCTGTTGCGCACGGGCGGCGCTTTTGTAGGCGCGGGCTTGCCCGCGAGCTGTTACGCACCCGCTGTAGGAGCGTGTCAGGGAAAGGGGAGCAAATCGCGCCACCTGTAGGAGCGGCCCATGGCCGCGAAAGTGTCTGGCCGCGCGCGGATCGCGGGCATGGCCTCCTACAAGTAATTGCTGCATGCAACAAACGGCCACATCGCCAAGAAAAAGGCCCCGCCGGCAGATGCCGACGGGGCCTGGTGGTTACTGCTGTGGCTACTTGCGCAGCCACTGGCCCTTGACCTGGATATATTGCCCGAGCGGGGTCTTGTCCAGGGCCTTCTGCCCGGCTATGGCTTCCACATCGCTGAGCTGGATGCCGTTCTGCGCCGCCAGCTTCTGGTATTCGCCACGCCGCGCCTGGTTGATCAGGCGGGCGATTTCCGCGGCCTGGCCGTCGCTCTTGACCACACCCAGGTAGCCGTTGGGCATTTCCCCGAGCTGGCCGCTGGCCTTGGCGTCGCCCAGGGCGGACATGGCTTCGTTGAGGTTCAGGGCTGCGGCCGGCAGGCTCAGGCTGAGCAGCAGCAACAGGCCGGCAAAACGTTTGAACAGGGTCATGGTCTGGCTCCTCAGAAAAGTCCGCTGGATTCGCTGAACATGCTGTCCAGGGCTTTATCCACCTTGATATAGATTTCGTGTTCGATCTTCACATTGAGGTTGATATTGATCGGCTCGTTGGGCATGGCCAGCTGTACCGTGGGGGTGCAGGCCGTGCTGAGCAACCCCAGTAGCAGG
This sequence comes from uncultured Pseudomonas sp., assembly GCA_964578635.1. Taxonomy (GTDB): domain Bacteria; phylum Pseudomonadota; class Gammaproteobacteria; order Pseudomonadales; family Pseudomonadaceae; genus Aquipseudomonas. Next base: position 19,584 of record CAZOEC010000028.1, read on the forward strand.
GCGGCGAAATAACTGCGTAAGCGCATGGCGCTTCTCCTTGGTGAGGGCCTGCGGCCTCTAATGGCGCAGGGTGCAAGCCCTAGGGCTCTTGCGGGGCCGTCTGGCGCTCCAGCATACGCTGCTGGACGCGCTGTTTGATGATCTCGTTCACCTTGTCGGTCAGTTGCAGGCTGGCCAGCAGGGTGGGGATGTCTTCTTCCAGGCTGATATTGAAGTGGATCGGCCGACCTTTTTCGATGGCCGGGTTCTGCCCTTCCAGGCGGATATCCAGTTGCAACTTGCCGTGCTGATCGTAATTGACCTGGCTGCTCAGGGTCGCATAACGGAAATCCTCCAGCGATTGGGTCACCAGTTGCATGGCCGGATTGCTGCGGCCCAGAGCGCGAATCCGCTCCGAGTGGAACTGCAGCTGGCCGCCAGGCTGGCGGGCGGCCAGCTGCCCCTGTTCGATGGTCGCCCCGGCGCTGCCGAGGCGCAGGGGTAACAGGCCATCAAGGGTGCCACTACCGGCCAACCCCTCTGTCGGGTAGAGAATAAAAAGCTGCTCAAGTTCCAGGCCCTGGACCCTTAGGGGCAACAATAAATCGCCCTCGGCCAGGTTCCACTGGCCGGGGTCGAGCTGCACGCTGCCGCCCACCAGTTCACCGCGGGCCTGGCGCACCTGCAAGCGGCCCTTGTCGAGCGTGGCCAGGGGGGCCTGGTAGCTGGCGCTGAACTGCAGCGGGCCGAGGGGAATGCCGGGGTTGGCCTGCTGCAGCTGCAGTTCCTGGAGTTCGATCTTTACTTGGCGCGGGTCCAGTTGCAGCTGCAGGCGAGTGTCCAGGCCGCTCAGTTCGGTGCGGTCATAGATGCCGCCCAGGCCTTTGCCGGTGAGTTCCAGGGTGCCGCTGGGGGCGCTGGCATTGGTGGCCAGGCTCAGGCTGGCCTTGGCGTTGAGACGGCCATCGCTGAGGTTGAGCAGCGCCGGCCAGGCGCTGAAACTCTGCTGCAGCGGGTTGCCGCTGCGCAGAAACAGCTCGGCCAGTTTTGCCTGCAGGGTCAGGCCGGCGGCGTTGCTGTGCTGCAGCTGCAGGCTGAGTTGCAGGTCGGCGTCGTTGCCGAGTTTGCCGTCCAGTTTGATCTGCGCCTCGCTCGCCGCCAGTTGGCCCTGCCATTGCCAGCCCTGGGGCTTGAGCTGGGCCTGGTGCAGCTGCTGCAGGCTGAGGTTGGTTGGGCCCTGCAGTTGCCAGCTCTGCAGCACGCCGGCCTGATGCCGGGCACTCAGGTGCAGGGCGTTGCTGCTGGCCTTGAGCTGCTGCATGCGCAACTCGGCACCCTGCAGCTGCCCCAGGCTGAGCTGTGAGCCCTGGCCCAGGGCGAGGGTGAGCTGCTGTTCATCCAGATAGCCGCTTAGCGCCAGTTTGCTGCGCAGATCGCTGATCACCCAGTCGCCAAGGGTCAGGCCGGGGCTGTTCAAGCTCAGGCTGGCGTCCGCCAGTTGCAGCGCCCAGGGTGCGGCATTGGCCAGGGCTACGCGGCCCTGCAGGTCGAAGCGGCTGCTGCCCTGGCTGCTTAGGCTGAAACTCAGGGGCAGGGCGCGTTCGAGCAGGTTGGCGGCGAGGGCGTCGAAAGTCTCAGCGGCCTCTATCCGCAGGTGCAGGGACTCGGGGCGCAGGTTGGCCGGCAGGGCCTGCAGCGCCGCGCTGCTGATCTGGGCGAGCTGCAGATCGGCCCCCAGGCTGTCGGCAAACCACTGCCCGTCGAGGGCGCGGGCGGCCAGGTTGAACTGACCCTGCAGCAGGCCGATGCCGGGTATCGGCCAGGGCTCGGGCAGGTCGGCGCTGGCGCTGATCTGGCCGCTGGCCTGCAGCAGCTGACTCAGGCGCAGCGGTCCAGGGCCGAGCTGCAGCTGCCAGTCGGCCAGCAGCTTGGCCGCCGTCGGGGCTTGCATGCCGTCCCCTTGGGCAGCGGGTAGCCATTGCTGCAGCCAGCTTTGCAGCACGGCGGCCTGGCTCATTGACGCGCTGGCAAACTGGCCATGCCATGCCTGACCTTCGGCAGTGGTCCATAGGCGGCTTGCAAGGCTCAGTTGGGGCACCTGGTCGACCGCTAGGGCCAGTTGCAGCGCTACTGCGTCGTTATCGCCCTGCCACTGGGCCGTCCAGTTCAGCTGGTGTTGTTGATGTTGCAGGTTGAGCTGCACGGCCAGGCGCTGTTCGCCTGCCGCGCCGGTATTCGGCCTGCTCAGCTGCAGGTCGCCCTGCAGGCTGCAACGCTGCGCGGCGCAGGGCAGGTCGATGACAAAGCGCTGGATATCCAGGTTGCCTGGCAGCAGGGCAAGTGCCGCCCCCAGCTGTTCCAGCTGCACGCTGGGCTCGGGGCCGTCAGGAGCGGTAGTGGCGGCAGGTTGCGGCAGGCTCATCTTGAGGCTGGCGATCTGCACCTGATGCCAGAAGGGCGGGCTCAGACGCAATTGCGTCCAGCGCAGCCGCAGTTGCTCGACCTGCAGCTGCAGGCTGCCCCCGGCCTGGCGCTGGCGCACATCGAGGCGGGCCAGGGCGATGCCGTCCAGGTCGAGGGACAGGCCTTGCCAGTCCAGCTCCTCGATCTGCTGGCGTTCGAGTAGGCGGGTCCAGCTGAGGTAGGTGTAACTGCCGAGCGCGAAGGCCAGCAGGCTGAGCAAAATGACAAGTCGCAGCCAGGTACGCCGGCTGATCATGGGCACGGATCCAGAGTGGGGAGGGCTATCTCTGCAGCAGACCTTAACCCATGGACCTGGGGCTGCCAATCCGGGTGTTTTTTCTGCTGTGTATTTGCAGCATTAAGTGCTATTTTTGATGCGAACGAACATTGGAGGCGGTGATGAGCGCATTGATTCGACCGGTGGCTGACGCCGACGCTGTACTGGCCAAGGCGTTGCTCAATACCCGCGAGCAGTTGGGCCTGACCCAGCAGGAGCTCGCCGATATCGTTGGCGTGCACCGCACGGCGATCTCGCGCTGGACCGACAGCGGCCTGCGCGTGCAGAGCAAGACCGGTGAGCTGGCGCTGCTGCTGATTCGCGCCTATCGCGCCCTGTTCGCCCTGTTTGGCGGCAATCTGGCGGATATGCAGCACTTTCTGCGCACCGAAAACCATCATCTGCAGGGCGTGCCGCTGCTGCTGATGATGCAGGTGCAGGGCCTGGTGCGGGTGGTCGAATACCTCGATGCCATTCGCGGCAAGGGCTGAGCCCGCACTGCAAGCCGACCGCGCCCCGGCCCGGGGCTGAATAACAATAAGCATAAGGAACCTGGTCGCCATGGATATCTGGCAAGCCTGTAACGGCCCCGAGCAGATCAAAGCGTTGCGTGGGCGTCTGGTACGCCTGGTGGAAAGCCAGGCCCAGGTCGCCACCATGCAACTGGTGGACAGCCTGGCCGAGCAGGCGCTACTGGAGGAGTTGCTGGAAGGCAGCAAGCCGCCATTACCGCAGCAGGCCGAACCCCTGCATTACCTGCTGAAAACTCCGTTTCGCTATCCACCCCTGCGCTGGGGCTCGCGCTTCGGCACATTGCACGAACCCAGCCTGTTCTACGGTGCGCTGCGCATCGACACGGCGATGGCCGAGGCGGCCTATTACCGCTTTCTGCTGTGGCAGGGCATGGCCACACCGCCGCCCAGCGGGCGCATCCTTTCCGAGCACTGCACCTTTGAGGCGCGTTATCAGGTTGCGCGCGGCATTCAGCTGCAGCATCCGCCCTTCGCCGCGTACCAGGCCGAGCTGTGCCATGCCGCGGCCTATCAGAGCACCCAGGCGCTGGGGGCGGCCATGCGCGAGTCCGGGGTCGAGGCTTTCGAGTACCGTTCCGCGCGCTGCCCGCTGGGTGGCAACAATGTGGCCCTGTTCGTGCCCCAAGCGCTGGCGGAGAAGCGGCCGCGCAACCTGCTGAGCTGGTTGTGCGAAACCACGGCCGACTATGTCGCCTTCAAGAGTGCCCAGGTGCCGGACAAGCCGCGGGTGTTTCGCCAGGCCATTTTTCTACGTGACGGACAATTGCCCTTGCCCGCCTAGGGCGGGGCTTTTACGGCTGTTGTTGCCCCGAAAAAGGGCGCGTCCAGACACGACGGCGCAGACTTGTGCACATTTGCGATGCGTCTTGTCAATGTACATTTCGTGATTGACGTAAACCCTTGATTCTTCATGCGGCTTTTTTAAGTCAATGAAAAATATGAACTTTTTTAACTGGTGAAAAAATCGCCAGTTTGACTTCGGCCCCCGTGGCATAGGCGATCAGGGCGCTTGCTCCCATGTTATCCACGAAGTTATCCACAGCTTCTGTGGATTAACCGAGCGCATGCTCTGGACCCACCTGTCAGTCCACCAGACAGCGGGAAGCTGGCCCGGCGGCTCCTTTGCAGCGCTGCGCCAGCGGCTGAAAAGTGGCATCAAGACAGCTCGGCTAGACCCTTCGGGGCCTGGCCGCCAGGGCGGCTAAAACAGCCTGTGGCAAGGCTTTACCTTGGCGAAAAAAGGAGTAGAGTGGCGCGCCTTTCCCGCTACCGCTGCTTCCTATGCCTCGCGTATTGCCTCGTATACCCGCAGAACATCCTTCTACTGCTGCTCGCCTGCCGATGCGTGTCGCCCTGTGGCTGCTCGACAGCCCGCGCCTGGGCCACGCGTCGAGCGTCAAGCGTTTTGCCGGCGGCTTGCTCAAGCAGCCCGCCATGCAGGGTGTGGTGCAGGCCCAGAGCCGTCTGGGGCAATTGCTCTGCCGCGACTGTGGCAACCCGCGTGATCGCCGTATTGGTCTGGAGTTGCTGCGCCAGGCGGCGCGTGCCGGCGACATGCGTGCCCAACTCGAACTGGGCGAACTGCTCAGCCTGCCGCGCAGCAGCGAGCCGCAACAGGCCCGCCACTGGCTGGAACTGGCCGCCGGCCAGGGTTCGGCCGAGGCCAGGAAGCTGCTTAAACAGCTCTGACACAAGGCAGCGGGGCCCAGACATACTGGTTATACTGCCAGTACTTTTCTGCGGAGCTGCTTATGCCAATCGATCTGTCCACCGCGCTGGCACCGGCGCTGCTCGGTTTTGCCGCGGCGGCTGTTCCTCTTCTTTATATGGCCTGGTCGCTGCAGCATCGTCTGGCCAGCCAGCAGCTGGAGTTCGGCCTGCTGCAGGAGCGTCTGAGCAATGCGCAACTGGCCCAGGCCGGGCTGGCTGCGCAACTGGATGATTGCCGCGAAGAAGTCGCCGAGATCAGCGAGATCAAGGCCGATCAGCAGGCCGAACTGGCTGCGCTGCGCCGCGAAACCGAATTGCTGCAGCACGAGCGGCAGATCGCCCGCGAGGCCGCCCAGGCCTGGCACAGCCAGCGCGAACAGCAGGAAGGCGAAATCCGTCGCCTGGATGCCCAGCGCGCCGCCCTGGCCGCCGAGCTCAAGGAACAGCAGGACAGCCACCAGCAGCGCCTGAGCGATCTGCAGGGTTCGCGCGATGAGCTGCGGGCCCAGTTCGCCGAGCTGGCCGGGAAGATCTTCGATGAGCGCGAACAGCGTTTTAGCGAAACCAGCCAGCAGCAGCTCGGCCAGTTGCTCGACCCGCTCAAGGAGCGCATCCAGTCCTTCGAGAAACGTGTCGAGGAAAGCTACCAGCAGGAAGCCCGCGAGCGTTTCTCCCTGGGCAAGGAACTGGAGCGCCTGCAGCAGCTCAACCAGCGCCTGGGCGACGAGGCGACCAACCTGACCCGTGCCCTCAAGGGCCAGAAGGCCCAGGGCAACTGGGGCGAGCTGGTGCTCGAACGGGTGCTGGAACACGCCGGTCTGGAGAAGGGTCGCGAGTACCAGACCCAGGTCAGCCTGAAAAGCGCCGACGGCGAGCGTTTCCAGCCGGACGTGCTGATCCAGTTGCCGGGCGACAAGCAGGTGGTAATCGACGCCAAGGTCAGCCTGACCGCCTATCAGCAGTTTATTGCCGCCGATGACGACGCCAGCCGGCAACTGGCGCTGAAGCAGCATGTGCTGTCGCTGCGCAGCCATCTGAAGGGCTTGTCGCTCAAGGATTACCAGCGCCTGGAAGGCCTGCACAGCCTGGATTTCGTGCTGCTGTTCGTGCCGATCGAGGCCGCCTTCGCCGCGGCGCTGCAGGCAGATCCGGGTCTGTTCCAGGAGGCCTTCGATCAACATATCGTGATCGTCAGCCCAACCACTTTGCTGGCCACCCTGCGGGTGATCGACAGCCTGTGGCGGCAGGAGCGGCAGAGCCAGAACGCCCGTGAAATTGCCGAACGCGCCGGGGCGCTGTACGACAAGTTCGTCGCCTTTATTCAGGACCTGGATGAAATGGGTGCGCGCCTGCAGCAGCTGGACAAGGCCTACGCCGGGGCGCGCAACAAGCTCTGCGACGGCCGCGGCAATATTGTTAGCCGGGTGGAAAACCTCAAGTTGCTCGGTGCCCGCGCCAGCAAGAGCCTGCCTACCGAGCTGCTCGAACGGGCGGCCGGGGTGGCGTTGCTGGACGAGGCCGGCGAGTAGGGCGTGGAACTGGGTGTTCCCGTCGCTCCTACGGGGTTAGCGTCTGTTCCTTCAACGCCCGCTGCGCCGCCGGTGAGCTGGCCAGGTAGTTGAGGGCCACGCCGATATCGCCTTCGCTACGCGGGTGATAGCCGGGGTTGAAGTAGCGCAGCACCGAACGGCCGACATGGCCCATGCGCGGCATCAGGTCGCGCTTGCCCAGGTGATACCAGAGGCGCAGAAAGCCGGGGCGGTAACGGGTGACCGGGTCCTGGCGCATCATGGTTTTCATCGCCGTACTGAACAGGAAGGTCAGGGCCGGCGTGGCGATCAGCATATAGACCCAACGCATCAGCAGGCTGCCGCCGATATGCACGTGCAGGTCGTGGGCGACGCTGCGGTGTTCGACTTCCTCGGCCCCGTGCCAGCGCAGCAGGTCGAGCATCACCGGGTCGGCGTTATCCAGGCCGCGGGTGGTGATGACCCAGTCGCCGAGCACACAGGTGAAGTGCTCCACGGCGGCGATCAGGCCGACCCGCTGGCGCAGCCACCAGGGTTGCAGGGCGCGGCTGATGGCGTTGTCGCCGAGGGGGAAGTCGCCCAGCACCCGGTCGAACAGCCAGTGGATGCGCCGGGTAAAGGGTGTGGGGTCGATGCCGTGGCGCAGCAGGTAGGGCGTCAGCGCGCTGTCGTGGGCGCGGGCGTGCTGGGCCTCCTGCTTGACGAAGCCCTGGACGTCCTCGCGCAACTGCGGGTCGGTGACCAGTGGCAGGGCCTTGTTGTAGACCCGGCAGAACCAGAACTCGCCGGCCGGCAGGATCAGGTGCAGGCTGTTCATGATATGCGAGGCTTCCGGCTCGTTCGGCACCCAGTGCAGCGGGGTATCGGCGAAGTCGAAGCGTACTTTGCGTTGCTGCAGGCGATGTTGTTGGCTCATGTTTATCTTCCTTATCAACCGGCCAGGCTTTCGTGGGCGGGGGCGCTGCTCTCGATATGGACGGTGAACTCGCGCACCCAGGCGGCCAGCTGCTGCGGTTCGGCCAGCAGTTGCCAGTGCCCGGCATTTACTTCGCGGCGCTGTAGCCTGGGTGCCCAATGCTGCAGCTGGTCGAACAGCTGCGGGCGCACGAAGCGGTCGCGGGTCGGCACGATCAGCTGCACCGGCACCTGGGTGTAGCGCTGGCGGGGCCTGAGCAGGCTGCGGATAAAGTTGGCGCGGTACAGCTTGACCCCATGGATGCCATCGGCGCGCTGGCTGGTGCTGATCGCCACGTTGCGCAGGCCTTCGACCTTGTACAGCAGCTGCGGCCAGGCCTTGGCCAGCCCCAGCCGCCAGGTCAGCCCCGGCAGCAGCGGGGTATGGAACAGGGCGATATACCAGGAGCTCAGCAGCTGCCCGGCGACCTGGGCCCAGGCGCGCGGGTGCTTCTGCCTGATACGGTCGCGCATCCAGTGGCCGACATGGTCCAGGCAGGGGCCGGAAAGGCTGGTGTAGGAGGCCAGCAGCGGCTGGATGCGCGGCTCGGTGACGGCTTCCCAGGCCTGGATCGAGCCCCAGTCGTGGGCCAGCAGGTGTACCGGCTGCTCGGGGCTGGTGGCCTTGAGCACCGCTTCCAGGTCGTTGGCCAGCTTCTCCAGGTGATAGTCCAGGCGCTTGCGCGGGATGTCCGAGGCCCCGAAGCCGCGTACGTCGTAGGCGATGATCTGGTAGTCGGCGGCCAGTTCGCGTACCAGCGGCAGCCAGATTTCGTGGCTGTCCGGGTAGCCGTGGACCAGCAGCAGGGTCGGCCCCGTGGTCTGGCCCCAGCGGTACACGGCCAGCTCGACGCCGTCGCCCTGCACCCACAGCTGCCTGGCTTGCAGCCCATCGTTAGGCAGCACTGCAGGGGCGTTCATGCGAATACCCGAGGCAGTGCGAGCAGTTGCCCATGGCGCTGGATGATAAAGGCGAGGTTGGTGGGCATGCAGCGTCTCCGGATGGTCATGGCTGACTGTTACATCATTTGATGTCACGGTTATTGTTGGACGCGCGGAGCGCATCTGCCTAGCCATCCGACCACCTCAATACAGGCTCTGTTACGGTGTTACTGGCAGACCGCAAAGCCTTCTGCAGCAAGGCTTTGCGCTGGTTTTGCGGGGCTTGTGGCGATGCCGGGCAGGCAAAGTCCAGCCCTTGGTTGGGGCTGTTGTTGCCATTGCCGGGAGGCGGCTATGATCGCGACCATGAACACAGCCTCCGCTTTTCTCCAGCGTCTGTTGGGCAGCGCCGCGCCTCTGGCGAGTGCCGTTGCCGCCGAATACCGGGTCGATGAATTGGCCCGCGCGGCGCAGACCACCGTGCGTAATGTGCGCGCCTACCAGGATCAGGGCCTGCTGCCACCCCCCGAGCGCCGCGGGCGTTTGGGCATCTACAGCGGCGAGCACCTGGCGCGGCTGCAGCTGGTCGGCCAGTTGCTTGAGCGCGGCTACAGCATCGCCAGCATCCGCGAGTTGTTCGAAGCCTGGGCCCAGGGCCGCGACCTGGCCCATGTGCTGGGCCTGGAGCAGGCCATTCGCGGTGCCGCCGAGCCGGAGCAGGCCGGCACCCTGCAGTTCGGCGAATTGCAGGCGCTGTTCGGCGATCAGCTGAATGATCGGGTGATCGAGCAGGCTCAGGCCCTGGGTCTGCTGGAATTTGCCGGCGACCACCTGCGGGTGCCCAGCCCCAGGCTGTTTGCCGCCGGGGTCGAGTTGTATCGCGCGGGCATTCCCCTGCCGGTACTGCTCGATGAGCTGACGGCGATCCGTGGCCATGTGCAGCAGGTGGCGACCGGCATCGTGCAGATGATTGCCAAACAACTGGTCAACCCGCTGCTGCAGCGCGAGCTCCCCCATGCCGAGGAGCTGGAGCGCCTGAACCTGCAGTTGCTGCAACTGCGGCCGCTGGTGGAGCAGGTGGTCAATGCCGAACTGGCCCGGGGCCTGCCCGAGGCGGCCAATCGCGAGTTGAGCGAACGGGTGCACCAGTTGCTGCAGGGGTTTCTGCAGCCTTCCTAAGAGGGTGTTTACAAAAGTAGCGAGCGATGGCCAGGCAAGGCGAAATCAGCCGAAAAAGCGGAGTGTACGAGTAGTACATGAGCACTTTTCGGTTGATTTCAACGCAGCATGGCCGAGCGCAGTAATTTGTAAACGCCCTCTCAGGTCAGCAGTAGTACCAGGGCCCCTGCCAGCAACCCTGCGGCCATCACCGGCAGGGTCAGCAGGGCCAGTTGGCGGCCACCGATCAGGGCCACCAGAAAGGCCTTGACCAGGCTGTTGCTCAGGGCCGCGAGCAGGATCCCCCGTACGGCCACCTGGTTGTCCAGTTCGGTGTGTGAACTGCGCGCCAGGGACAGGGTGATGGCATCCACATCGGCCAGCCCGGAGACCAGCGCCACCAGGTACACGCCGGCATCTCCCAGCCAGCGCTGCGCCGCTTCGATGAGCAGCAGGATCAAGGCCAGCAATGCGGCGAAGCGCAGCGCCGGGCCCAGTTCGAAGGGGTTTTTCAGCGGTGCCTCGGGGCTTTCTTCGCTCTCGCTGCCGGCCCGGCGGTAATACAGCAGGGCACCGCCGGTGTAGATCAGGGCGGCCACGCTCAGTGGCCAGAACAGCGCCGGCAGCAGGGCACGATTGACCAGGCCGGCCTCCAGCAAGACCCGGGGAAACATCAGCGCCGAGGTGGCCAGTAGGCCACAGGCGAGAATGGCCTGCAGATTGCGGCCGCGGCCGAGGCGGGCCAGGGTGACGGTCATGGCGGTGGAGGAGACAATGCCGCCGAGCAGGGCGGTGATCAGCAGGCCATGGCGGGTACCGACCAGACGAATCGCCACATAGGCGGCAAAACCGATGGCGGCGATCAGCACCACCATCCACCAGATGACATAAGGGTTGAAGGCCTGCCAGGGGCCGTAACCCTGATTGGGCAGCGCCGGCAGCAGCACCAGGGAGATAAACAGCAGCTTGAGGGTGCCCGACAGCTCGTCTTCGCTAAGGCGCTGCAGGGCACCGTGCAGTACGCGCTTGAGGCTCAGCAGCAGGGCCACCGCCACGGCCCCGGCGGCGGCCAGCGGGGCATGCCCGGCCATGGCCAGGCTGCCGAGCAGGAAGGTGAGCAATAGCGCCACCTCGCTGGTCAGGCCCATATCCCCGGTGCGCTGCAACTCGCCGAAGTAGGAGGCCACTACCAGGGCGGCGAAGCCGATAAAGATCACCGCCCAGGCCGTTACCCCAAACGTTTCGCTGAGCAGCATGGCAAAGGCCCCGAGCAGGCTGCTCAGGGCAAAGGTGCGAATGCCGGCGACCAGGCGGTTGTCCTCGATATTGCGCCCCTGCCAGCCGCGCTCGATGCCGATCAGCAGGCCGGCGGCCAGGGCGCTGGCAAAGTTCAGCAGGGTGTCGAGGGCTTCGGGCATGGCACATCCTTGGCGGGGCGGGTTGTGGGCAGTCTAGATCAGTGGGCGAGCGCGGCGCATTGCGCCAGGTCAGGGGCGCACGTCGTGACCACTGGCAGTCGCGGCTAAAGCCCCTCCCACACTTGTCGGGCGTCGTCCGTAGGGTGCGCCGCGCGCACCAGGCAACCGGCCTCCCCATCGTCATAAAGCCGCTGCCAGAGCTGTGGGAGGGGCTTTAGCCGCGAACGGGTTCCGCCTCAGCGCAATGCCAGATGCCGGCTAAGCAGGGCGCGCAGGGCGGCTGGTTTGACCGGCTTGGCCAGGAAGTCGAGGCCGGCGGCGTGCACCTGGGCGATCAGCTCGGGGCGGCCATCGGCGCTGATCACCACGCCGGGAATGGGGTCGCCCAGGCGGGTGCGCAGCCAGGCCATCAGCTCGGTACCGGTTTCGCCTTCGTCCAGGTGGTAATCCACCAGGGCAAGCTGCGGGCGCACATCCTCGCTGAGCAGGTGCTCGCACTCCAGGCGGTTGCGCGCCGTCCACACCTGGCAACCCCAGCGCGACAGCAGGCTGTGCATGCCGGTAAGGATGCTGTCCTCGTTGTCGATGCACAGCACCTGGGCTCCGCTCAGGGCCTGGCCGTTGATTTCCTGCACTGGCAGCGCCGCCTTGGGCGCAGGGCTCAGGGCCAGGGGTACGGTAACGCTGAACACGCTGCCCTTGCCGGGCCAGGAGTGCACTTCCAGCTTGTGTTCGAGGACCCGGCAGAGGCCGTCGGCAATCGCCAGGCCTAGGCCCAGGCCCTTTTCGGCGCGGGTCTGGTGGCTGTCCAGGCGTTTGAATTCCTCGAATATCACCTTGCGCTTGTCTTCCGGGATGCCCGGCCCGCGGTCCCAGACTTCCAGGCGCAGGTGCTGGCCCTGGCGGCGCACGCCGAGCAGTACGTGCCCCTTGGCGTAACGGAAGGCGTTGGTAAGGAAGTTCTGCAGCACCCGACGCAACAGCTTGATGTCGCTGTCGACCCGCAGGCGGCTGCCGCGCAGGCGGAAGTCCACGCCCTGTTCGACCGCCAGCACCTTGAATTCGGCCCCCAGGATATCGAACAGGTTGTTCAGCACGAAGGCGTTGCGATCCGGGGTGATGCGGCCGTTTTCCAGGCGCGAGATGTCCAGCAGGTCGCTGATCAGGTCTTCCGCCGAACGCAGCGAACTGTCCAGATGGCGTACCAGCTCCCGGGCCTCGCGCGGCAGTGCCTCCTCCTGGTGGGAGAGGGCGGCGGAGAACAGCCGGGCGGCGTTCAGGGGCTGCATCAGGTCGTGGCTGACGGCGGCGAGAAAGCGGGTTTTCGACTGGTTGGCGGCCTCGGCCACGCCCTTGGCTTCGGTCAGCGCCTGATTCAGTTGCGACAGCTCATGGGTGCGCGCGGCGACCCGCTGTTCCAGACCTTCGTTGGCTTCCTTGAGGGCGCGCTCGGCCTCGCGGAACTCGGTAATGTCGGTAAAACTCATGACGAAACCGCCGCCGGGCATGGGGTTGCCGATCAGCTCGATCACCCGGCCGTTGGGGAACAGGCGCTCGGAGGTGTGTGCGGTGCCCTGGCGCATCCAGTACAGGCGCTTGTTGACGTGTTCCTCGGTGTTACCGGGGCCGAGCAGGCCGCGCTCGGCGTTGAAGCGGATCAGCTCGGCCACCGGCCGGCCGACGTAGACCTGGCCTTCGGGGTAGTTGAACAGCTCGATATAGCGGTGGTTCCAGGCCACCAGGCGCAACGACTGGTCGACCACGCTGATGCCCTGGGTGATGTTCTCGATCGCCCCTTGCAGCAGGGCGCGGTTGAACTGCAACACTTCCGAGGCTTCGTCGACGATGCGCACCACATCCTCGACCTGCATCTCGCGGCCTTCGATGGCGGCCTTGACCACCGCGCGGGTGCTGGAGGCACCCAGCACCCCGGCCAGCAAGCGCTCGGTGTGGGCGATCCAGTCGCTGTTGGCGGTCTGGTTGGGGTCGAAGGCCTTGCCCTGGCGAAAGGCGAAACGCATAAAGCTCTGGCGCGCGCGGTCTTCGCCTACAAAACGGTTGGCCAGGGTCAGCAGGTCGCCGACCTGCACCGCCAGCATGCTGCGGTTGCTCGGCTTGGTGCCCAGGTCGTGGCCGATAAAGCGCCCGGCCTGCCAGTGCTCGGCGACCCGGGTGCGGGAAAAGTAAGAGACCCAGGCAAACAGCAGGAAGTTGCCCGCCAGTGACAGCACCACGCCGCGGGTCAGGGCGTCGACCTGAAAGCCCAGGGGCGCGTACAGCAGGCCCTGCAAACCGGGGAAGTTCTCCAATGGCCAGCCCAGGCCGCGGGCCACCAGTGGCAGCACCAGGGTGTAGAACCAGATCAGCGCGCCGAAGATCAGCCCGGCAAATACGCCCTGGCGGTTGGCCTGCTTCCACACCAGCGCGCCGAACATCGCCGGGGCCAGCTGGCCGATGGCGGCGAAGGAGACCTGGCCGATGGTGGCCAGGCTGGCGTTGGAACCGAGCAGGCGATAGCACACATAGGCCAGCAGCAGGATCGCCACGATGCTGATCCGTCGGGCGCTGAGCATCCAGTGGCGGAAGGCTTCGTAGGGGCGCTCGGTGTTTTTCCGGCGCAGCAGCCAGGGCATCAGCATGTCGTTGGAGATCATGGTCGACAGGGCCACCGAGGCGACGATGACCATGCCGGTGGCCGCCGACGCGCCGCCGATAAAGGCCAGCATGGCCAGGGCCGGATGGGCTTCGGCCAGCGGCAGGCTGATGACGAAGGAATCCGGGGTGACGCCCGCCGGCAACAGCATCTGCCCGGCCAGGGCGATGGGCACCACAAACAGCGCGGCCAGCACCAGATAGGCGGGGAATACCCAGCGCGCCAGGCGCAGGTCCTTGGGTTCGATATTCTCCACCACGGTGACGTGGAACTGCCGCGGCAGGCAGATGATGGCGATCATCGCCAGGCCGGTCTGGGTCATCATTGCCGGCCAGTTCACCGTTTCCGCCCAGAAGTCGTCCAGTGCCGGACTACGCTGGGCCTGGCTGAACAAATCGGCGAAGCCGTTGTACAGGCCGAAAGTGACGAACGCGCCGACGGCGAGGAAGGCCAGCAGCTTGACCAGGGACTCGAAGGCAATCGCCAGGACCATGCCGCGGTGGTGCTCGGTGACATCCAGATTGCGTGTGCCGAACAATATTGTGAACAGTGCCAGCGCCAGGGACACGATCAATGCGGTGTCCTGGGCGCTGGTGCCGCTGGCCCCAGCGCCTGCCCCTATCAGCAGGTTGACCCCGAGCACGATGCCCTTGAGCTGCAGGGCGATATAGGGCAGCACGCCGACCAGGCAGATCAGCGCCACCACTATCGCCAGGGACTGGGACTTGCCATAGCGGGCGGCGATAAAGTCGGCAATCGAGGTGATGTTTTCCTGCTTGCTGATCATCACCATCTTCTGCAGCACCCAGGGGGCGAACACCAGGATGATGATCGGCCCGAGGTAGATCGGCAGAAACGACCAGAGCTGCTCGGCGGCCTGGCCGACCGCGCCGAAGAAGGTCCAGCTGGTGCAGTACACCGCCAGGGACAGTGAGTAGACCCAGGCGCGTACCTTGGGCGGCATGGGCGTGGCGCGGCGGTCGCCATAGAAGGCGATGGCGAAGAGGATGGCCATGTAAATCAGCGCCACCGCGGCGATGAGCCCGCTGGACAGGGTCATGCTTACTCCACTGGCAAACTAAATGGGGTGTTCCGTGTCTTAGCAGGGCGACCCACTGCTGAGCAGGCAATTTTGCCTGTGAATGTTCCCAGTGTCGCAGCAAACCGCCATGCCGTCAGGCGCGACCAAGGTCGCAAATGCTTGGGGTATGAACTTTGGGTAAAACTGTTGTGGATTGTGCACGCGGGCCAGCCCTGTTAGCGTGGCGAGCCTGCGACTCTGTCCGAGGAGGGACCCTATGTTCAAGCCGCAATTGATCACCCTGCAACGTGGCGCGTTGCGCATCGAACCCATGGTCGATGCCGATATTCCCGCCCTGATCAGCCTGGCCGAAGCCAATCGCCAGGAGCTGGTCCATATGAGCGGTACCCAGCGCCTTGACTGGTATCGTCAGGGCCTGCTCGAGCAGCGCGAAGGCAAGGCCTTGCCCTTTGTCATTCGCCTGGGCGATCAGCTGGTGGGTACCACCCGTTTCGGCGACTTTATGAGCACGCTGCCCGCCGCCGAGATCGGCTGGACCTGGCTCGACCGCGGCCAGCACGGCACCGGCCTGAATACCACGGTGAAATACCTGATGCTCAAGCATGCCTTCGAGCACTGGGGGCTGGTGCGCGTGCAACTGAAAACCGCGGCCAGCAACCTGCGCTCGCAGCGCGCCATCGAAAAACTCGGGGCCGTGCGCGAAGGGCAGCTGCGCAATCACCGGCGCCTGGCCGACGGGCGTCTGGACGACAGCGTGCTGTACAGCATCACCGACCATGACTGGCCGGCGCTCAAGCTGCAGCTGGAGGCGCGCTTCAGCGGTTGAATGATGGGGCAGGCGGGCATCGAGCAGACACGCTTCTGGCAATCGCGCGAGTTGGACGGCGTGGAGTTGCTGCATGCCCATTATATTGAGCAGCGGTTTTCTCCCCATGTGCACGAAGGCTTCGTCTTCGCCGTCATCGAGCAGGGGGCCCATCGCTTCCAGCATCGTGGCAGCGAGCATCTGGCCCCGACCGGCAGCATGATATTGATCAATCCGGACGAACTGCATTCCTGCTCCAAGGCCCATGAGCAGGGCTGGCAGTACCGTGCCTTCTATCCCGACAACGCCCAGGTCGGTGGCATCCTGGCTGAGCTGGAATTGAGTCAGCAGGGGGCACCGTCGTTCGCCAGCAGCGTTCTGCATGACCCGCAGCTGCACCGGCTGTTCGCCGAGCTGCACCGCTTGCTGGGCAGCAATGCCTCCGCGTTGCAGCAGCAGACCGCCTGGCGTGAGGCGATTGCGCTGTTGTTTCAACGCCATGGGCGCATGCCGACAGGCCGTGCGCCGGGCCGCGAACCCCTGGCCGTGGCCCGGGCCAAGGATTTGCTCGCCAGCCAGCTCGCCACGCCGCCTTCCCTGGAGGCTCTGGCCCAGGCGGTCAATCTATCGCCTTTCCATTTCTCCCGGGTATTTCGCCGCGCCACCGGTCTGCCGCCCCATGCCTGGCTCAAGCAGCGGCGTCTGGAGCAGGCGCGGGGGTTGCTGAAAAGCGGCTGTACGCCCCTGAACGTGGCCCTGCAGCTGGGCTTCGCCGACCAGAGCCATCTGACGCGCCAGTTCAAGCAGGCCTACGGCGTCGGCCCCGGTGAATACCGTAAGGCCTGCAGCGTGACGGCATAGGGTTTACTACGAACGCTGCGAGGTATTGCGCAAGATTGTTCAAGACGGCGCACAGGGCATCGGGCAGGCTTGGCGGTCTGGAGGATTTGCCATGAGCCGTTCGCATCACTTTTTCTATGGCTGCCGGGACTCGGTCCCGATGATAGTCGGCATCCTGCCTTTCGGCCTGATCTACGGCGCGCTGGCCAGCCTGGCCGGTCTGAGCCTGTGGCAGGCGCTGGGCATGTCGCTGCTGGTGTATGCCGGCTCGGCGCAGTTTATTGCCATCAGCCTGTTGAGTCTGGGCAGCGGCATGCTGGTGATCCTGCTCACCACCCTGGTCGTCAATCTGCGCCACGTGCTCTACAGTGCGGCCCTGCAGCCCTATGTCGGGCAGCTGTCGCAAGTTTGGCGGGTGCCCCTGGCCTTCGGCCTGACCGACGAAACCTTTGCCGTGGTGCAGCGCCGCTACCTGTCCCGCGGCATGACTGAGCATGGCCAGTGGTACCACGCCGGGGTGGCTCTGGCGCTGTACCTGTCCTGGATCTCCAGCTCGCTGGTGGGCGCGCTGTTCGGTCACAGCGTGCCCAATCTGGCGGGCTGGGGTCTGGATTTCGCCATGCTGGCGACCTTTATCGGCATCGTCGTGCCAGCGCTGCGCAGTCAGCCGCAGATTGCCGCCGCCCTGGTGGCCGCGGCGGTGGCGCTGCTCTGCCATGCCTGGCCGTACAAGCTGGGGCTGATGGCTGCGGCCTTGAGCGGGATCGCCATCGGTGTGGCGCTGGAGCGGCGCGAGTCGCCGGCGACGGTCGAGGAGGGCGCGCAATGAACATCTGGCTGCTGATTCTCGGCATGGCGCTGATCACCTTTGTGATCCGCTACAGCCTGTTCGCCTTTCCCGATCTGCGTTTTCCGCCCCTGGTGCGTCAGGGCCTGCACTACGTGCCCACCGGGGTGCTGACGGCCATTGTGGTGCCAGGCATGTTGCTGCCCGATGGCCAGCAGTGGGCCCTGGCCCTGGACAATGCCTACCTGTTGGCGGGGCTGGCGTGTATCGCCATCGCCGCGGTCACCCGCCATCTGCTGGCCACCATCGGCGGCGGCTTGCTGGTGTTCTTTCTGTTGCGTTGGTGGCTCGGTCAGTTACCGCTTTAACTGCGATATATCGCCGGCTTTGCAGTAAAAAGCCGGCTTTGTTGTGGCTTTGCGGGGTGCTCTTGCAGTCAAATGCTGGACGACCCGCTTGGCCACTGCATACAGGTACACGGACGATGACCGAACAATCCCAATTCGCGTTGCTGGGTAAGAAGCGCTTCCTGCCTTTTTTCCTCACCCAGCTACTTGGTGCCTTTAACGACAACATCTTCAAGCAATCGCTGATTCTGGCGATTCTCTTCAAGATCAGCGCCGATGCCGACAAGAGTCTGCTGGTCAATCTTTGCGCGCTGCTGTTTATCCTGCCGTTTTTCCTGTTTTCCGCCCTGGGCGGCCAGTTCGGCGAGAAGTTTCCCAAGGACGCGCTGATCCGCAAGATCAAGCTGGCCGAAATCGTCATCATGCTGCTGGGCGCGACCGGGGTGCTGCTGGGCAATCTGCCGCTGATGCTCGCGGTGCTGTTCGCCATGGGCACCCAGTCGGCGCTGTTCGGCCCGGTGAAGTACTCGATCCTGCCCCAGCATCTGCGTGAGGAGGAACTGGTTGGTGGCAATGCCCTGGTGGAAATGGGCACCTTTCTGGCCATTCTCGCCGGCACCATAGGCGCGGGCATCATCATGGCCAGTACGGGCTACGCCAGCATCGTCGCGGCGTCGGTGGTGATCGTGGCGGTGCTCGGTTATCTGGCCAGTCGCGCCATTCCCAGCGCCCATGCGGCGATGCCCGAGCTCAAGTTGGACTGGAATATCCTGCGCCAGTCCTGGCTGATCATGAAGCTCGGCCTGGGCCAGCGCCCGGCGGTGTCGCGCTCGCTGATCGGCAATTCCTGGTTCTGGTTTCTCGGCGCGGTGTACCTGACGCAGATTCCGGCTTATGCCAAGGAGTGGCTGTACGGAGACGAGAGCGTGGTCACCCTGATTCTTACCGTGTTCTCCTTGGGGATAGGCCTGGGCTCGATGCTCTGCGAGCGCATGAGCGGGCACAAGGTGGAAATCGGCCTGGTGCCGTTCGGTTCCATCGGCCTGACCATTTTCGGCATGCTGCTATGGTGGCATTCCGGCGGCTTCCCCCAGGCCGAGCTGGCCCATGACTGGCAGGCGGTGCTGAGTTACGGCCAGGCCTGGTGGATTCTCGGTTCGATCCTGGGCATTGGTCTGTTCGGCGGCTTCTATATCGTGCCGCTGTATGCGCTGATCCAGTCGCGTACCGTGGAGCACGAGCGGGCGCGGGTGATCGCCGCCAACAACATCCTCAATGCGCTATTTATGGTGATCTCGGCGATTGCCTCGATCCTGTTTCTGACGGTGGCCGAGCTGTCGATTCCGCAGCTTTTCCTGACCATTTCGCTGATGAACATCGCGGTCAACAGCTACATCTTCAAGATCGTCCCCGAATTCAGCATGCGCTTTATGATCTGGCTGCTCAGCCATTCCATGTACCGGGTCGAGCACAAGGGGCTGGAGGCGATTCCCGACGAGGGCGCGGCGGTGCTGGTGTGCAACCACGTGTCCTTTGTCGATGCGCTGCTGATCGGCGGCGCGGTGCGCCGGCCGGTGCGCTTTGTCATGTATTACAAGATCTACAACCTGCCGGTGCTCAACTTTATCTTCCGCACCGCCGGCACCGTGCCGATTGCCGGGCGCAACGAAGATCTGCTGATCTACGACGCGGCGTTCAAGAAAATCGCCGAATACCTGCGTAACGGCGAGGTGGTGTGCATCTTCCCGGAGGGCAAGCTGACCGGCGATGGCGAGCTCAACGAGTTCAAGAACGGCATCGAACGGATCATCGAGGAAAACCCGGTGCCGGTGATCCCCATGGCCCTGCAGGGCTTATGGGGCAGCTTCTTTAGCCGTGCGCCGGGCAAGGGCCTGTTCAAGCGCATTTGGTCGCGCATCACTCTGGTAGCCGGTACGCCGGTAGCGCCCGAACTGGCCAAGCGCGAATTGCTTCAAGCGCAGGTGGCGCAGTTGAGGGGTGAGCGGCGTTAAACGCAGATGAGCACGGCGGCCCTTCAGGCGGGTCGTAGGGGCCTCCCCGTCTGCCACGGAGCGTTGTCGAGCAGAGAACTGTGTAGGAGCCAGCTTGCTGGCGATCTTTCAGGTTAAAAGCATCGCCAGCAAGCTGGCTCCTACGGGGCGCGGTGCTGCGGCTCAATGACTAAGTTTTAGCCCCATCAGCCCGCAGATAATCAGCGCCACGCTGGCGATGCGCAGCAGGCTCACGGCCTCGCCAAACAGCATGATCCCGGCAATCACCGTACCCACGGCACCGACACCGGTCCAGATTGCATAGGCGGTGCCCAGGGGCAACTCCTTCATGGCCAGGCCGAGCAATGCCAGGCTGACGATGATCGCCGCAACGGTCAGTAGAGTGGGGAGAGGGCGGGTAAAACCGTCGGTGTATTTCAGGCCGACAGCCCAACCGACTTCGAACAGGCCGGCCAGCAGCAGAATGAACCAGGACATACAAACCTCCAAAACAGATAGAGGGGCCGTCCCGTATTGATCACTCGCTGAGTGGTGAGGTCGTCCTCACGCTGTGCAGTATTTTGCACATTGGCAGGGTCAGGGCAAGCCGCAGAGGACCAGTGGCTCCTCTGCGGCCGTGCAATGGCTTAGCAGGCCGTTGAAAAACTACCTGCGTTGCCGATACTGCGTTAAAAACAGGCCGGGACGCGGCGTCTCAAAATGCTCATTTACAACACGTAAACTCGCGTGCGAGCCCAGTCCGCTTTTTCGCCTGTTTTTGCCTTGTCTCGGCTGCCTCGCCTACATTTTTCAACGGCCTGTTAGATCCCTTGAGGAATCTCTTCACCGCCCAGGGCTTCGAACAGCGCCGGGAGGAAGTCCACCAGGGTCAGCATCATCAGGGTGAAGCTGGCGTCCTGCTGGCCGAGGTCGTCGTCGCCGCCGTCCTGTTCGGCCTGATCCTGCAGCAGGTCTTCGAAGCGCAGGCGCTTGACCACCAGCTTGTCGTCGAGCACGAAGGACAGCTTGTCCTGCCAGGCCAGGGACAGCTGGGTGACCTGCTTGCCGGAGGTCATGTGCAGCTGGATTTCATCGCTGGTCAGGTCCTGACGCTTGCAGCGCACCACGCCGCCGTCCTCGTGGGTGTCGCGCAGTTCACACTCGTCCAGCACGTGGAAATCTGGCGCGGCTTGCTGCACCTTGACCCAGTCGGTGAGGGTGGCGCTTGGCGCAATCTTCACGGTCAGCGGGCGTACAGGCAGCGAGCCGATGGCTTCACGCAGGGTCGACAGCAGGTCTTCGGCGCGCTTGGCGCTGGCCGAGTCGACCAGGATCAGGCCCTGCTTGGGCGCAATGGCGGCGAAGGTGGCGGATTTGCGGATAAAGGCGCGTGGCAGGAAGGTCTGCACGATCTCGTCCTTGAGCTGGTCGCGCTCCTTCTTGTAGACCTTGCGCATCTGTTCGGCCTCGATCTCGTCGACCTTGTCCTTCAGCGCATCGCGCACCACGCTGCCCGGCAGGATGCGTTCTTCCTTGCGCGCGGCAATCAGCAGGAAGTCACCGCTGACGTGCACCAGCGGGGCGTCGCCGCCCTTGCCAAAGGGGGCGATAAAGCCGTAGGTGCTGAGCTCCTGGCTGGCACACGAGCGGGCCGGTTTGGCTGAGAGGGCCGTTTCGAGCGCATCGGCGTCAAACGGGATGTCCTGGGTAAGGCGATAAACCAGCAGGTTGCGAAACCACATAAGGGGGTGACTCTCCATTAACAGGCCTGCCGGCAGTGGCAGGCAGCATAAGCCGTCAGGGCCTGGTTCCAGTCCAGATCCAGGTGCGCAGATCGTTGCGACTCGCTGCGCGGCTTGCAAGTTGCATTCGGGGGCGCATTATTCTCCCCTTGGCGGTTTAGGCCAACCCTGCGCTAAGCCTTTGCTATGTCGATAAAAAATATTTAAATCAGGGCTTGCCAAGGTGCGGATGGCTCTCTAGAATGCGCCCCACTTCGAGAGTGAAGGGTGATTAGCTCAGCTGGGAGAGCATCTGCCTTACAAGCAGAGGGTCGGCGGTTCGATCCCGTCATCACCCACCAAACTCGCTTTTTGAAGTTACGCGCAGCGGTAGTTCAGTCGGTTAGAATACCGGCCTGTCACGCCGGGGGT
>CAZOEC010000029.1:0-40993 GCA_964578635.1 uncultured Pseudomonas sp.
ATTTTTAGAGCGGCCTTGCTCAAGCTCCCATATGTGACTTTTCGTCATGCCCGACGCGGCGGCAACGTCTTCAAGGGACATCTTCGCCTGCTTACGGTAAGCCTTCATCTTGTTGGCAAATGCGGCCATGTTTGGTCCATCAGTCATTGCGGTTCTCCTCAGTTTCCCGAACCCGGTCCTTGCCATCAATACCAGTCTGCATCGGTAATCTCCATGAACCTCAACGGGTAATCATCTGGTAGTGGAAACCATATCGCCCTATTGAGGAAATTACCGCCGTGGAATGGCTCGCCACACTCACCATCTATCGGACCATCATCGGCCATCAAGGCAAGTGATGACGAACAGCCATCATCGCAAACGATAACAACCTTCTGACCCGGTTGAGGTGGGCAATCCTCCCAACTAGTCCAAACGGGCTTGCGCTTGAATGGCCACATCTCACTTCTCCCAATAGCGCGCTGGCTTAACACCAAGAGCCAAATAGCGTTCCGGCAATTCTCCCCGCTCGATCATCTCAAGCAGGCGAGACGCTGGGCCGCTGATCTGCCTCACCCCCTTCTCCCAACGGTGGATCGTGGACAGGTCGCCTATGCCAATGACACGCGCCAGCCCGTCGAGTGACAGGCCAGCGTCCTTGCGTATCTTGCGGATGCGAGCGGGGGTCATGCGCCTTCCTCCAGCGCAATATCTGCATCCTCGACCGCTTCGGCAGCTTTGCGAAGGTGATCCTGCGCGCAAGCGGATCCATCCAGAACCTCGTCTATCAGCTTGTAGGCTTGCTTGAGGCGGGCATCGTACCAATCAGTCGATTGAACCGGTTTTAGATTATTCATGATTATTCATGCCCAAATCTCCAACGGGGTGGCATGCCAAGGAATATCAGCGGAGAAATGATACCAACGAGTGCGCCCTCCGTCCGATTGGAACTCATGGAAATTGGCAACTTCGTTGTAAACGATTCCGCCGCGAGGAATTACTACCCGAAAGATGCGGCGGTAAGCCCCAGCCTCTTCGCGCTCTACCCAGTATTTATTCCCGGAATCCATCTCAATCTCCTCAGTAGGTGGGCACTGCCCGGTTGATGCACTCACTTTAGGCGTTTGGCATAGCACGTCAAGCGGAAAATGCATCGGCGTTACGAATTATTGCGCGGCGCTATGCTTCATTGAATTTCGACAAATTCACTCGTGCGAAAATCAAACATAACCTTCACCGTGCCGCGACCGCCCGGCATACCCATGCGAACCTTCGTGATGGCAATGGTGGCCTCATTCACATCGAACTTGGGGCGATGGTAAGTCATCCCGTAATCAGGTTTGTTTGCCCAGTTCGCACTCCCGCTTATGTCGTACAACCCCGGCATTTTCGTCACTCCAGGCTGGGGTTTAGTCGGGTGGGCCACAACCCAGAACGCCACGTCCATTTGTTTTGCAAACCGCTTTATCGCGCGGATAGCCCTGCCGATGTAATCCGTTTCCGTCTCGCCATTCGCGCGCTTGTGTTCAAGTTCGTTCCACGGGTCGAGGACAATCATTTTTGCGCCGTGACGAACGACAGCAACCCGCGCCAGTTCAAGAAACTGGTTCAGGTCCATTTCCATATCCTCATCGACGGTCTGGCTGATAATCGTCAGGCGGTCGCGAATGATCTGGTCAACCTCCGCCGTGTCCGCTTTCGCCAGTTCGTTGTTCCCACAGCGAAGCATTGCCTTGCGCAGGCCGTTTATCAGGATCGGCTTAACGTCCGTCTCGAAGCTGGCGACACACACCGGGATTTTGCTTTGCAGCGCATGGCCGATAATCGCGTTCATCAAGGTAGACTTGCCGGAATTGGCGTATCCAGTCAGCACCGTGAAACTTCCCGGCACAATCCTGATGTAATCGCGGATTGGCGCAACCCCGATGTCGAATGACTGCACTTCGCCGCGTTCCGGGAAGTCGTCGATCTGGTAAAGCCCCTGTATCGGGAATGGCTTCGATGTGCTGATGCATTCGGCTGCGCGCGCTGGTCCGTATTCCAGAAGAACTTCGTTAAGGTCTTTGCATGGGAACGGGTATTCGATGAACCGGCACCGTGACGCCCCCAGCAAGGCCACCAGATCGTTCCTAAGCCTGTGCCCCGCCTCATCATCATCGGATGCAATGATGAACTCCTTGGCCCCTGCAAGCGCCTTGGCGTGGCGGTCAACCCAATCGTATCGCTTGGCGGTGTCAAGATTCTCTGTCTCGCTTGAAGGCGCACCGTTTGGAACGCTCACTGTGAACGGGAACCCGCTTTGTATCGCTGCCAGTGCGTCCCACTCCCCCTCCGTTATCACGACAGGAGTTTGACCTGATGTCACCTTGGGGTCGTTCAGACAATCGGCGTTCCACAGTGCAAGCGGCGCGCCTGTGTCCATCCGATGATCTTTCTGGGATGTCAGTCGGTACTTGTGATTGATCGTCTCGCCCGCCTCGATGTACGGGAGCGATAGCCAGTTTTTGCCGTCGCGCTGGACCGTCACCAGGCCGAACTTCTCGGCAAGCTCTGGATCTAGTCCACGTCCCACGATCCATTCGCGGTGCTTCTCGTGAATTGTCATTACCGGTCCCTCCTGAAAATCCGCAGTTGTGGCAAAAAAATAGAAAAGCATCTGGCGTCCGCGTCACGCTCAGGCACTTATCGCGCTTATTCTTGCGCCCTGCACTGCACTCTGGGCAAAGGTGC
Organism: uncultured Pseudomonas sp.; assembly: GCA_964578635.1. Taxonomy (GTDB): domain Bacteria; phylum Pseudomonadota; class Gammaproteobacteria; order Pseudomonadales; family Pseudomonadaceae; genus Aquipseudomonas. The sequence continues at coordinate 2,710 of CAZOEC010000029.1, forward strand.
TTGCCGGGCTTGGTGGGCGTCCAATTTAGCATGGGCCGGTGAACTCTGCATCGTCTTTGATTTTTACCCAATCAGCCTTGAAACCGCGCCAGCCGCGAGAGATGCTTTCTACCAACGCGTCCTCAAGCCTCCATCCCGCCTTGTCAGCTTCGCGCTGAATTGCCGTCATGGCTGTTTCGGTTATGGGCGCGCCCTTCTTCTGCCGCATGATGCCAAAATCGCGCCACGTTTTATCGGAAACCCCGTCAGGAATAGAAACTACAATATTCCGCTTCAGCGGCACTTTTGGTATTTTTATATCTGTTTCTGTATCTGTTTCTGTATCTGGGGGCGTTACTGAAACGTTTCGTTTTTTGCGATGCTTGTGGACTCTTTCCGTCGATGTATCTGATTTGTATTGAAATTTGTTCCAGTTGTGTGGTTCGTAACCATCATCTAAGACATCTATTAACCCTGCTCTTATAAGCCTTTTAACACCCCCTTTAAGGTGGTCTAAGCGCCTTCTTAAGAGGTGCTTAAGGCTTTCTTCTGGCGGGATTGAGCCGCTGTTTTCGGCTGCGACGGCGAGCAATTCGACCCATAGCCGGAAGTCATTATCTGGAAGGCTGGCAACCTTTGGGGTGCGCATCGCGTCGGAATAGAAGCGGAACCAGCGGCTCATATCAGGGCATCGAACGCAAGGCCGAAAGAGCGCTTGGCGTCGTCCAGAAGAATCTGGAAGCATTCCTCGTCCATCAGGGATTGGTCTTCCCGCCATGCCTGCATCAAGGCAGAATATCGGGTGAATGCTACGGAGGCTTTAGCCTCGTTGTCTGCGAACGAAGGCTTGCTATCAGCGGTCTGGTTTTGTATATCAGTCATGTCGGTTGGTCCTCCAGGGTTAGCCACGTAAGCAGTTTTCCGCGCGCTCATCGCGAGAAACTGGCCGGCACATTAACCCAACATTTGACGACTGGCAAGAACGCTCAAGCCATTTCTTCCAACAGCGCCTTGCGCACCTTCATCCCGAATGCAGTCAGGTATCGCCCGCCGTACTCCACCAGCCCATAGGGGCGCAGCAGGGCCGCGGTTTTCTCATCGGGTACAATCCAGCCATTCTTGTGGAATGTCGTCTCAGTGAGCGCCGCAGCGAAAGCCAGAGGGGTATACCGCGCATATTCTGCCGGGTCTGGAATGTCCTTGGCAATGTGTTCCAAAGCATCGCGGTCCGCCTGTGCAAGCCAGCGCTGCGCTCTCAGTTCGTCAGGGGTGGCCAGCATCACAGCTTCCCCCTTTTCCGAAGCTTTCTCACCGCAAGGCGAATGCGCTGCTCCGTCTCAGGCATTAACCGGCGTCCGTTCTTGATCTGGGCTACCAGATTCTTGCAATGCTCTGCTTCCTCGAATGCTGACAGCGAAACACCAACGGCTCGGCATGTGCTTACAACCTCGTTTGCAAGTTCCAGAAATGCCGGATCGGGCTTGCGGTTTTCGCCTTTGGGCTTGGGTTTTGCCGGGGGTCGCCGTTCTGAGATTATCAGCGGGACTTTGCCGGGAAATCTGGCGTTGCGTATTACGGGCATTAGAACAGCCCCTCCTGCTTCATGCGCGGTGTATCGACAAACAGGGACGGCTGGCGCTGTGCCTCGCTTATGCGCTTGCAAGCGATGTCAAAATACTTGGTGCGCCGTGCGTTCCGTGCTATATTTCGAGAATGAAAAAGAGCGCTGTTGAGGTAGCTTGCGGCAACTGCGGCAAGTCGTTTGAAACCCACCTTTACCGGCTGCGGAATGGCACCGGAAAATACTGCGGGCGCGACTGCTATCTCGCCTCGCGATGGCGTAGAACTGATGGTTGCGAGCAGTGCGGTAAGCCTTGTGACTTCCGCTTTTGCGACGATTCCTGCCGCAACCAATACTGGACGATTCACGCCCACAAACAACACAAGCACCCGCGCAACTGGCGCAGGAAACTTGCGCTCATCCAAGAGCTTGGTGGCGCGTGCGTCGGTTGCGGTGAAACCGATTATCGCGTGCTGGACATCGACCACATCGACAGGTCGCTCAAGCAAGGCCGCCCACGCGCCTGGAACTACCGCTTGCGCGATTGGGAAGCAAACAAGGGCAATTTGAGGCTGCTGTGCGCCAACTGCCATCGCGTCCACACTTGGGACCAGATGGGTTATGGTCCGCGCGATCATGCCGCCGCGCCTTTGATAAAGAGATCACCCTGACGTTGTGCCTGTTCAATTCTGCGGCAGGCTATCTCAAAGTAACGCTCTTCCCTTTCAATCCCGATGAAGTTGCGGCCCGTCTGCACGGCTGCTACGCCGGTGGTTCCGCTACCCATCGTGAAATCGAGAACAGTTGCGTCTGCGGAAGCGTGCGTTTTGACCAGATACCGCATCAAATCGACGGGCTTCTGTGTCGGGTGGAAGCTGCTGTTCTGCGTGTCGGACGAGAACGTCAGGACGGTGCCGGGATACCGTTCGGTGCTGTCGTAGTGATAGTCACCGGCCATTTCGCCGTAGACATCCGTCTGCAGATGCTTCCCGCGAAATGTGATCTTGCGCTCATGGCCTGCGGTCTTCTGTGGGTCGTAGGGTGCAGGGCCGTCACAGAAAACGCTCACCATTTCATGCTTGCGCAATGGCTGTTTTTTGGCGTTCAGGAAGCCGGTGCCCTTTGGCTTGTTCCAGACCCAGTCGTACTTGAACCAACGGACGCGCGACGTGCGCAAGAAAGACGAGAACGGCTCGGTGCCGAACAGCACGATAGGAACACGCGGCTCAAGTACGTGGTCGAGAGCGGCCCACATTTCATCCAATGGGATGATTGCGTCCCATGCGCACCTAGTCGTCCCATAAGGCGGGTCCGTGACCACCGCATCCACCTTGGGCAGTACCGGCAGGACATCGCGGCAGTCCGCCTGCGCAAGCACGGCTTCGCCGATTACTTCCACGCGCTCAGCAACCGCGCGAATGGCGTCCAGATCGATCATCCTATCCACACTTCCAAATGCATTCTCCGCTATCCAATCGTGATAACAAATCGCGAATCTCGTGGGCCGGTAAACACAACATCAGGCCGTGCGAACGCGCGATCATTAATTTTAAGCTGTTCGGCTATGCCGTCGAAATATGCCTTGCATGACGCGATAACGTTATCGATATCAGGCAGCGGCCCCTTGGGCTTGGCATGCACTTCCAGCCGCACCGGGATTGAATGCGGTATGCTGTCATCCAGCAAGACGGGATGCTGCTTAGCCTCCGTCAGTGTCGCCCACGCGGCCAGTTGCTTGGCTTTGTTCTTTTCGCTGGCCAGCCACTTGCGGTTATTGGTGCGGCTACCGTTCGGCCACAGCACCTTATGTGGGTGCGGCAGGTCAATTGTTATCGGCATTGCTTTCCAATCATACAAAGACCCATAATCATGTTCTGGGCACCTTGAAGCCAGCTGCGTTGCGATGCCCACCGCCGCCAAGCTTCTTAGCCAGTGCAGATACATCAGCCCGGTTATCCTGCGACCGCAGCGAATAGGTGACGGATTGTTCACCTCGCACGATGGCGGCGGCGAAGCGTGTATCCGGCCAGTCCTGCAATAGCCGATGGCAAACATCGCTGGCGAGGCTGTACGGGCAATCAACGCCGATGCCATATTCATCCCCAATGACTATCACAGTCGCGCGTTCAACTATTTCCGAGACCAACATATCTCGATAAGCCGCGATGGCTTGGCCGCGCTCCACGAAAGCGTCGACATTATGGTTAGCCTCATCCCATCTCTGGAAAAACACGTCGCCGCTTGTCAGTGCTAAATGTAAAAACCTGCTTTCATCGCCAAAGGCGAAACGCCACAGATCGCGGTCTTCGACAAGATTTACCAAAGCCGGTCGCGGCTCGTTAGGTATAGCAAAATCCCATGCCATCCCGGCCCCGCTGCGCCCCATATCGAATAGCGCAAGAATTGGCGGGTATCCGCCTTTTGTAAGGTCACCTACCATGCTGGCTACAGTTGCTAGAGTGAACCTTTCGGGCTTGTTCTTGAAGCGCGCGAACGGCTCAAGGTCGGCTTGCGCCGTCTTGTGATGATCGAGTATCACTACCGATTTAGCACCCTGCGAAACCAATGCTTCAAGAATATCGGCAGGCCATGAAAAATCGACGATCAAAATGTTACGCCCGCCGACTTGCAGGTCGGGCATTTGCCCGTAGTTACGCGCAACATACTCGGGCGCGTCGCCCCAGCGCTTCCAGCAAGCCCAAGCGGCAGTGAAACCGTCCATGCATTTGTCGTGATAGATCACGATATCGGGCTGATATGTCGTTTCATTCTGCTGATTATTGGTAGTCATGTTGTAATTCCTATTACAAAGACCCACCGGACGCTTCCGGGTTGTTGGGGGCCGTCATAGCCCGGTGGGTGAGGTCATTCTTGCGTCGGTAGATCAACCCCTTTTGCACGCGCCAGAAGGCGAAGGTGCGCCATCCGTGATGCAGGGATACCGATCTTCCGCCAGCTATGCACAGTTGACTTCGGCGCTTCGATCTCACGCGCTACAGCAGTGGTTCCGCCCAGCGCGTCGATCACAATGTCAGAATATGTGTCCATGCTTCCTTATGCGACTATCGCACCGATAGGGCAAGAGGAAAATAACAGATTTATTCCGATTATCGCACTTTCCGCTTGCAAGCCGTGCGACTATCGCATAAGAATGATGATGCAAACAGTGAGAGACACCATGACACCGACGTTTGAATTTACCACTTACATCTATCGCGGACGCAACGAACGCGAGATCGAGATTGACGTGGAATATACTGCGACACCGATTGTCCCGGCAGTGCTTTACGGCGATTATCCGCAGCCCGCTGAAGGCGGCGAAGTCGAGGTGCTTTCCGTGAAGCATAACGGCGCACCCTTCGCATTGACTGCCGAAGAGGACGCTCGTGTTTACGATCAGGCATGTGACCGCGCTGACGACGATCTGAAACAGCATCGTATTGATAGCGCTGAGGACTGGTGCGCTGAGATGGAGCGCGGGGCATGAGTGAAGCAAAACACACGCCGGGGCCCTGGGGCACAGATATGGTGGGATGGGAAGTTTGGACAGAACGTGGATCAGATAGAATATGCATCATTACGGCAGAAAATGTAGGTCGTTCGGAGCAAGGAGCCAACGCCCGCATGATTGCCGCCGCACCTGAACTGCTCGAAGCACTGGAGGGGATTGTATCGTCGTTGGTTGATCAAGACGATGAAGGTCTGATCGAGCATGCGCCGCAAATTGAAGCCGCACGCGCCGCGATCGCAAAAGCTAAAGGTAAACTATGAACACCCAATCCACACAGGACCGGCTGTTGATCGACCGACTGGCCGAACTTCGCGCGAACTGGACCAAGGCCCAGCGCTTCGGACTGCGCTACGAGATACGGCTCGACGCGATTGACCACGAGCAGGAACAGGCGCTGCGCAAGGATGCGTTCGATGCCTACAGCAGTTCATTCAACATCGACGCTGCCATGAACAAGCCGCTCTATGAAGCGCAGATAGGCGCGATTGAACGGGCGGCGGAACTGAACCGGCTCAACAAGGCCGGGAAAGTCAACGAGCGCCAGGTTCTGCGGCTGCGTCTATTCACCCGCGATGGCGACAAGTGCTGGCTTTGCGGGGAGTATATGCCGGAGACTGATCGCACGGTCGAGCATCTGCATGCCCAACTGCACGGCGGCAAGGACCATTCGGACAATTGTGTGCTGACCCATGAGAAGTGCAACAAACTGCTTGGGTACATGGGGCGCGCGGCGAAATTCGAGATGCGGGATCGTATCCGCGAGCGCCGGTTGAAGGAGAAACGGTCGTGACGTGGAAAATTATGAAGGAGTCGGTGTGATGTTCGGTTGGAACGAAAAGGCCACTGTCGCGGAAGTTAAATATCTCATTGGGGGTGAATCCCCTGCCCGAGTCGTAACAGTCGGGTATGGCGCATACGAGGTCACGATACCTAACGATCCTGATGGGGATGTGACTTACAGGAAGCCACGCGAAATATACAGCGATCCACGAAAAACATTTCCTAATATGGAAGTGGTGGACGGCTCCATGCGGATACCGCTTGATGATATTGTTTCTGCTGTGCTGGCACGTGTCAAGCCCGCAGAGATAGCAGTCGCCTTGTGGGCGGATGAAGAGGTCCGGTCTGAGTTCATCTATGCGATGACAGAGCGGTATAGTTCAATGAACGTGGGCGATGCAGACCGCCGCAAGTTTCTTAATGAAGTCAAGGAAACGGTTCACAGTAAGGCGCTTGACCGTCTTGGCAATGCGATGGCGAAGATGGAATACGATTATTCTGGCCGGTTCTCGGTATGGAGGGAAGTTGAGGCAATCAACAACACACTTGAGCATTACGGTGTGACGCGCCCTCCCCGTGGAGACGAAGATGGGCCTCAACCATTGCGGATCGCCGACCCGACCAGAAACGAGCAATTCAGTATCGGCGGCAAGGTATGGAATGAAGCTCGTGACCATTGGCGTGATGAAGTCGCGCGCCTCTTTCCCTCTCTGTGTGAGGAAGAAACCACGTGACCCGCATCCCTCACTACGCCGCCACAGCCATTGCGATGGCGACCATTTTACACTTTGCCGACCGGATCGGATTCGGGCTGGCGATGACGGGAGTTTTGAGATGACGGATATTGTTGAGAAAATCACCAATAACTTTGTACAACTTTCGGAAAGCCTGGTTGAAGGTGTTGACGTTGTTGAAACCCTTCACGCTGACCTCGCAGCATCCCGCGAACAGGCGGAGAAGTTGGCGCTGGAGGTTGAACGATTGCGCGAAGCGTTGGCCAAATATGGGGACCGCGTAAGGATGTCGATGGCCCCGGCTCATTTGCAGCAAGAGATCGACAGAGCCCTCGCGGAATACCGGGAGGCCAAGCCATGACCCACGCCCTTACTTTCGTTCTCGGCGCATTCGTCGCCCTCATGTTCAAGATATGGCTCGATAACAAGGTGAGACGGCCATGACCTATGGAGAAGAAAAATGACCGAACTTCTTGACGATTACACCAAGGCTGAATTTCCGCTCGATATTGTACGCGATTCTTGCGTATATGTTAGGCTTTACGGGACGATGAGCGGCAAAGTCTTTGGCGTGACCTATTTTCAGTATGAAGGTAGGAAACCGGAACTTAGTCAACCTTTGGTTTGGGACGCTCAAGGCATATATTCTAGCGGCGAATATCCAGCCATGAATCTGCCTCCGCCGCCAGCCTTGGCCGAGTCGCGTATTGCTGAACTCGAAGACGAGATTGCCGCCGCGCAAGGTAGGCTGGATGCAATGCCCGATGCGCCAGCCGAATGGCGCGCCGTTGATGAACGCCGTATTGCATCAAACCAACGGACGATAAAGCAGCTTCTTGGTGTTGAGCCATGACCCCGCAAATCCCCCCGATCAACCCGCGCGCCTCGTCCCGTATCAGCCGCGATTCCGTATGGCCGCTGAAACTGGAAGATGGCCGCACGTTCGCTGAGCGCGCATCTGGGGCGCCGGCTCCCACGGACAAGGAACGCAAGTGATGGGTGAATATGCCGATCTGACAATCGACCAGACAATTGATGGCTGGGATGGTTCAAGCCACGCCCACTATGGTTTGTCTCCCATCGCCTTAAAGGAACCTAAAAAATGCAATAACTGCGGGTATGGCTGGTTATTTTGGCGAAGGCACAAAGGAAAGTGGAAGCTTCACCATTGGACACTTCTGCCCGGCGAAAAGAAGCCGAAGTTTGTCCTACATCGCTGCGGTTTTACATCAGATGGAAAACCAAAGGAGAAGAAACCATGACCGACCAAATCAAGACAATGATAGATGGTGGGCGCCATCTTGTCCCGCTTCATATGTGGGCGCTGTTGAGCGCTACTTTGTCAATCGTATTCCACCGGGCGGCTTCCTCACCGCGCTGCTTTCAAATGATCTTATGAAAGCATTCGCTAGAGCGGATGACGATAACGCCGACAATATGCGGCAGTGGTGCCAGTTCCTTTACAATTTTGCACCGCGTGGAAGTTATGGCTCGCCTGCTGCTGTGCGGGAATGGCTTTATCCATCATAGGAGGCTGAATGATGACCGACCATGAAAAGCTTCTGGCCGAGCAACTGGCCGTGACACAAGCAGCGTTGTGCGAGGCTGCGGGGTGGCTGAGAGATGCTGCAAGCGATTACGGCGATCTCGGGCGAACGCGTTCTGCTCAAAACTTCCATGAAGCCGCTGATCGCTTCACGAAATTGGGAGAGGCAAAGTGAACAACATCTACTTGGATTTGGAAACCATACCCTCGCAGTCTGCGGAATACCGTGCCGAGGTTCGCAAGAATATCACGGCCCCGGCACAATACAAGAAGCCGGAAAGCATTGCCGAATGGATTGCCAACAACGGGGACGCGGCGGCGGATGACATTATCGCCAAAACCAGCTTCGATCCGGCGCATGGGCATATCTGCTGCATTGGCTGGGCAATCAATGATAATCCCGTCGAAACCAGCTCGGTTTATCTTTTGGGTGATTCCGATGAGCCACACGCGATCCGGGAGTTTTTCGAATCCCTGCCGGAAACAGGCATGTGCCGCTTCATCGGCCACCATATCAGCGGATTCGACTTGCGGTTCCTTCTCTGCCGCGCCGTTGTGCTTGGCGTGAAGCTGCCGCCGTCCGTTACCTTTCCCCGCGATATAAAGCCGTGGTCTGATAATGTGTTCGACACGATGGTGGCATGGGCAGGGCCACGCGGTACAATCAGCCAGCGCAATCTCGCTGCCGCGCTTGGCATTGCAGTGCATGACGACTTCGACGGTTCGATGGTTGCTGAACTTTGGGCAGCCGGAAAGCACGAGGACATAGCCTCACATTGCAGAAGTGATATTGAGACGGTGCGGGCTATCCACAAGCGGTTTGAACTGGTGGGGTTTTGATATGACGGACACTCTCGCAATCTGGAACGCGCTGGGGAAGACCGATCCAGCCCACACCAAGCAATTCAGCCGCGCTGGCGGGTTCAAGGGAACCGCGCTCAAGCCTATGTGGGTCATCAAGAGGCTCACTGAGCAGTTTGGGCCAGTTGGAGTAGGCTGGGGCACCGGCAAGCCAGAATTTGAAACCGTGAGCGGCCCTGACGGCGAAGTTCTGGTTTATTGCACCGTGTCGGTCTGGCATGGGAGCGTGAATAATACTGCCTGGGGTGTCGGCGGAGACAAGGCAATCGCTCACAACAAGAATGGTCTGTTTCTGGATGACGAAGCATTCAAGAAAGCCTTCACCGATGCGACCATGAACGGCTTCAAAAGCCTTGGCGTCGGCGCTGATATTCACATGGGCCTTTTCGATGACAACAAGTATGTCGCGCAGATGGAGCGTGAGTTTGCCGCCCTCATATCGGAAGAACAGCGCACCGAACTAATGGAGTTGTTTGACCGTCTGAATATCCCCGTTGCTGAATTTCTCGAAGTTGGGAAAATCAAAGACCTCCGGGAATTGTCCGCGGATCGGTTTGATGGCGCGAAGGACTGGATTAACAAACGCGCGTTGAAACTGCGCGAGCAGAAGGAAGAAGCATAATGCAAACAATCATCATAGCCGGACGGATTGGCAAGGATGCCGATCTGCGCAACACTCCAACCGGGGACAGCGTGTGCAACTTCTCGGTTGCCGTCGATCAGCGCAAAGGCCACGATACAGTGACGAACTGGTGGCGTGTGAGCCTCTGGGGCAAGCGGGGCGAGGCGTTGGCCCAGTATCTCAAGAAAGGCTCCTCAGTGACCGTCCAGGGCGAATTTACGCTGGATGAGTACGAAGGCAAGCCGCGGTTGAATATCAGGGCGAATGAGATTGCTCTGCAAGGTGGCAAGTCAGACAACCAGCAGGAGCGCCGTCAGGAACCAGAACGCAATAACTACAACCACAACAACAGCGTCAGCCTTGATGACGACGACGCGAGTATACCATTTTAGGCGCGCTTGACATTCCCACAAGATAAGGTAACGTCAGGCCATGACTTCAGAACAATTCCGTGATGACCAACGCCACATCGGCTGTTCAGGTCTCCAGCTTGCCGAATGGCTCGGTGTAACGCCTGAGCATATTTCCAGATGGCGCAACGGCAAAAGCCCGATCCCTGTCTATGCGGAGCGGATGATTGCGGCCCTCAAGACGGGGTGGCGTCCGTGACTGGCGCGTCGGCAAGTGGTATGCATAATGGGCTGGTATGAACAACGATTCACTGAAAGGCCGGGAGCTATCCACAAAACATGCGCCGCTTGCCGACGCGACTTGTGGTTCCCGCCATCAAAGGCGAAACTCTACAAAACATGCGGCAGAGTATGCAATACCGAGCTTGCCAGACAGGCATTAATGGCGCGCGCGAGGCTTTGCGAGACTTGTGGTAGCGAATTTTATCCCCGCCAAGTGCAACTGGATAACGGAGATGGCCGTTTTTGTTCGCAGAAATGCAACAAGCCATTTCATCACGCCAGTCAGGCCCCGGATGTCTGGGCGCGGCGCATAGAGACCATGCGGAAAATGCGAGCGAATGGCGAATGGACAGTAATGCGCGGCCAAGATCATCCAATGTGGGCCGGTGGCAAAGAGGCTCAAAGAAAGCGCCGCGCAGCATACAGTCGCGAATACGGCAGAAAATGGAGATCGCGCAACCGCGAAAAGGCGAGGGAATTCTCCAAGCGGCGTCGGGGGCGACTTCTCGGGAGGCTTGAGAAGGGCTCCGTTAAGCGAATTTATGCGCAACAAAGAGGACGATGCGCCATTTGCCGGACATCGATCAAGAGCGAATACCATATCGATCACATTATTCCGGTCTCCAAGGGCGGAGAGCACATAGCGCGCAATATCCAATTGCTATGCCCACCTTGTAACATGCGAAAATCAAACAAAGACCAGATCGACTATATGCAGTCAATCGGGAGGTTGTTGTGACCCCCGACAAGACTGAAGACGAGGCTATAGCGTATATGAAGGCGCTTTGGGATAAGGAGAAAATGACGTGAGCGGCATAACAATCAGACCAGAGCTAACCAAAGCGCAGCGTGCGGCTATCCGTTGGTTTTACAATCGCGGCGGTGATGGCATGTTTACCAAGGGGCAGGTTTTGCTTGCTCGTGGTGAACTCGCGGCAGTCACAAGGTCCACTTGGAACGCACTGGCCACAGCCGAGCCACCTCTTATCACCTATTCGCAGGGGAAAGGCTACAAGCGCGCAACCATCACAGACGCGGGCAAGGCTGTAGCGCTTACCGTTTCTGGTGAAGCTGGAACAGTCGAAGATCGCTTCTAATGACCCGCAACCCCATCATAAAGCTGGTACACCGGCAGGCCCGTGAACTGGCGCACAAGCTCATTGACGAAGCCCCCGATGGGTATGTGGTCAAGGTAGCCGAAGAAACGCGCACAGACGCTCAGAATCGCCTGATGTGGCCAGTGATCGAAGACCTTCGCCAGCAGGTTCCTGAAGTGGGCATGCACACCAAGGACGACGTAAAGCTGATATTCCTGAACGAACTTAAGCAGGAGTGCCGGTTTCTGCCTGAACTGGACGGGCACGGCATGTTCCCGGTCGGGCAGCGGTCATCAACGCTCAGCAAGAAGCAGTTTTCAGGATTGATGGAATTGATGTTTGCATATGGAGCGCGGCACGGCGTTTTGTGGTCGAAAGGTTCGCGCGATGCTCAAGAGGAGATGATGAGATGAGCGAGAAAAATTCTCTTGCCCCGCGATGTCATAATTGCTCGTTTTGGCAACGCGAGACGGTTCGTAGTGGCGTCTGCAAAAGTCCGACCGAACGTCGCATTGTTATGAAACATGGTGGAGCGTTCCCAACCGCATTTGCCTATGGTCTTTGCGATGAGTATGAGATCAAGAAAGCCGCATCATGACCCCGTTCAAGCAATACCTCGCCAAGCGCCGGTTACGCAAGCTGCTGGACCCGGACTATCGCGAGAACCGACTGCGGCAATTCACGCCAGAACGGCGGGCACGGTATTGGCGCAATGTGGAGATGTTCAATGAGGATTGAGTTAGACCACCCGCACCGGCCTGATTGGGTCAGGGATGACGATGTGATTGGAACGCGATTTTATACCAAAGGGGTCGGCTATGGTAATGTGCCCGCCGATTACAGAGGTGTTGTGTGGGATGATCTTCTCGCCTTCGAGATACCCGAGACCACCCCTACGCCATCGCGACCAGCCGGGGCTTCAAGCCATGGATCGAAGGAGGATGCGGACTTTGCGTCCGAAGAAGCCTTTTTCAACCGCCTCGGCGTCCTCACCGTCACGATCTGCGGCGATGATGTTCAGGCCAGATTCGAGAAGGGGTGAGGGGATGACTTGGGTCACTGATGGCTCAGGAACCAGATGGATTGAATCTATTCCACGTAAGCGACGCAAGGCAGGTCGCGCCTTACGTTTTGCTGATTTAGCCCCCGGTGACGTCCTGATCCACCGCGTTAAATGGAAGCGTGAAGTTCATGATCATGGCGGCCGGGATATTCGCACGGCCAACGATAATAGCCGCACCGAAGAAGGGCTGATCATAGGTTTTGCATTTTGCGAACATCGTTGGTTCGATCCGGTGAGGGGGAAGTCCGATGAAACCTCTGGCATGATGGCTGCCATCCGCCCGGTGACTGGACGCGGCAGAGGCGTGTTGCTTTACGCACATACTCTGCGCGGGTTGGCGCAGAATGGATATTGGCCAGCGACGTCAGAACAGAGTTCCACTTTCCGCGCATGGTTGGCGCAGCGTGAAACTGTGCAGGCCAGATATGATCTTGGCGAACTAACCGTTGATGAAGCGCGGGCACAGTATCAGCCATGGATCATGATGCTTCGGGCATGTGGCCTTGACGAAGAACATGTATCTCCAGTTAGACCAAAGATATGATGCTCAAACCGGCATTGACCCCAGAATATCCTTGCGCCCGCTCTTGTATTCAACCGTGATGTGAATGCGGACAATGGGGTCGGCTTGTGGGGTAACGGTCGGCTGATTGGCGGCTACCTCAGATGGCAACTTGCCACCGGGAAAGTTCGCATAATCCGGGCTGCCTGCCTGCAACTGTATTTCAGCGACGTTGCCCCAGACTTTGTTGTCCTTGAACACCATGCCGGCTTCAGGCGCCCATTCCGTCGAACTGAACTTGCGGATGCGGACGAACGTATAATCCCCGATGCCAAAAGGCTTCCGGCCGTTCAACGCGATGGCGGGGCCGAATTCGACTGGGCCGGAGCGGAGTGAGAGGCTCATGTCACTTTCCTTTGTCCTGATTTGTTGGTAATGCGCTGTCGCTGCACCGGCTGCGCGAAAGCGCGGGTCCCGTAACGGAATAGTGGAATGCGCCAGCAAAGACACGCACGTTACGGCTTCTCTGACAGGCTAGGGTAGTACAAGGCGGCACCTGCCAAGGCTGGATCGCGACTGGTCAAGTGGTGCGGAGGCGTTGGAACGGACATGCACTTGACCATTCTGGCTGGAAGCGGGAGCCGGTACAGATTACCCCGCAGCATCACTGCCCAAACTCAGGCTCTGGCATGTCCTCAAGCCGCACCGCGCGCTTTTCGTCGATCAGGCGCTGCCCCCAGTCCTGAACTTTCTGGAGCCTCACCGCGATGTCGACGAACCTGTCGAAGTCGTTTCGGGTGATTGAAATACGCTCGGCAGGATCACGGGGTCCGTCACCGCCCGGGGCAGGACTATCTTCGGCGGATCCGCCAGCAGGCCCTGATCCTGTTTCGCGGCGCACGCGGTTAGCGGCGGCATAGCGAACAGCAGCAGCGCGCATCCGATTGGCTTCACGTTCTTCATCGTCGGCCCTCCTTGCAAGCCTGTTATAGGCGTCTTCGGCGTCCCGTTTTTTGCGCAGGCCGTCTGCCTGATAGACGTTGAATTTCGTCACCTGTTTTTCGTGGGCATCTTTCCATTTCGCGGCGACGTTCTCCCAACCGGCAGCGCGGTGCTTCCAGTGATTGACCGCACCGCCGCCCAAAATCGGCAGGCCATAGGCGCTGACATAGACATAGATCAGCGCGCCCAGCAGGGCCGTGGACTTGAAGCCCAGCCAGTTGAAGAAGCCTGTAACCGCGCCCCACAGCGGGTTGACAGCGGCGGCAGCGCCGGAAACGAGGGAGCGAAACATCACTTGTCATCCGGGGCGGGGACATTGGCAAACATTCGCGCGCTCATGCGGGCGAAAAGCGACGTCAGCCATTGATATATCCGCTTTAATGGCTGGCCAACAAGGCGCGCCAGCATGTCGAATGGCCAATAGAGAAACCAGAACCAGATTGCAGCGCCCTTGTCGCGCGGCGCGGGTGGCCAGCTTTTCAGATCGAAGTTGTACCTAATATCGGTGTCGAAACTCTTACGGTTTCCAGTATAGGCAGAGGCAAATTTCTTCACGGCTCGCAGGAACGTGAACCATCGCAAGGTAGCCCATCCCGCGCCCGTGATCAGATAGAGCAGCACAGCCACTAAGCCCGCTTGCGGCGAGAAGTGCGGCACATCGGTAAACATCACCGTCAAGAACGTAAAAATGCCGATCAGGAACGTCGCGCCCCATGTCTCAGGAGTATCGGACGGCCTGCCCGGTGCTAACGCCAGCACGATCAAGGCGACAATCGCAAAAACGGCCAAGTGGACCAAGCCACCAAATTCAATCCATGCAGCAATCATGTTAAATTCCTCATTTCGGGGATGTCACCCTCGGCGAGACCGGCATTGATAAAGCCATGCCACCCGCACCCGCCGAGAAGTTGGACCGAACGCGCGCCACCACCGCCCGGCTGATCCCCATTTAAGGTCAAATCGAGCAGCCCGGTGCCATCCATTTTCCAACGACCGGGCTTCGGTTCCATATCTTCTGGAGTTCCGGCGGAGCGTGACCAACAGATGACCGAATGCGTTCCCACCGGCCCGCCGTTGCTGGCAAAACATTTCGGGCACAGGAACTTCACACCGTGCGCTCCGGCCTTTTCGGGTTGTCTGCGGAACGTGTTCCTGTCGGTGATGACAAGAAATTCAGCGTCGAGATGCTCGACCAGTGACAGTTTCATCACTTCCACCTTTCCACACGCTGCCACATTGAAATCGCCGAGAAGCCCAGCGTGCCGGTCATGAACACTTCGCGCTCGCGGTGGCGGCGTTTGGTCAGGCCGGTCACGGGACACAGCAGCTTGCCGCATTTCCCTGTTTTGGCCTTGTTCCACCACAGCATCGCTTGCCCGGCCCCGAACACGTCTCCGGCATCAAGCCGTTTGCGCGTTGTGCTGCGGCACCAGCCCGGCCATCCGATATTATGCGCCAACACCACGGACCCGGCGCGCTGATAGCCTTTGGTGTCAGCCCGCAGGCCGGACGAACATTTCATCACGTGGCTGCCGGTATCGACCAGTTCCGCTTCCAGCAGGAAAGCGCACTTTTCCTCGGTCAGAACAGTACCCTTCGGCAGCGGCTTGGTCAGGCCGTCGCAATAAGTATCGATGCCGACGATGTCCTTGTAGACCTTCAGGTACTGCGGCCCGCTGATGTGCGTCAGCTTGGCCTCTCCGACCTGGTTGAACTCCACCCGCACGGTGCGGCCGGATTCCTCTTTCGGCACCATCGTGAAAACAATCGCGGCGGCAACGACACCAATGACAGAGGCAAGAGTGCCCTTTTTCAGCGCCGTGCCCGGATGTTCCTGCGATACCGGCAGCGGCTGAATGCGCGGGGGCGGGGTGCGGCGGAAAAGGTTAAACATTGCGTTCGACTTTCGCCTTCAGTTTAGGCTGAGCAATGTTAGCAATGTACACCGGCACAAGCCAGCCCAGCACGAACAACACCACCACAGCGGGTAATTCCAGCCGTTTAGGAAGGTACGCGGCGAACGGCAGCAGCACCAGCACCCACCCGCCTGCATTTAATGCAGCCAGCCATGTCGATATTTTTCCGAAGACAAAGCGCCAGGGGATTACGGTTTTCATTTGTCCGCCTTCTTGTCCATCTTGTCGTCGATCTTCGTCAATATCTTTTTGATCTCGCGGATGTCGTCGCGATAATCCGCCTTCGAAACATAGGCATTCGGCATGTCGCGAACGTCTTTGTCGAGGCGGTCGAGCGCCTTGGTGATATTGTTCAAAACCCAGCCTCCCAGAAAAGCAGCGAGTGTAACCACGATGTTGAATGCGTTCTGATAATCCACTTAAGCCCCCATTTGCTGCTCGATAACCGCGAGCATAATCTTTTCCTTGGTCTGCTCGACCGTTTCTGACGCGACCATTGCCTGCAATTGCTGGGCAAATGCTTTCATGGCCTTGTCACCGCCATGGTTCTTCTCAATTTCGGCAATCGCCCCCCGGTAATTGTCGATATTCACTTGATACAGCATGACCTGACGGCGGCGCTGGTCCCGCGTGGCATTGAGTAGAGCAAGGCGTTCTTCTTTAAGGTTCATCATGTTATCCCGAATGCAACGTCACGGCCCGCATTCGCAGGAAGTGTGGCAGGGTTGGAGAATTTAGACCCGAATGTTCCGGTCCACGGGTAGGCGTAAACATACGGCAGGACATCGCTTGCGACAGCAATGGAATTGCCGTTCGGCGTGAATGCTACGCCGTAACCAGTGCCGCCCGGGAGTGTGCCCGGATTGGCGACCTTTGTCCCGAAACTTCCGGTCCACGGATAAACTGAAACGTAAGGCGAACCGGCATGAGCGACAGCAACGAACGTGCCATCCGGTGAGAATGCAACACCCCTGCCAGTGCTTGTAGGCAGAGTGCCGGGGTCGCTGATCTTTGTCCCAAAACCAGAGCCAGACCAAGGATAAGCCGTAATATATGGCGATGTACCATGAACAGTCGCAATCGTATCGCCCGAAGGGGAGAACGCGATATTCTGGACAGAAGAAGCAGGAAGTGTCCCCGGATTTGAGAACTTACTCCCGAAAGTGCCAGACCAAGGATAAACTGAAACATATGGAGACGTGCCGTGTCCGACTGCAATGGCGTCACCTGCCGGGTTGAACTTGACCGAAAGACCCCCGCTTGCGCCGGGCAATGTGCCGGGGTCTGAAACTTTCGTGCCGATTGCCGAGCCGTTCCAAGGGTAGACTGAGACATATGGCGAGCCTGCATGAGCAACGGCGATGAAAGCATTATCAGGCGAGAACGCCACGCCAGTTGCGTCGCCAGCGGGAAGCGTCGCAGGATTTGAAACCTTCGTGCCGAACCCGGATTCATATGTCCAAGGATACACGCTGAGATAAGGCGTTGTAGTATGTGCAACCGCTATCGCCCCGGCCCCGACAGAAAACGCCACCTTTTGCCCGTTGCCAGTCGGAAGTGTGCCGGGGTTGGCGTATTTCGTCCCGAACCCTGAATCCGTCCACGGGTAGACCGTCACATATGGCGAGTTGTTATGCGCCACTGCGAGAAACGTCCGCTGTATGCCTGCCCCTGCGGCTGCGAGGAAATGCGACAGCATCAGGAAGCCACCGCGCCGCAGTAGAAGCCACGTACGACGCTGCCGACCTTCATTAGCAGGATTGAACCATATCCGCTTGTCGGCAGGGTCGGAGCCGTACCGCCAGCCCAGACGACACCGATGGTCGTCCATGTGACCGCGTAGCTGGTCCCGTCAGCAACAAACAGCATGACATATTGCCCGCTTGCCATATTGGTCGCCGTTGGTGTCCGGTTGGCACCAAGTGTCCATTGCTGGATAGTACCGTTGGCAGGGTCAATATCAACCGAAGCGCCGTCGCTGATTGTGTAAACTTCTTCCGTGACCGACCCGGTAAATGCCGCGTCATCAATCGTCTTGTTGGTGAGAGTCTCGGTCCCGGCCTGCTTTGAATACCCGGTGACTACGCCGGTTTCGCCGTTGATCGAACCGACCCCGGCAATCTGGCTTTGCGCCTCGCTGTAAAGCGTCGAGCCGAATGTATTTATGTCGCTGACAAGCGTTGCCAACGCCGCAACCAGTGCGTCAGCTTTTGACGAAAAGTCTGCCGCCGAATCCGTGCTGCGGCTTGGCGCTGCGGGCAAAGTGCTGATCGTTGGCAGTGTCATAGTCCGTCTACCTCAATGGTCATGGCCGAATGGCTCGTGTATTGAATTTCGATATTCCAGTCTTTCAAAAGACCGAACAGATAGGTCGATGTGTACGCGTCCGACCCGATAAGCAGGATTGGCGTTGCCCGGTACGTCGAGAGAAGGTTGAACACGAAGTCGATGTTCTGGTTTTCCATGAACACGCCGAACCGACCGCGCTTGTTGTAACCTCTTTCCACAATATACCAGTTGCCGAAGTCGTCTTGCGTCTTGCGGGAATAGTCCGTGATGCCAATCTGCGCGCCGTAAACAGTGCCCCCCAGATCGCGTGACAAGCCCGCTATGCAATGCCCGATTGAAACGCTGTCAGTGTCTGTCAGGGTTATCGTAATCGCCGGATCGAGCACGTTGGGAATATCGGACACGACCAGATCGGTCTTGCGAATGATCGGCTCGAAGAACCACGCAAACCAGTCGGTGATGCCGTCCGTGGTGACAAGCGAATAGTCCTCGTTGTACGCTTCCGTCGCGTCATCCATGACCGTGACATTGACGCTTGCCGCATCGAGATTAAGTAAGCCCAGCGTATTAATACGGCCCGTCGCCGCGAGTACAATTTCAGCGGAAAGCGGCTGTGTCGTTTGGGTGCTGGTTTTCTGGTCGAACATGGCCCAGCGGTTCGACGGCCCAAGTTCCAGCCACCACGCAGCATCCGTCAGGGCGTGGCCGGTATTTGAACCTTGCTGGCTCTGATACAGTTTGTGGTTCGTCGTGTCCGTGACGATAGCGTCGGCGGAATAATTGGTCGCCCCGTTATAGGCCAGATAGGCGGTGCCAAGTTCCTGCCAATATGTCGGAGATGACGACGGGGTGTTGCCCGTGTTTGACCCCTGCAAGCTCTGATACATCGTCGCGACAGTGCTGTTGACGCCGCTGAACACCGACACTTGGTCATCAAGCGCGTAAGTCGTCCCCGCATTGTAAGCGGAAGGCGGGGTTTCCAGCACCGTGCTGCTGGTCAATGCCGCGTCGTTAATGGTTATGGGCCGGACTAGTTTCATGCTGCGACCACCGTTGTGAGAGGAGTATCGGAATCGTTCGTGACCGCTGCCGCGTCGCCCCGATCCCAGCGGGACAGCAATCTGGCCACCGTGTTGAGAGCCTGCACCATCGTCATGGTCTCGGCCTGCTGGTCCTTGCGGATAGCCGCCATATCATCACGTGCGCCCTGCTGTTCGCTGAGCAAGGCTTCCAGCGTCGGCACAACGTCAGCCTGCTGCACGTTGTCGAGGTTGTTCAGGGTGTCGATATTCTCCTGTGTGGCCGCGTTCAGGGCCTCAAGCTGGGAGACAGTGGATTGTATCGCCTGAAGCTGCTGCGACGCCTGACGGGCCACTCCCTCGGCTCCTGAAGCGGCTGCATCGGCTGCACCGGCCACCAGACCGATTGCGCGCTGATAATCGACCAGCGAAGCCGCATTATCCCGTGCCGCACTAAGGAAGTTCTGCGATACGCCAACAAAGGATTGCAGCGACGTTTCATTGCCCAAAGCCGCCATGCGGGAGGTATTCTGGAACGCCGTCCTTGCAGCGGCAAAGCCAAACGCGCTGTTATCGTTGGCAGTAAACAGGCCAGCACGAAATTCGCGGATCGAAGCAGCCAGCCCGTTGAACTTGTCGATGAACGAGGACAGCGACGAGGCTTCACGCTGATACGAACTTATCATATCGTTGCGCTGGGCCATGACTTCTTGCGCGGCCTGAATTGCTTTCTGCTCCGCTGCCTTGCGGTCCTCAATCGCGTTGATCTGCTCCTGAATTGCCCGGTTCGACGGGTCAAGCGCCTCAAGTTCGCGCTGGCGCAAGGCGTTTGTGTTGCCTTGAAGTTGCAGAAGCCGTGTTTCCAGCCCGTAGCGTTCGGATGCGATAGCCTGCTGCGCGCGCGCCAGATCATCAGCCGCACGGGCCGCTTCTTCTGCCGCAACTTTCTCATCCTGGAGCGCCCAGATACGTTTTTGCAACTCCTGCTCAGCTTCCGACATCGTGGCAAGTTCGTTGCGGCGCAGCACTTCGGTCTTGCCAGACAGTTCAAGCGCTTGGTCATTAAGAACTTTCCAGCGTGCCGAGGCAGCGAGGTTTTCAGCATACTTCTGGTTGACATCAGTCCATCGGTTAATCTGCTTTTGCAGCGCCGCTTCCTGTTCGGTCATGCCGTCCAGTTCGAGTTGACGCGATGCGGCAAGGGCTTCGGCAGTCTTGCCTTGGGCCTGCATCAACTGAATTTCCAGTTCGCGAACCGGGCGCTCTTTCTCCAGTATCGCGCGGTTGGTCTGGTCGATTATCTCGGCCCGCTTGATGCCGTACAATTCCTCAAGTTTGGCCGCTTGCTCAGCCGAAGCGCCTGCTTCCTTGAAGGTCGAGCGCAGTTCCTCAAACTGGGCATTCAGCGAATCCAGACTTGTACCGAGCGGGTTCTTGATCGAGTCCAGTTCCTTGAATACCGACTGGAACGACAATGCCTTTTTCAGTTGGGTTTCAAAGTTCCCGCCTTCGGTGTTGTCGAGGATACGTTTTACGCCATCGGACAAGCCTTCAAACACGCCGTTTGAAAGCGCCTGACGCACCGCATATTCGATAAGCGCGGCTTGGTCCTGCCCGAAGTTGATTGCGCCGTTGGCCGTCTTGGTAATGCCTTGCCCGGTTGGATCGTAGCGAAGGTTGCCTTCACGGATGCCCACCGAAAACTTGAAGTCATTCAGCGTCGCGTCGAAAGCGTCGGCAATCTTCGAGAAGGTATCAAGGATTGCATTGCCGATGCCCGAACTCGCTGCAATCATGTCGTTGTTGTTGCCGCGCGACGAAAGTTGGCCGCTGCCGGTGAAAGTCGCGGAACCCCTTTGTGTGGGAGCAAGAGCGCCGCCTAGAATACCGCCGAGGATCGTTCCTACAACCGCGCCTATGGGGCCTGCTGCGTTACCAAGGAAAGACAGTGCTTCGCCCGCGCCGGATAGACCTGCGCCAAGCGCTTGACCGGCTGCACCGCCTGCCATGCTGCCAAGTTGGGCGTACTTGTTGCCGCCAAATACAATCCCGCCAATAGCTGCGCCAGTGCCCGCGCCTTGTGCGAGATTGAGGAACGTCGGGCCGAAGTTCTTGCCGAACACGCCTTCAAGCGATTTTTGGAATTCCTCGCCCAGCTTGTAGATATATCGCTCACCATCCTTGGTGCCCGTCCACTGAACACCTGACAGCATTTCAATCAGCGCACCGCCCTTGCCACTGACGCCCGAGAAGTCGCCGGAACTAAGGCCAAGCATGATTGCAGCAACATCACCAAGAGACCGACCCGCGCCGCCAATCTTGTCGAGCCAGCGGATTGTTTCCCTTAGCTGGTCGTTCCATTCCGCGTTTGCATCTGCAGCATCCTTGAGGGGCTTATGTGTCTTGTCGAGATTGTCATTCGCGGCCTTCACTGCATCGGCAAAGCTCTTGTTTGCCATGCCTTCCTGCAAGGTCTGATAATTCTGGCTTATCTCGAACAGAAGATTCGGCAGGTCTTTCAGTGTGTCGATAAGTTCCTTGACATTCTTTTCGTATTCCTTGGTCGCATCATCAGCTTCCTTGGTGGACTTGCTGACTTTATCGGTTGCCGTCGCAGCAAGGGTAATCGGCTTTGTGGCAGATTCGATTTGCTTCTCAAGTTGGCCAACTTGTTCGTTCCATTTCAGCCATTCGTCGCTGGCCTTGTTCGCGGCAGCCTCGGCTTCCGCAGCGGCTTTCGTGGCCTGCTGCGCCGCGAATGTTCCCTCCTTGTACGCTCTGGTTCCGCCCGGCGCGGCGTCGATTACATTCTGAGCATTCTGGTAGGCGGCCAATGCCTTCGCTCGCGCCGCGACAGCGGCGGCTCCGGCTACAGCTAGGTAGCGCTCCGCCTCCGCCTTCAGGGCCTCGACATTCTGAAGTGCCTCCTTGCGAGCCGCGCCAGTGGTGGAAGCCAGTTCTGATGTTCGTTTGGTC
Source organism: uncultured Pseudomonas sp. (assembly GCA_964578635.1). Lineage (GTDB taxonomy): Bacteria > Pseudomonadota > Gammaproteobacteria > Pseudomonadales > Pseudomonadaceae > Aquipseudomonas. The sequence goes on from CAZOEC010000029.1 coordinate 24,800, forward strand.
GCTTCTTCCGTAACCCGTGCCAGCGCTCCGCTGGTAGCGCTCAAATTCTCCTGAGCGGCAGCGGCTTCTTCTGACCGTCTGGACAAAAGATATATGCCGCCGACAAGGATTCCGATACCAGCGGCCAGCCAGCCAGCGGGATTGGCCAACATAGATGCCGTCAATGCTCTGAATGCAACAGTGAGAGCGGCGGCAGCGCCAGAAGCTGCAACCTGAGCGCCTGCCAACAATCCGAATTCAGCCGTTACCGTGCCAACCGACCCTATGAGAATACCCAACTGCCCGGACATGAGGGCCTGAGCGGCTGTCGTCGCCAGCAAGGTGGCTTTGTAGGATACCAACCCAATGACCAGCGCGCCGCCAACATCAATGAGCGTCTGCATGTTGTCGGACAGAAAAACCACAGCTTGCGCAGCCGCTGTCAACGCTTCCGAGAACACTTTGTTAGCGCCAAGCTCGCCTATTTTCACGTATAGCGCGTCAATACTGTCCTTCAGGTTCGAGGCCTTGCCCCCAAGCGTGTCCATTTGCTCAGCCATCGCGCCAGCGAACTGAACATTGCCAAGCCCCTCAAGATATTTCTGTATCTCTGCGGATGAGTTTTTAACCGTCGTGGCGGCTCCCTGAAAGACGAATGTAACATCACCCCCAGCCTTTGACGCCTTGATTCCAAATTCTTTAAGGCGCTCAAATTCGCCGGTCGCAGCGTCGGCTACCGCCTCAACAAACTGCATCATATCCTTGCCCATGCTTGATGCAGTGTTCCCGAACGAACGCATAGTTTCCATCGTCGGGTTAAGGCCGAGATTCTTCAGCCTGATGAACGCTTCAACAGACTGCGCCAGTTCGAATGGCGTTTCAGCCGCGAACTTCTTGATCTCTCCGAACGCTGCGGCGGCTGCACTGGACGAACCAGTGGCAACCTTGAGCATCGAATTGAGTTTCTGGAACTCCGCATTCGTCGAAGCTATATCCGCAGTGATTTTGGCAAGACCAAGCGCCGCTATAGCGCCAGTTAGCTGTTTGTACGATGATGTAAGATTGTTTGCCTGATCGCTTGCCGTCTTGGTTTTTTTCGCTGCTCGTTCAGCTTCTCCGCCAAATTTATTAACGGAGTTTTCAGCCTTCCCGCCAGCAGCCGTCAGCTTGTCGAGGTTGCCCGCTGCATCCTTCGCTTCGGTGCTGTCGATCTTTACAGCAAGGCTGGCAACATCAATCCCCACTGTTTTTCACCTCCAGCCATGCTGCATCGACCTTGCGCAGCGCCTTTATTCCCCATGCCCCCAAGCGGTCGCCGGTCGTGCGCTGGTATGCATCAATTTCGGTAAAGCTGATGCGGCCCGGACCGAGACCGTTTGAAGGGCAGGACGTGCGCAGTTCTATGAAAGCATCCCAGATGGAGCGGCATTCGTCAGGCAGCGGCGGCGCGTCGGCAAGCTGGGCTGGCATAACCCCGCTTTGCTTGTACGCTGCCTCAAGATGCTGCCTGACTGTCATTTCATCCACCTTTCGGCCAAGTTCAAACTGCGCGCGGGCGAAGTCCTCAAATTCGAGGATTACTTCGGCATAAAATTTTCCAGGTCGTTGATTGCCTCCTGCACCTGATCGCGGATCGGCAGAATACGGGTATAGACCTTGCGGACATTCTCAGGGGTGCAGTCCAGCGTTTCGCCGTCCATGACCATATTGCGCCATTCGACCGTAGCCGCCACGAGAGCGTCGATGTTCTTGGCTTCCAGCTTGTCGAGGTTCGGAATATCTGTCTTGCCGCGCTGGCTCAGAACCGCCGTGCGCTGCATATTCTCGTTGGCCATTGCCTTGACGCGCTGGCGGTAAGCGTCGCTGTCCTTGCCGACAATCGAGATGAAAACGCCCGTCTTTTCCTTGGTCGTCGGGTGTTCAATTTCCAGTTCGTACGGCTTGTTGCAGGCCGCAACCGTGTCGATACTGCTGATGTCGAAAACTTTACTCTTTGTCATATTTAGTCCTTCCTGTTGTGTCCCGCCCGGCGCAGGAAGAACCACCGGGCGGAACGAGATAAGGGCTAAGGCCCTGTTCGATTAACTTGCGTTCGAATCCTGATGCGCGCAGATGGTCGCGAGATTGGCCAATGCAGCCCCGCCCGTGCCATTGTATTCTGCCGTGAAGTTGTAGGTGCGAACGATCTGCTTTTTGCCGTCATCCTTGTCGGCTGACAGGATTTTGCAGCGCGGCAGAACGAACGTCACAAAGTCCGCATCTGCATCATCGTTTTCAGTCACAACCGCGATGATCGACTGCGCCGTCTCGTCATCGAAATATCCCGAAAGCGTATCGCTCTGGAATATCGCGGTGAACGAGCCGGAAGCCATGATCGAACCTTTCACAAGGTCGGAAATGGTGTTCGAGCCGATGGTGGCTTCACCCGCCGTGATGCTGCCGTTCAGCGTGAGGTTCAAACCCGTCACAGCCGTCTGGGTAGTCCCGCCCACCAGAATGACGCCATTGACCGCAGCAAGCACTTCGCTGGACGTTTCCGCCGTTGGCGTAGTGAGAACCTGCGAGCCGGTTGGGCTGTCATTGATGCCAGTGCCCGTCAGGCTGATTGTGGCATTACCAGTGCCCGGCAGGGTAATCGCGGCCTGCCCGAACTGCACGTCGCTGTAGAGGTGCGAGCGCGTCAGATCAGAAAACCATTCCTCGACCGTGTAATAGTCGTTGGTGTGGCTTGAAGTGGGCGCCCACGTCCGCTGTCCCGGCAAGGTGACAGTGGCCGACGAGATAGGCCCTTCCGCCGTCATGGTCGAACCATTGACAACAATCACCGTGATGACCGTTTCCGTCAAAGCGGTAATCAGCAGGTTCTTGTTCAGGTTGGCGCTGTCGAAGGAACCGGCAGTCAGGCGAATGACGTCACCAATCTTCAGGCCGTCCGTCATGAACGTGGCGGGGGTTGAAGCGTCAGTGAGAGTGTACGGCCCGGAACCAGCAACCGTGATAGCCAGACCAGTGATAGCCGAAACCGCAGCCGGATCTTTGCGCAGGATCGAACCGATGATGTCGGTGTAAGTCCCCGCCGACAAAACGCCGGACAGTGTGCCATTGATCGTCTTGATGCCGTGCTTGTCGCCGGTATGCTGCTGGTGCGACGTAATCTCGTTGGCCGAATAAGTGGCCTTCGCGGTGTTGAATGTCGCGGTTTCACGGCGCAGCAACTGCCCGCCCGAACCGGCACCAGCAGTGCCTTTTGCAGTCTGCTTCTTGTAAGCAACGGTTTTGTAAATGCCTTGTGCGTCCATGGTATTAACTCCTTCGATGTGCGTAGAATCTCACCCGCACCGGCTTGAAAAACATATCCTCATCGACCCGGCCCGGTCCTATTTCCGGGGTCCGCTCGATATGGGTCGTCACGCCGTCCGCTGTGAACGACGCGCCGCGCGGAAACACTGCGCGGATTGCTTCAGCCCGTGCTTCAACAGCGCCCGGGCCAGCATTGAGGGGGTAATGAAGATTTATCTGGAACACGCCGCGCTCGGTGTACGCCTCGCCAATCTCGATATTCTCAGGCTCGGCAGTGAGAATATACGCGGCTTGATAAGGAGTTCCGTTGACCGGCTCATAAGGCACGTTCTCATAAGCAATGGCTATCCCGCCTGCATTTGCGGCAAGAGCGGTTTCCAGAGCGCGGCGCACAGCCTTCATGGGTGCACCGCCTTGGCGTGAGCCACCTGCTCTGTGATAATGCTGCTAAATTCTGCCAGCGTTACCGATACCATCCCCGTAGGTGCCTGTGTTGACCAGCCATTCTCAAGCGGCTCCGCGTATGGCAGGTTATTCACGTACCAGAACACATGCCCAGCAGCTTCTTCAGGCAACTTGGCAAGCTCGGTTTCAATGGACCCTTCAGGTGCAATGCGGTCCAGTGTGTCCTCTGGCTTGACATCAACTCCAATCTGCCAGTTGCCCCGGAAGCGTCCGCCGACATACCCACCCGGATCATTGTAAGTGAGCCAGTGAACATAATCCGGTTTTTCCTTGGTGCCCCGGTTGTAGATCCAAAGCTCTTGATCCCCGACAGGCGAACGCTCGTCGATCTTGGCAACAATCGCCGTGACGACGCCGCCTACAACTTCATTGCTGCGGTTTTTGACCTTGGCTGCAAACTCTTCGAGCTGCTTCTGGAATGGGGTTCCGATTGTCATCCGACCCCCTCTATTTTGAGATCGTACATGATTGTCAGGCCAGCAGGCGCAAGCGGTGAAACCTCTGTGATGGTCCACTTGTCGCCGTTGGCGTCAGTCAGCACGTCATTGACCTTCGGGGCCGTCAATACTGCCCCGGCAGTCGTCAGGGCGGAAAGAAGGCATTGCTGGTCGTCCGCCGTGATGGTGCTGCCAGCCTGATTGCGCAGGCCCGGACCAAACGGGAAAATGACCGCCTTGGCTGTCTGTTCCGTCTCGGTGATTGCCGCCGTTGCTGTTGCAGGGTCATACGTGCCCGAAGCCTGACGCGTGATAGTCACGGTCTGGCCATCCTCACCAATCGAGGTTGCAGCGGAAAGGCGGTCAGTTGCCGTCATTTTGCCGGGCGCACCTCAAACATGCCCGTGACCGTCTCAGTCACAAGCGCGCCACCTTCAGTCACCAGCGTTTCGCCGTTCGACTTGTAGCGGGTCATCACGCCCTCCTCGACATCGACCGAGACAACGTGCGTCATCGGGGTCACGTCATCAGGACCAACCACCTCAAGGCCAGCCCAGCCCGTGACACAGCCGGGCGCATAAACGGTAAGCTTCTGTTTCGATTTGATCATGCTCTTACCAATCGGTTTGCTGCGAAAAGGTATGGCGCAAGCATCTGGTCCACAGCCGGGAACCGCTTGGCCTGCGATGAATAACGGTCATATTCGGTTTCGAGAGGGCCGATCTTCTTGCGAACGACACCGCGTGTCTGGTCTGCATTGAGATCGCCAGCAGCAGCCCGATACGCCAGTTCAGCGCAAGCGTTGGCCACTTCGGTCGGAACAATGTTGCTATCGACGGTGTAGCCATCGGCAGTTGCGCCGTAACGCGGCCACGAGAGCGCCTGAGCGCGCAGCAGCTTGGTTCCGCGCCACCGGCCACGATAACGCTGCTCCATGAATGCTGTAGCCCGGCGCAAAGCCTGTTCCTGCTCTGTCGTTGATAGCGCATCCCAGGCGGTGTTGCTGCCGATGGAGGTCAGGCGCGTAGTGGCGTCGGCAACGCTGATGTAGCTTTCAGCGTCAGCCAGCCCGAGGCCCGATTCTACTGTCAACGCCATTGGAACGCCTCCTCCTGGTGTCCCAATGTTTCTTCATGGCTGCCGGCGAACCTTGTTCCCCTCGTCTGATATTTTCGGCGAGTGTCACCGGCTCTAGATGATGCGGATTTATGCAGGATCGGTTCCGGCAGAGATGATCCAGCACTAGTCCCTCTGGGATGGTGCCGATATGAAATTCGTAGCTTGCGCGGTGCGCCTCTTGCAGTCGTCCGTTCAACTTGACCCGACCGTATCCGCCCCGGAGCGTTCCCGCCCACAGCCAGCAGTCGCCATCCACACGATAGCGACCCAGCGCCTTCTCTGGCGTGTTCGCAAACGCCTGCTTCAAACACCCTTGCGAACAATATTTCCGGCGGCGTAGTTCTGAAGGCCGGCCCGTCATCAAGCTTCCGCATGTAACGCAAGGCTTCGTCGCCCGCGTCCTTTTCCCTTTGTTGTGCGGCTCCAGCGTTTTCTGCCGCTCGTTGTAGCACTTCCTTGAACAATGGACCTTCGCACCGACCTGCGACGGGTACTGCAGGACCTTCGCCCCGCAGTTCGCGCACTCGAACATTTGCTTTGCAGACATGTAGATATTCGCCGTTGTTGTCTGGCTGTATCTTACCGCTATTGGGTGGCCTGCTCAAGCCCATATCTTCAGTCACAAGGCTCATGCGGTTGCCTTGAATATCAGTTCAAGAAGCGCGGTTTCTGTGGTGTTGGAAATTGACATCAGCTTGCTACCTTCTTGGTAAGTATGGGCCGGGCATGAAAACCCGGCCCAATTCAGTTAGCCAAGCAGAGTGGCAATGTGCTGCGACTTCCATGCCTTCCAGCCATAGAGCGCGCCGATCTCAAACATGGCCTTCTTGTAGCCCTTGTAAGCGGAGATCGTGAACACAAGGCCAGATACCGGGTCTTGCACAATCATGCGGTCAACAGCAGCATCGCCGCCAGCCGGTTCAGCAATCGGGCGAATGCCCAGTTCGATGGCCGAGCGGTGGAATGCCAGATTGGCCGTGTACGAGTTGCCAACGGTAATCGCATCGTTGTCCGCGGTCGCAATGCGCAGACCGGGATCGTTGATGACAATATCGCCAGACGTAGCCACCAGTCCGGTTCCGATGACATACTTGTTCACCGAATCCGATGCATGGGTAATCACGTCACCAGCAAGATAGCCGGTTGTATTGACCGTAATCGTGTCCAGCGTGAGCGTGGTAGAACCAACAGCAATATCGCCGTTGTTGATCAAACCACCAGTAGCGCCGCCCTTGGTGTGTGATGCAATGCCGGCAGATTCCTTGATGGAAAGACCCTGCAAGTTAAGCAGTTCGCCGCGCCGCAGCGTCGCATCCGTTCCAGCAGTGTTAACGCCAGTCAGGGTGGCAAGCTGGCGGAGGTTCGTACCTGCAAGCGTGTTCACGACAAGACTGACATTGCCGTCATTGATCGGGCAACCGTTATCGACAAGGATTTGACGGACTTCAGCAACCTCGTTGAAGTTCGAACCAAACGGGGTTGTGCCAGCAGTACCATAAGCGCGGGATGCCGCCTTGTAGGCAGCCGCGCAGCCAGCAGCTTCAATGCTGTTGACGATAGCGCGCATCGCCTGCGCGATCTGGTCGCCATAGATCGTCTCGAAACCGTTGCCGTTGTTGACATGCTTCATGTCTTCTCCGGTCCAAGGGACCTGCACATTGGCATAAGTGTCGAGCGACATGGTTTTGTTATCGACGGTCTGGTCGGTTCCCTCGGGAATCGTCATAGACGGGCTGTAGGTCGTCGAAACAGACGGGGTGCGCGTGAAATGCGCGCGAATGGTGTCGCCCTTGGCGGCAGACGTGGTAGCATCGCCGTTGACGGTAGCGGAAGGGATGAGGCCGACTTGTTCGCGGCCAACAACGTCGGCGGCTTTGTAAATGTCGGCAGCGAGATCAGTGAGAACATTGGCCACGATGGGTCTCCGATTCAGGTTCTTAGGGAAACCGCAGTGGCCTAACCAACTTTACGCGGTGTCCGGCCTAACCGGAGGTGAAGCACGTCCTGGACGCCTTCAATGTGCGATATTCTTACACTGTGACTTAAATGTCAATAGGGCGATGTGCCGAAGCAACACCGCCCATATTGTCAGACCTGATCGACGACCTTGCCGCCGTCCTTGGCGAAAGCTGAACGGTCAACGTGGCTCATGGCGTCAAATTGCTCGCGCGTGACTGTCTTGCTACCCGGAGTGCCACCACCACCGGGTGCACCGCCGCCGCCATTTGCCGCCGCAGCCTTGAAGTATTTGCCGTCGTCGCTGTCGAGGATCGACTTGATATGCTCGCTCGCGGGCTTGTCTCCAATCATGACAACGTACTTGCCATCGACCAGATCAGCCTTCGCCTGCCCCTTTACCATCGCGGTGAATGCCGGAACCAGTGCAGGGGTGACGTTGCCGGATGCAATCGCGCCGTTGATCTCAGCATCGACAGCATATGACCGGGCAGCGCCTTGTTCGGTTTCCAGCGCCTTGGTGGCTGTCTCAGCGGCTTTGGTGGCGTCCTTGGCTTCCTTGGCCAGCTTGGCGTTGTCAGCCTTGAGCGTTTCGATCTGGGCTTCCAGAGCCGCCACGTCTTCGGGTTTGATGTCCGTTGTCGCCCGCAGCTTGCCGAGAAGTTCGCGGTTCTTGTCCTTCAGGCCCTTCAGTTCGTCATCAAAGTCAGCCCGCGCCGATTCGAGTGCATCCTTGATTGCCTTGTCAACGTCTGCCTGCGTGATAGTCGCGCCATCACCTGCATTGGCCTGCCAAAGCTGAACCGGCTGCTGCATCCATTCAATCTTACGTGCCATCGTGTTTCTCCTGTTAACGTAACTGGTCGAGCGTGAGAGGGGTGCCGCCCCTTGTCACAAGGTCGGTTAATGTGATTTTGCCCTTGCGATATAATTCAGCACGTTTGGCCCCTAGCACTTCGTTGACGAACTCTGGCGTCTGGCGCTTCAGAAACTCGTTGAATGTCGTGCCGCTGGCAACCGGCCCTTGAGATGATGCTCTTGCGCCCGCCTTGGCAAGCTTGGCGTCCAGCCCCTCGAACCCAAGCGCGTCGAGGCTGGCAGCGACGGGAGTCAGCACACAGCGGCAATTCCAGTGCGCGGGCGGCGATTGGAAGTCGAGCTTGGTTCCGTTCAACGGTTTGCCGTCAAAGTCCCACTGAGAGCCGTCCAGCGCAGCACACTGGGTGCAGTTGTGAACAATTATCCCGCCCGCGATATAAGTTGGATCGTCTTCTATAGACAGCGTGATAACCTCGACTTCACCGACGCGGCGCGTCCCGGTTATCACTCCTTTTGAGACGCTTTCCGGGTGGCCCAAGACTTCCTGACAGCCTCCGAATGTTTCTCTGGGGTCATGCGCGCAAGGCGCTTCTCTGTCCCAATCTTCCTCGATACCGCAGACACCTCGGGGGCTTTCCGCGCGGCCATCTTCGCCAGATACTCCGGGTCTTTCCACTTCCTGCGCATGGTCTCCGCCGCCTTGGCTGCCCGCTTGGCTTTCCACTCTGGATCGGCCCGTAGTTCCGCCTGCTTGGCTTCTCTGGCGGCATTCATCTTCGCCCTCTGTTCGGGGTCTTTCCATCTTCGTGCAGTTTGGTGCCGATTTAATTCCTGAAATTTCGGGTCTTTCGCTCGCTCCCTGTTTTTCTCCGTAATTGCCGACCGCCATTGAGGGTTGTTCGTTCGCGCTTCGACTGAAGCCCTCCCCTCCGGGGTCGCATACCAAGCCTTCCGAGTGATGGCACCCTTCGCCGCCCCGATAGCCTGAGCGGCCTTCATCTTTTCCTGAAAGTCCGGGTCGTTCCAATAACGCTGTGAATGACGCCGCCCGTTCTCCGCTAAAATTTCCGGAGGCAGGTCCACAATACCCTCGCCCCCGCTTGTCATATTGTAGCCCTTCGGCGCCTTTGTATCGTGCTGGACGATCAAAGCCATTTCCATTGCAAAAGCCGCCTCGTAGTCCGCTACCTTCGCAATAATCTGCATCTTCGGTGGACCGTGCCTCCTCCACGCGCAACTCAGGGCATATGGCGAGCCGTTCTCCGCATTCCGCTGGTGCTGCTTGAACCTTGTGGTAGGGCGCTTGGAAACTCCGACATAACACTTCCCGTTCGGAAACGTCAGCAGATAGACTGACACGGCCAGCGTCTTGCCAGCCTGTTGGCGTGAGGATCGGGTGGTCATGGGTCACTGCTCCAATACGTTCCCCGTCCTTATGGATGACGACGCTGGATTGAACAAGCCTTTTATCCGCCATAATGACGCGACATGGCTTCCCTGTGACTCCGCCTAAAACCCAATCGCCAACCCGCACGTCGCCCGCTGGTCTCCATTCTCCGGTAGCCATTAGAATAGGGGTTTCGGCTGTCCAGCAGACGTGACTGTCGAGAGTGGAAAGCCACTTAACCCCGCGAGCAAACTTGAAGTTCTTGCGGTATGTCTCAAGCCGCGACTGGTTCGCCGCTGTCATGATCGACGTGTGGACCAACGCCCTTGCGTTATGCCGTGCCACGCCAAGCAACCCGCGCTCACCCCTGCCGCCGACGACCTTGCGCACGATCTGCTCATTCGTCTCGCCGTTGAGAACCCCGCGCCTCACGATACCGGCGAACTTGAATGCCGTGTCCTCGGACTGCTTTGCCCACCATGAACTTGCCGGGCTGCCATATAGCAGAATATCGGCTGAGAGGCTCTTGAGCGTCGCAATGGACGGGATGGACATGGAGGCCCCGAAGCCTGTTTCCATCGCCTTTACGGTGCGCTCAGCGACGTGCTGCGCTATGCCTTCGACATCGACGACGCCAGCCACGTTGACATACTTGCCAGCAATGGCCTTGTTGGCTTCCTTGATGAGTGCGTTGATCTCTCGCCTGTTTGCGCTCGACAGGTCTTGTGTGTTCAGCAGCGCGCGCAGTTCCTGCTCAAGCTGGCGAAGGATAGCATCGGCCTGCGCTTCCTCGTTCTGCGACAATCTTTGAAGTTCAAGACTGTGCCTCAATATATTGTCGATGAGCGCGGTTTCATTCACGACACAAAACCCTCTCTGCGCTTTTACGACGTTTCTTGCATTCTTCTAACATTTCGGGATCAGCAACGTCTTCAACACTTCGTTCCAGACGCTTGAGCGCATCACATAGGCTGGCGACTGCATATCTAAGATTATCGCTCACAACGCCTTCACCTCAATCTTGCCGAACACCCGGCGCGAGATAATATGCTCGCCATCGGTTACAGCCTCGCCGCAATCACCCCAGACCATGACGTCAGCCCAGCCTTGGTCAATGTCCCATGAAATTACCCCGCGAGGCATATCACCGTCAACGAATACGCGCACGGTTTTCCCGTTAATCAAAGGCAGGCCGTGCAGACCTTCGACAGAGCCTTTGCGGGGAATGGTCAAGCCTTAACTTCCTCTTCTTGCGGAGATACATCCCTGATCTGCCCGCCGCTATAGCTATCAAGCTTACATGCAATTTCGACCGCTCCACGCGCATCACGCCCAGCCAGCATAGCGGCAAGAGCAAAAGACGCTCCACTGCCAGAGGCGCAGGGTGTAGATTGTTTATATTTGCGCCCCTTCCCATCAAAGCAGTAACAGACTCCACCTCGATAAAGCACAATCGCTTCGAACTCATCCCCGAAGTCAATTTCGTCTCGCTCACCATTGAGATAGTCAAGCGCGTCATTATGGAAAAACATGCTTCCCGTCATGCCAACGACGCCGCCATTACGAAGGGTAAAAACCTTCACAGCGTCCATTTCATGGATAATTCCATCGCCCGTGACCAATCCATCCGAAGCTATAGATTTACCGTCGCACGCTATTGTTGTCATGCCGCTACAATCCCGCTAGGCGCTGGCAAAGCCTGCTGGCTAATTTCCTCCTGATGCTCTTCAAACGTCTTGTCGCCTGCGATAATATCGCTGCGCTGATTCAGTTCAAAGAACTCCTGCTCACTCATCAAGCCTTGCTGAACAGCCTGCATGTAAGCAGTAAACTGCTGGGCAGAAAGGCCGAGCGGGTTGAACTCACGGCTTATCTGGAAAACCACATCACCAGATGCCCCAGACCATTGAGACATAATACGAAGCGCCCACTCAAAAGCATCGGAAATGGCAATGACAATCGAAGCCATGATGCTGTTTTCGTCAGCCTTGTTGATAGCAGCCTCGGTCGCTGTCTTGGTCGCGACCTGCTCAACAATCATCTGTGCGCCAAGAACCGCCATCTGATGCTCATTGCGGTCAAGCAATCGTTCGTTAAGACTCGCCCCTTCGTTCGTGGGTTCGGTCACAACGACCTTCGCTTCAGGGTTGCGGAACAGGTTGGCGCGGCCACCGATTGAAACACCGCTTTCCACTTCGTCAGGTTCAACGCCGAAGAAATTGTAAGTCGGGATCGACAGGTGGCCGGAAGCCCGCAGATCGGAATTGATCTGGTAATGCGCTATGTTTCTGTAAGCCAGATCGACCAGCGGCGGTTCTTCGACAGCACCACCCACGCCATTCGGGTCAATGAAAACGAACGGGATGAAATTTATGGTCTTGCCGTTCATCAACGGGATTATCTCGGACATCAATTCGTCGGTGTTTTCATCGACGATACGAAAGACACGTTGACGATAAACGCCGTCCTCATTCAAATCCAGAACGCGGTAACGATCTTCAGCCTTCTGTTCCCACTCGTCAACGTCAACCATCTCCTGTTCTTTCAGGACGACGCGGACAAGGACATTCATGTTGCCGACGTTACGATAGCGCCAGTTGATAATACACCGCGCGTCATACTTCTTGATCGCCGGGCGCAGTCCCATATCTTCAGCCGCCGCCTGCGAAATTGCCGAAACATTCTCAGGCATAGGGGGATGATCGACAAGCAAACCTACACGGCCATATTCAAGCATTTCCTCGCAAACATCCTTGGCCATGCCGAGAAGCGTTTTCCCGGCAAGGTCTATGTTCTTTGCAAATGGATCAATCGATGCGGGTAGATCAATCACAGGGTCTTTGCGGAAAGCCATGCCAACAAGACCGTTGATTGTGCGATAATAGGCGTTGAAGTAGTCAGATCGCTTGATGCGGGCTGAATATGAAGAAGCTTCTTCGCCTTCCAGTTTGGGAAGGTATCGCTCTCCAGCCTTATGAACTGCTCGCTGCCCCTTCTCCAGATCGCTGCACATAGTCCATTGCGGAAGCATGTCTGTATAGTCAGCATGCTCAGTACGAACGCCGCGATTTGCCATTGTCAGACCCCCAGAACCTTGAGGCGCTGAACGCCCCGGCCTCGAATTGGATATTTATACGAAATGAAATAGCCCGCCGCATCGTTCTGATGGTCAAGGCCGCTGGTTTTGTCAGGCTCGCCATTCTTGTCGTATGCCTGCTTTTCAAGGCACTCGACAAATCCGGGGCACTTGTCCTGATTGACAAGCATGCGGCGGTTCCCCTCACTGTGGATCATCTGGTTCATGGCAAGAACGCGATTCTTGACGGGCGGATTGGCAGATGGTGCCAGAACCGAAAACCGCGCTTGCCGAAGCAGTGCAATATCGCTTTCGCTTGCATTGACCGAACGCCTGCCGCCGCCTGAGCTGTCAGGGTAAACATAAATCGCGTGGCCGACATAGCGGCCCTTGATCGCGGCAATCATCGCAGGGGTGTCGAGAAGGCCAGTCAGTTCGTCAACCGCATGGGGATTGCCATCACGGAGAACGAACACAACCGCGCTCATTTTGCCGACATTGAAGTCCATGCCGATATGCAATGGCTCGCTGGCTGCAATCGTCTCGGTCGTGTTGTTCGCGACGCGGTCAAATTCAGGGTAGATGCTGCCAGCCGTCAGGTTGACGAACTTACCATCGAGATACGCGGACCGGAGTGCTTCCGAATAGCTGGAATAAAGGTTGCTGATGTATTCAGCCGGAAGGTTCGCCGCGTTATCCATGGTGCTGGCGCGAAACATCACATAGCCCGGCTCTGGCTTTTTCTCCCAGCGTTCATAGACGAACTTGAAGCCCTCTGGCGTAGTGGCAACGCCAACCGTGTTAGGCATGCCGCACTTTTGCCGATTGCGAGCGATTATCTTGTTCCACGCTTGATGTGCCTTGTTGGTGGCCATCGTGTCGATCTCGTCGACAAGGCTATGCGCTACCTCATACCCGACAATACGGTCTGGCTGCTCCATGTTGCGGAAGATAATGCGCCCGGCACCGGGGAACTCCATCACTGCATCTTGCCGATTAAGCTTGAATGCCCAGCCGCGTTTCTCGCAAAGTTCAGGGAAGCGCTCGAAAGCAATGTCCTGAATGAGCGGATATGTTGGAAGGTAATAGGCTATCGAATGTTGCCTGCACATGACCTTCAACATCATGGCCCGTGCCATTGCCGCCGCCGTCTTGCCGGACCCAAAGCCACCTATGAACGCCGGGTATGGCTCCTTGCAGGTAACGAACGCCCGCTGTGTGTCCGTTAACCGGGGGGCTGTCACTGGTCATCCTGTGGCGTCAGAAAGTCATCAACAGATGCTTTAGGCAAAAGCCCAAGCTGACCGTTAACATTGGCGTTCACGTCAAGCGGGATAAGTTTAGCCGCGATCTTGTAGAACTCGGTTGCGTTTTCCTCGGCCCATTCCGAGAAATGCCCATGGTCCCTGCCAGACTTGGCCTGAAGGTCTTCGTAAACGTGAAGGATTGCATCCCTCATCGCAACGGTCGTTTTGTTGCGTGAACCCTTCGGCCTGCCCTTTCCGGCATTAGGTGGTTTTACAGTATCCGCCACTATTTTACTGCCTTGTGGCCAGAGTCGATCAGGTATTCCTCAACGTGTTGCTTCGGGGGCAGGTCTGCCATGCTGGATCACGCACACGCACAATCAGCATAAGCGCGCACATATCCGTTATCGAATGTCTTGTCGTGGTTTGTGCGAACTTCAAGCGCGTTGATCTCGACGCCATAGTCGAACACATACGTCAGTTCGGTGCTGACCTGGTGAACCGCGCCGGTCCAAACAGCGTCGATGCATGAGCGCAAGGAACCATTGCCGTTGGGCGTCAGGATCATGTCGGCGACGATATGCTGTTCCTGCGATGCGAACGCCTTTGCGCCGATGCGCATAATGGGATTGATCCACGTTGAACCGCCGTCGGACGATGCACGGATAACGCAATACTCGTAAGAGCCGTAATTGTGGCTGATGCCGTCCAGTTCGATGTGGATGCGGTTCTTGCCACTGACGTCGATGACCGTCTGTGTGAGGCCGGTCATATCTTGTTCGTGAATCAGTTCCATCGTGAATGCGCCCCTTGTGGATTGGATTTGCCGCGCGATAGCATACTTTTGCGGTTGGTGAAAGTGAGCAGTTTATTCTTCAAACACCTGCCCCCGCTTGCCGAGCCGACCGTTCTTCGGGTTGCGGAAGTGCCCCGTTGCTATCAGCGCCAGATACCGCTTGTTCGCAGTGTTCAGCCGTCTTGCTACACCGCGCGCCTCGCGTAGTGCAAGCCAAGGCAGGAATATGTCACGAAGGGTCATTGGCCAACTTCCTCGCGGATAATATTCGCTATACGGACAGCGAGAGGGTCAATTCCACTGGTTTTTGGGTTGAGCCCAAGCATGTCTTCCGGACTAGCCCCAAGCGCGGTGGAGATGGACCAAACTGCACGCACGGTAGGATTTTTAGAGCGGCCTTGCTCAAGCTCCCATATGTGACTTTTCGTCATGCCCGACCTTCCAGCGGTTCGGGGACGGGCTGTGCCGCCGCATCGGTCGCGGGCTGGGCCTCGGCGGGCGCCGGTTCCTGCGCGAGGGCAAGTGTGTAGGCGGCGATGAACACGAACGCGACGGCGATCTTCTTCATGATGCTCTCCCCCGCATGGCGGTATACTTCGTTCTTCATTCGTTCACGATGATCGGGCGGGAACCCGACTTCATAAGTTCCTCTATTCCCGCTTCGGCCGCCGTTTTATCGGCGTAGCAGCCGTAACGGATCCGGTACCAAGTGACGCCGTTCACGACCCCTTCGACCAGCCGGGTCGGTTTTATCTTCAGTTTTTCCTGCACGGCGATGGCCTTGTCGCGGTCGCGGTCGGCGAAGAGCTGCAGCGCGAGCTTGCAGGGAGCCGTCTTCGGGGTTTTCTGGGGCGGCGCGCTCTTGACGGTCTCGACCTTCACGGGATCGGCTTTCGGCGTTTCGACCTTCGCGGGGTCGGTCTTCGGGGTCTCGACCTTCGGCGTTTCGGCCTGCGCCGGGGCGGGCTTCGCGGGAGCGGCGCAGACGATGTCGCGCACCGCCATGCCGTTCTGATCGATGAGTCCCTTTTCCTTGGCGATTGCCGACAGCGCGGTGAGCTTGCCGGTCAGTTCCTGTAATTTGTAACTGCAGGCGGTCAACTGTTCATCGTGCACCGCGCCGCCGTCGGGCACGGGCGTCCCCTTGTTCGATTCGCGGCCGAGATAGAGACCGAGCACGAACGAGAGAATGAGCAGCAGTATGAAGATGACGAACGATTTGCCGAGCGTCGATACTTCGATGTCTATCCGTTTCCCGGTCATGCGGTACCTCTCAGTCGTTCGACCCGTTTACGGCCCAGCCGCCGCGTCAGCGTCGTCTCGTCGGCGCGCACGGGCCGCCGCATATGGGCCAGATACAGCGACAGCAGTTCCTGCACATTCTCGGTGATCGAGAGGAACTGCTCGCTTTCGGCGATGCGCATGAAATAATACAACTTCTTCCGGTCTATTTCAAGGTCGGCGACCACCTGTTCGATGTCGGTGGGCGTCAGTTCCTTGAGCACCACGCCGCGCCGCCGTTTCCTGATCAGGTCGGCGGCGGCGGTATCGGCCGTCGCTATGACCGCCTTGCGCCGCGCCATCGCCTGCGCTGCCAGCCACGAATCGGGCCG
>CAZOEC010000030.1:0-40910 GCA_964578635.1 uncultured Pseudomonas sp.
GCCGGAGTCGGTGAGGATCGGCCCCTGCCACTGCATAAAGTCGTGCAGGTCGCCGTGCTTCTTGATCACTTCAGTGCCAGGTCGCAGCCACAGATGGAAGGTGTTGCCGAGGATGATCTGCGCCCCTGTTGCCTCGATATCGCGCGGCAACATGCCCTTGACCGTGCCGTAGGTGCCCACCGGCATAAAGGCCGGGGTTTCCACCACGCCACGGGGGAACGTCAGCCGGCCACGCCGCGCCTTGCCATCGGTGGCAAGCAATTCGAAAGACATCCGGCAGGTGCGCGTCATAGCTGTTCCTCTGGCCCGCGCGGCGCGGGGTTACGGGTAATAAACATGGCATCGCCATAACTGAAGAAGCGGTACTGCCCCGCCACCGCCGCCTGATAGGCCGCCATGGTTTCCGGGTAGCCGGCGAAGGCCGACACCAGCATCAGCAGGGTCGATTCCGGCAAATGGAAGTTGGTCACCAGAGCATCGACCACATGCAGCGGCCGCCCCGGGTAGATAAAGATCGTGGTGTCGCCGCTAAACGCCTTGAGCACGCCATCGCGCGCCGCGCTTTCCAGCGAACGCACGCTGGTGGTGCCGACTGCGATCACCCGACCGCCCCGCGCACGGCAGGCCGCCACGGCATCGACCACATCCTGACCGACCTCCAGCCACTCGCTGTGCATATGGTGATCTTCGATGCGCTCGACCCGTACCGGCTGAAAGGTCCCGGCCCCCACATGCAGGGTCACAAACGCGCTTTCAACGCCCTTCTCGGCAATCGCCGCAAGCAACGCCTGGTCGAAATGCAGCCCGGCAGTGGGCGCGGCCACGGCACCGGCCCGCGCGGCATACACTGTCTGGTAGCGTTCGCGGTCGGCTTCGTCATCCGGGCGGTCTATATAAGGAGGCAACGGCATATGGCCGACCCGCTCGAGCAGCGGCAGCACCTCCTCGGCAAAGCGCAACTCGAACAGGGCATCGTGGCGCGCGAGCATCTCGGCCTCGCCAGCGCCATCGATCAGGATCTTCGAACCCGGCTTGGGCGACTTGCTCGAACGCACATGGGCCAGCACGCGGTGACTGTCCAGCACCCGCTCGACCAGGATTTCCAGCTTGCCGCCGCTGGCCTTCTGGCCAAACAGCCGCGCCGGAATCACCCGGGTATTGTTGAACACCATCAGATCGCCAGGGCGCAGATAATCCAGCAGATCACTGAACTGTTTATGCGCCAGCGACCCAGTCGGCCCGTCCAGCACCAGCAAACGGCTGGCACGGCGCTCGGCGAGGGGGTGACGGGCGATAAGAGCGTCAGGCAGCTCGAAATGAAAGTCGGCAACACGCATGGTCGAAGGCGGGGTCATATAGCAGGGCGGCAAAGCTTACCGGAAATAGTCCAGGCTGACCACGCAAGTGGATTGACCAACCCCAAGACCATCCCTATACTGCGCCGCCATTGTGCCCCGGTGGCGGAACCGGTAGACGCGGCGGATTCAAAATCCGTTTTCGAAAGAAGTGGGAGTTCGAGTCTCCCCCGGGGCACCATAGATTCGAAGAAAGGCCTTGATTATCAAGGCCTTTTTTTATGCCTGGCGTAATCTTGGCGTAATGACTCCAGAGCCAGCTCACCAAATCGCAGGCACAAAAAAAGGCCCGGTGCCGTAGGAACGTCCTACGGCACCGGGCCTTTTTGTTCACACCACCTACCCTTCCAACAGCTCACCGCGGACGATATGAATATCCTTCGGGGCTTCGAACGAGAGGCGGACCTTTCCGAGACGTATATCAACCACGTACACATTAAGCCCCTCGGTAGCGAGCTGCTTGAGGAGCCGCTCAGGGTCGGCATGAGCGTCGAGACGCAGGTTAACAAAGGAGCCGATACGGCGAGTGAGGGCGAGATGCGACATGGTGGTTACCTTCCTTGGCTGATGTTTCCATCGAGCATAGATCAGGTTGGCTAAGGCTGCACCAGGGGTATCTGCACCCGCTCTCGCTCAATGCAACGCACCACCTGCGCCGCACAACTCACCAGCGCCGCGTCCGACTCATCCAGCGCCTGCCGCCAGTGGTCATTCACCAGCAGCGGCGCGCGGGCCGGTAGCCGGCACGGCACCAGGTTGCACGGCTGGTGGTGCAACGTAGGTTGCGGGGTCGGTGGTTTCGGGGCGGACGTAGAGCAGCCCGAGGCCAGCAGGCACAGGCTGAGCCAGATAATCAGCAATCGCTTGGTCATTACGTTTCAGCTCCTCAAGAGCGCGGTTGTGGGCAGATGCATTGCGCTGGATGGTCTGGCCAAGCTGCTGCATGCTCAGCTCGACAGCAGCCAGCCGCTCGAACTGGCCTTGCTGCGCCTCCAGCACGCGCGCCTGCAGGGCCGTCAGATCCTGCTCGCGCCCCAGATCCTGTTCGGCGCGATCAGCGCGCGCTGCTTGCAGCTCGATACGCGGGCTGATCGCCCACCAGGTAGCACCGGCCGAGCCGGCCACCAGTGCAGCCGCCAGCCCGAGCACCACCCACACGCGCAACGGGGCGGGAATCAGATCGAGCAGGCTCATGCCAGCACCCCACCGGCCGCCAGGTAGTGCGCCAACAGATCATCGAGCTTGTGCTCGCGCTGCCCGTAGCCCGCGCCAGGCAGGCTGGCCCATATGTTCCTGCACTTGGCGATGGCCTCAGGAATGCGGCCGGCCTGGATATCGGGCAGCGCGCGGCGCTCGCGAATCTGCTGCAGGGCGATCAAGTCCTGACTGACAGGGCTGAAATCAGGCAGGCCGAGCTGACGCTTGTAGGCGTCGTAGTAGCGAGACAGCAGCTGATAGCGCCCCGCCGCCGTCGACTTGATACCGAGCTTGGGCAGCGGGATCAGCTTGCGGGGATGGTCGGTGTAGCCGGCGAAGAGCCCGCCACCCACGATCACGTCATATCCCTGATCACGGGTCGACTGGCCGGGACGGTCGGTGCCCTCGCTCCAGGCGAGCATATCCAGAAAGGCGAGCACGTTCGTGCCGCCCGCTTGGGCAACTGAGATTCGGGGCATTGGATAATCTCCGAGCAAAAAGAAGCCCGCACATGGCGGGCTGGATACTAGATGTAGTGGCAGTGACCAGCTGATAGGACACTAGATGTTGTGGTTACACCTCCACGTCATACTGCGGCAGGCTCGGTGCCTGCCCGGTGATCTGCCCGTCGATGATGAACGCCTTCAGTCCCACCGCCACGCCGGTACCGCGGGCGGCGATTTGGATGCCGTTGCGCAGTTCGATGATGCTGGTACCGGTGGCAGTGCTGATGCTGATTACCTCGCCGACTGTTCGGCTGCCGCCTGGCAGCAGGTTGATGAACTTCTTCCATGGGTTGACCGTGGCCATCAGGCACCTCCGGCGTGGTGGCGCTCGAAGCGCAGCACCTGGCTAACGCGGCTGGCACCTATGCCGTCGGCGGTGATGTCTACGCCGAGGCACAGCCCTCGCCAGGTGTCGCCGGGGTCGCGGACTTCGCAGAGCATGCCGGGCTCGACCAGGCCGGGTGCGCTGCCCACAGGGAACAGCGGGATGGTGCGGCTGGCGATCTCCTGATTGCCGCCCTTGCTGATCTCGCAAATACCGCGAGCACGGGCCGCGTCAGTGGCGGTGATCAGGTCATCGAACACATCCGCCGCAGGGGCATTGCCTGCCGTGCCCTGGCGGCGCACGTCCACCGCCACGCCGTGGCTGGTACCGCTGACGTAAACGCTGTCCCACTCAGGCTGTGGCGTCCATTCACCGCTGGCATCGGTGATGATCTCGGCCGGGATGATGCGGTCCATGATCGCGGTGTTCCACCACCACACCGCCTCTCGGTAGCACGGCAGTACGGTGAGCGCGTCGCCCTCGCGCGCGGGCAGCACGAATGCCCCCGCCGCCTCGGCAACGCGGGCGATTACCTGCATCGGGGTTTGGTCCTGGTAGCTCAGCGCGCCAGCGGGGATGGTCCAGTCCGGAGGGCCGATGCCGGTAGCGTCCCAGTTGATGGTGAAGCCGGTGAACAGCAGCTGATTCTCAGCGGCCTGGCGGGCGTTGATGTCCACCGCGTTGACCGCACTGCGCAGGGGCGCATATGGCGGGCCGAGCAGCTGGGTGCGGCTGCTGCCGCTGATGCTGAAACGCTCGGCCGGGAACTTGGCGGTGCTGCTGTAGCGCTCCACCATCAACGTCCAGACCCAGCCGTTAATAGTCAGCTCCAGGGTTTTCGGGCCACTGGCATCCGGGCGCACCAGGTTGAGCGAGGTGCGCCCGAACAGATCCGCGCTGAACTTCCAGCTGAAGCTGTCCCGATCCAGGCCGACCTTGATGCCGGTGGCATCCACAGGCGTGCGATCAGGCAACACCACCAAGCTGACGCTGTTGGCGATCATGTAGGTCTCCAGTATGTCCGGTTCCACCGGCGGTTCGATGATGATCACCGGGCCGTTGTAGTCGGGGTAGGTGATGCCGGTCGGCCGGGCATCGGCCGGGGTGCCCCAGCCCCAGGGCAGCGTGCGACCCCAGTCGAGCGTTGCCGGCGTGCCGTGACGGATGCCGATGCGCTGGTCGCGCGGCTGGGTGGGCCGTTCGCGCAGACTGCGGCCCAGGCGGAAATACACCGGCGGGTTGCGTGCCGGCTGGTAGCGGGTGCCGTTGAAGCGGAACGCCAGCGGCTGCGCCCCCGGGCGGTACGGCGGCAACTGCTCGACATACACCCACTCAGGACCAAAGCGATCGGTGTCGCGATGGCGGCTGCCCACACCTGCATCGGCCGGCGTGCCGACCTGCCAACTCAGCCGCAGGTTGAGCTGGTCGAGCGGGATCGCCGGCCGCCAGGCATCAGCGGTACCGGAGTCACGCACGCCAGGGGTTGACCAGGGCGAGGCCGTGGCGGCAGCAGACAACGGCCGCGCCGCTGTCCAACCATCGCCCGTGCCACTGTCAGTTGGCGCGCCCACGCCCCAGGCAGAGCCCATGGCAGCATCCTGGGCCGGGGCCTGCTGATGGCTGAGCACCACCCGCATCTCGCGCGGCGGCACCGAGCGGAATGCTGCCACCGTCGCGGCATCGGCCGCATCAGCCCCCGACCACCCTGCCCGCGCGGATATGCACAGGCGTGGCGGCTCGGGGTAGATCACATCGACATGGCGGGCACGCAGCACGAACACCAACGGCACCGGCGGCTGGTAAGGCCCGGCGAGGCGAAATCTCTGCATGGGGTTGGCGCTCTATTCGACTAGGGTCATCTTCAGCGGGCCATGGGCCTGCGGCTGGTAGTACGGCCTGGCTTTGGCAGTCGCGCTGCCGATGGCACCCTCAGTGCCATCGCCCTCGTCGGCCCACCACGCCGGCTCTGAACCACCAGCCACACCCGCCGAGACAATCTCGTAGACGTAACCGTTGTTAACTACCGGCCGCACGCGCGCGCCCAGGCCCAGCTCAGCGCCGGCCTGCCAGACGAGCCCGGGAAAGTCGACGGCAAAGGCGAACACATCACCACCGCCATACACCTCGGTATCAATCCGGAACTCACCCAGCAGATTGCTGAAGGTCCTCCCCAACGCCGCGTAGCTCTGATCCGCCCGCAACTCAATCACCACCACCTCGGCGTTGGACAGCGGCCGCACGGTGCCAAGCATCGGGTGGATTTCCTCCACAACGCCGTCCAAGAAGGCAGGATCGCCCTCCAGAACAGGGCCGCCCCCACCACCACCCAGATCAGCAGTATCAAGAGTAAAGAGCTGCTGCGGCCCACCTGTTTGCAGTGTGGTGCGCGGAGAGGCCATCTCGGGATACACAGGGTATGGAGTCAGCGTGATGCCGTTCACCGTAACGGGCGATGAACCAAAGCTAACCGACTGCAGGTTGGACATTTGTCCGGCCGCCGACGCCTGATACTTCCAACCGTTATCGACAGGGGGCAGGTAGTAAACCCCAGAGGCGACGTAGTTGCCGCTCTGCAAACGATCAAGCGCATAGGTTTCAGACGCCACGACCCGAAAGGTCAACCACCGCCTGACACGCAACGTCAGCTCAAGCGCACCCGAAGCATTTGACTGGCCCAGCACATAAAACTGACCACCAGCCTCATAAAACAAGCTGCGCGCCTTGGGCTCACCATCAACCAGGGTGTTCAACACCAAGCTGACCACATCAGCAAAGAAAGGGCGCGGCGCGGGCAAAGTCGTATCGTCAAACCAACCTGCCGCCGTGAATCGCCCGGACGTCAGGCTATCCAGGACCGGGACAGTGGGGCGAGCCGACCGAGCCGTGTACCAAGTGCCATTCGCCCCAGAAGTGAACTTAAAAACATCAACAAACGTAGTCGACGGAGTCGCGCTCCAGGAGTTGAAGTCGGTGCCGGCAACAGTATATGAGTTCATCACCACAACACGCCGGAACTCCTTGGGCTCAGGAGACGCAAAGACGCTGTAGTTCATCCCCATATACGCCTGGAATGCCCCCTGCTGCTGCAGCAACAGCAAACAGTCCGTGAAGAAGCAGTTCACAAAAAGCTCGACAATTATGTACTGCCCCGATGCGTATACCATGATCGACAAAAATCCATCGACCAAAGTTACACCAGCCAACACAGCCCCCACAGAAACGGAAGTAAAAACAGTGATCGTAATGCGGTATCCCGCCGCATCAATGATCTTCGATTGATAGTTCTGAGCCGCGGAGTTATTCAAACCAGAAAACGACACAGCGAAGTTTCCTGTCAGCCTGTAGTAGCCTCCTCCGCCCTGAGTTCTGAACAAAGTTGATAGCTGTGTAGCACTCTCTATCAGCCACGGATCTTCTTTAGTTCCGATGCCTGCCATCAGTCTGCATCCCCTCTAACCTGAATCTGGAACTTGTCATCCTCAACCGTGCCCTGCCCCGCCAGTACGGTGCGGCAGATCCACAGCGGGCCGAGGCATGAATCAGTGTTGAAGCGAATCGCGTTACCCGCCGCCCAGCCGCTGCCCCAGCCACCTGCCGCAATGGTGAAGTACGGCGCGCCATTGGCCGGGTTGATCGGCGCGCACACCGCGCCCGTGTTGCCATTGGCGATGATGCCCAGTTGCTGCTCGACCACCTGGTAGGTGGTGGATCCGGTGAACACCAGTGCCCACTTGCCCGCAATCGCCCCCTTGTTGGTTACGATTGGCGGATAGTTGAGCTGGTCGTACTGCGCTGTGGTGCCATCGCCCACCACGTTGTCGCTCCAGTTCGGTGCGCCGCTGTTCCAGGTTTTTTGTGCGAACCATTTGTACAGCCGCGCCTGCAAGTCGCCCCAGGCCACGGCGCTGGATACCTTTGCTGCAGCCGGAGGCAGGTCCCACGGCATGGGGCTGTTGATGCCCAGCACGCCGCTGATCTGCACCTCGGTGCAGACGGTCATGTGCTCTACGCGGTCCAGCACCTTGAGTGGCGGTACCAGCGGCACACCCTCGGCATCGTTGAGTACCAGCGGGTCAGCGAAGGCCACACGGCCGAGCAGCTTGTTAGTGGTGTAGGCCTGCGGGTCGAGCGCCACGCCGTTTGCATCAAGCACTTCGATGTCGGCCTGGTGATCGCGCGCCAGGCTCACCACCAGGCCGGGTGTTGGCGTGCCGATGCCCGTCTCGGCGGTGTGGTGGATGACCAGCACCTCGCCTTCGCGGTAGATCGGCACACGGCCATCGGCCGGCAGGCGCACGGGGTCCAGGCCGATCAGTTCGGCATTCAGCGGCAGGCTGGTGTAGAGCACGGTGTTGTAGCGCAGCAGCAGCGGGATAACCGGGATCTCGCTGTTGCCGCTGGCGTCTGCAGGGTTGCTGGTGAAGCGCGCGCGGATGATGCCCGTGGTGATATCAACCGTGCCGTGCACCACCGGGCCGGTAAATTCGCCGTTGTTGTTGGCGATAGCCACCACCACCGCGGCGGTGTCTGCACGCACCACGGTGAGCTGCAGGCTGCCCGGGCGTAGCGGCGCGCCGGGGGTGCGCCAGGTGGCACCGGTAATGGCGAAGCCACTGTTGGTGGTCAGGCAGCCCTGCAGGCTGATGCTGGCACTGGCCCCGGCCGGGTAGCTGTTGAGGCGCGCCTCGCCTGCAGCATAGTCAACCGTGCCGACCGCTACCCCTGCGTTGGTTTGGCTGCTGATGTTTTTGTAGAGCACGCCGTCGCGGTCGACGTAGGTCTCGCCGCCAAAAGTGAGGATGAGCGAGCCCGGTAGGATGGGCTCCTCAATGGCGGGCAGCAGGTCGAAGGTCAGCTCCGGCGCGGGCTGGCTGTCGGTTTGCGGGCCGTAGCTTGTGCCCGCCGGTTGGGCGCGCACCACCAGGGTGCCGCCGAACTGCTCCTGCAGCGTGGTGGCAGTGCTGATCAGTTTGATATCGGACATGAGGGCCTCTTAGCCGGAGATCGCCCAGTCGAGACGACTGTCGTTCTGGTAGGTGTACTCAACGTATTCGTACCCACCCCGCACGCGCAGGGTGAACACGCCGGTGCTGTAGTCGATGGTGCCCACGTAACCCACCCAGCCGCCTGCGCCGTCGTCGCGCGCGGCGCGCTCGATGGTGTAGGTCGAGTCATAGCTGGTTTGGTTCTTCACCGAGGGCACGGCTTTTTTGCGCACCACCGACCACAGGGCCTGCACCGTGCCGGGCTGCAGCGGCGCACCGGGGATGGTGCCGTTAACGGTGCCGGCACCATCCGGCGCGGGGCTCAGCACGGTGTCGCCTATCGCACCCTGCTGGTAGCTGTACTGGATGGCGCTACCACCATCCGGGGTGCTGGTCAGCTCCATGTCCAGCTCACCGGTGGCGTAAACGATGATGCCGCTGGCCTGGCCAGTAAGCGTGCCGTCGCCGGCATCGGTAATGGTTTTGCTGACACCGCCAACCAGGTAGGTGGCCGTGAGGCTGCCAGGCTGGATGCCGTCGTGCGGCAGGCGGTGGCGGATGCGCGCCTTGGCGGGCACGCCCGCGCCAGTGCGCTGGGTAAATTCCGCATTGTTCTGCGACACGTAGCTGTAAATCAGGGCGCTGCCGACATCGGGCAAGGCATTGAGGGTGAACGACACGCTGCCAGTAGCAAACGCGATGCTGCCGCTGCCCTCGCCCACCAGCTCGCCGTCGCCTGGGTCGCGGATCTCCTGCCACTTACCGAGGGCCATGTAGCTGATGCTCAGCGTGCCTGGCCGGGGCTTGGCCAGCGCCAGGGCCAGGGTGTAGGCAAAGCCGCGGTTGGCCAGGGTGATGATGATCTCGCCGGTTACCGCCGGCCCGGTAACGCCCGCCGCCGGGGTGTAGGTAACGCTGGCCGCGCCGGTGAAGGCCGTAGCGCGATAGGCGTCGATCTGCCCGGTTTGGTAGTCCACGGTGATTTTGCTGAAGCTGGCACTGCCGCTTACGGGGCGGAACTCGCCCTTGGCATCATCGACGTACACCCCGGAGCTGATGTTGAGGGTGATGCTGCCCGGCAGCGCGCCCGTGCCGAGAAAGCTGCGCGACTGCCCGGCGGTGATCGAGGCAAAGGTCAGGGCCGGCGAACGCGCCGCACCGGCGGCGATCATCTGCCGGCGGCTGTAACCGCCGAGCTGGTCGATCAACGGGGTCTCTTTGGTGTTGCTCGGCACCAGGGAGGCATACACCGACGCCACCTTGACGCTCAGGTCGCCCTGGGCCACCGCGGCGGCCAGCGGGCTGATGCCGAAGTAGCGCGCCGCATCCGCCACCTGAGTGCCCAGCACGCTGGCTTTGCTCAAGCCAGCCCCGTTGGTGGCACTGGTGCCGCCCGGGGTTACCGAGCCGCCCGGGTAGGTTTGCAGCAGCGCCGCGCTGATGCCGAGGTTAAGCCGGCGGCGCGGGAGGGTCAGGTAGCTGCCGCCCGAGTACTCGTAGATGAAGTTTTCGACGATGGCTTCAACAGCGGTGATGCGCACGTACTGATTGTTGCTGCCGCTGACCAGCTGGTAGACCTCGCCGATTTCCGGCACGCGGTGTTCCTCGCGCTGCACGCAGGTGAGTGCACGCTGGCCGGTGAGCTGGTTGCCGAGCAGCTCGAACTGCGCAGCCGTGCCGGGCACCACGTAGTTCTCGATGCTGTTGCGGGCGGCCAGGCGTTCGTCGGTTTGGCTGCCGGTGTTGAACAGCACCACGCTCACGCGCGGGTCTGCCGGGGCTTGGGTGAGGATGGCATGGGCACCGAGGTAGGCATCGGCGTTCTCCGCCACCACGCCGGCATAGGCCTTGCGCAGGGCGATGCGGCCGAGGGTGCGGTCCAGCCGGGAGATATCGGGGAACAGGTTGTTTTCCTGCCCGTCTTCTACGGCCTGGCCGGTGGCGCGGCCGCCACCGTCGTCTTCGTCGGTGAGGCGTTGGCTTTTCAGCAGTTTTACGTCGAGGACGTTGATCGTCATGCCAATCTCCGGGCATAAA
Organism: uncultured Pseudomonas sp.; assembly: GCA_964578635.1. Lineage (GTDB taxonomy): Bacteria > Pseudomonadota > Gammaproteobacteria > Pseudomonadales > Pseudomonadaceae > Aquipseudomonas. Next base: position 10,406 of record CAZOEC010000030.1, read on the forward strand.
AAAACCCGCACAGGGCGGGTTCGGGGATGGGTGCGGGTTACGGTGCTACGGGCGGCGCAACGGTAAGCAGGCGGATGGTGAGTTCGTAGAGGGCATCAGGGCCGGGGTTTACCTGCCGCCAGAGCGGCTTGGCCTCCAGCGCAGGCCCGCCGACACGGTTGAAGATGACGTGAAACTCACGGCCATCCGCCAGCGTCAGCGGCATCACCCGGCCGGGCTGGTCGCGCAGTACCTCCAGCTGCCGCACCAAGCTCAACATAAACCAGGCAGCCCCGTTGCTGGCCAGGGTGATGGGCCGGCCGTGGATCTTGACGCCCTCCTGCACAATCATGTTGCCAGCCAGGGAGCGCTCTTGTTCCTGGGCCACGGCGTCCCACTCGAACTCGTCCGTCCATTCGAGCTGGTCGCCGGCCAGGTCGGTGTGTTCGTCCAACTGAATACTGTCCAGCATCACGGCCATTTACCGACTCCTCAACGCGGCATCTTCAAGGATGCTCAGCAGGTTGGTTTCGTCGCGGTCGCTCTGTACCGCTACGTTCACCGCCTGGCCGCGAGGGCCAACCAGCTGGATGACTTTGGCCGGCTGCTGCGGCTGCGCCTGTGTGGGCGCGGCCTTGGCGGCCTCCTCGGTGCGTTTTTGCTGGGCATCCTGCAGGCGCTTGTTGGCGGTTGCGGTTTCGATTTCATCCAGGGTTTGCAGGGCCTTGCGCAGGTTGGTGGCCGCGGCCGAGTCGCCGGCTGTTTGCGCCTGGGCCTGCTGGGCGCGTAGTTCATTGCGCCGGCTATCGAAGCGCGCCCGCTCGATCTCCTCTTGCGTGCCCTGCAGCTGCAGCAGCTCCATCTGCAAACTCTCCAGGGTGCCGCGCGTGGAGTCGCCGAGCTGCTCCATGCGTTGCTTGGCGGACTCCAGCGCGCTTTCCAGCCCGCTCAGGTCTGCCTTGTCGAGCAGGTTCAGGCTGTTGGTGGCACCACCCGCCCGCCGCACGAAGCTTTCGAGGGTGATGCTGCCATCCTCATAGCCGGCCATCAGCTGCTGCAGGCTGGCCTTTTGCGCCAGGTACTGCACCTGGATCTGCTGGCTTTGCACCTGGGTCTGCGTCATCCAGCGGCCGAAGCCACTCATGCCCACCGTGTTGGCCTGAGCCTGCAGCTTGCCCAGCTCCTCGCGGGCGCGCGTCAACGACTGGGTGGTTGCATCCAGGTCGCTGGTATCCATCGACAGATCGACGCTGGTCACACCCCGCAGCTTGTCGTAGGCAGCCAGGGCCGCGGCACTGAGGGCCGCAAGCGGCTCACGGGCACGGCTGATCACGCCACCGAAGAAGTCACCGAAGGCGGACATGTCGCGCTCGGCTTCTTCGGTGCCCTTGCGACGGTCCTGCATCGCCTGGTCGCCGGCACGGCGCTCGGCTTCCATGCGTTTGCCGGATTCGCGACGCAGATCCTCAGAGGTTTTGATCGCCTCTTTGTCTGCGTCGTTCTTGTCGGCCTGGGCTTTCGTACCCTGCTCGACCGCGCCCTTGAGTTCCTTCTGACGGGCGGTGAGCTTGGCCAGCTCGGCGTTGTAATCGGTCGCGCCGAGCAGGCCATCGTCGTACAGCCGTTTCAGGGCGGTGCGGATAGCCGTGATGTCGCGGTCTGTTTTGGCATCGCTGATCGCACGCTGCACGTCCGCCAGTGATTTAAGGCTCTCGGCGGCAATGCCAGCAGCGGCAGCCATGCCAGTGGCAGCGCCACCCAGCTCGCCCAAGCGGGCATTAAGCACACCAGTGGCTTGAGCAAACTCCACTTGGCTCAACTGCCCATCGGTGAAGGCACGCAAAAGCGCAGAGCGCAAACCCTCCAGCTGTTCGCGCGACCTGGCGGTATCAATCAAATTGAGCGCCTGGCCCATATCCGCAATCGCGGCAGTGCCAGCAATAGCGGCCGCAATGGCCTCATCCCTGACCCTGTGCTGGTTGGCGATCAACTGATCAGCGTGCGCCTGGTCGAGCATGCGCTGCTGCTCAAGCTCGCCCTTGATCGCGGCCGTGGTCGCTTCTGCCCCCGCCTTCGCACTATTGGCGGCATCCCGCCCCAGGCCTTCGATGGAGTTGCGCAGATCCTCGAAGTCGGTTTTCACACCATCAATCGACGACTTGATGCCCGCCCGAACCCCGGACGCTATCTGATCGATACGCTCTTTCCATTTGGCCCCACCCAGCGCATCCGGCAGGGTGCCGGCGAGCATGCTGGCTGTTTCCAGAATGCCGAGCTTGAACGCCCCCCAGAAGGTATCAGCCGCATTACCTGCCAGCGTCAACACATTCCAGAAGCCACGGGTCTTTTCGGCCAGGGTGTCAACAGCGCTAACCGCCTTGTCCACTCCATCGCCGAAGCCGCTCAGCCAGCGAGTGCTGCCGTCGATAAGCTTGTTGAAATCAATATCCAGCAAGCGCTTGGCAAAGGCCTCGGCTTTATCAACACCCTGCACAAAGGCATCACTGAGAGCCTGCGCCAAACGATCAAGACGGCCATCGCTGGCCAGCTGATCAAGATAATCAGCCACGCCCCGCAGCCGCTGCTGCAAATACTCGAAGATGCCGGAACTGCTGACGCGGCTCGCAAAGTCGCCGAAGCGATCACCAATACCCTTGAGCAACCCCTGGAAGGTGTTCATGCGGGCAGCCGTAGCCGAACCGCCATAGGCTTCGGCCAGCATATCCATGATGATGGCCTGGGCCTCGGCAGTTTTGCCGGTGGCCTCCAGCTGCTTGAGCAGCCGCTTTTGCCCTTCCTCAAGCTTGAAGCCCTGCCGCCCGAGCGTGGTAATAGCCTCGGACGGGGACTGCAAGGCGCGACCGACGATCTCGGCCGACTGCTCAACACTGATACCCAGGCGCTGCTGCTGATCAATAATGATCTGGATAGCGCGCGGAAATTCAGTAGCCGCTACATCGGTGTAAGACAGCAAACGCGCCTGAGCCGACTGAACCTGCTCAGCGGTCAGCATCGAGCTGGCCTCAAAGGCATCGGCCATATCTAACAGCTGCTGGCTGGTGAACTCGGCCTGCCGCCCGGTCGAAGCCAGGGCAGCCTCCAGCTGACCAAGGGCCTGTTGTTTCTCAGAACCGTCCGTGGTCACCGCACGGATGCCCTGCGCAACCAAGCTCAGGCCGCGCTGCACCAGTCCCATTGCCGCATTCAGCGACACATAGGCGGCGGCGAAGGCCAGCACTTTGCGGCCTGCATCTGCCATTGCGCCCTTGGTCGCATCCACACGATCAGCGTGTTCCTTGGTCGTGTCTGCTGCCTTCTTTTCCTCTATACGCTTCTGTTTGATCGCCTCGCGGTTATCTCCCAGCGCCTTCTTGCCATCTTCCAACTCACCGGCTAGGCGCTTCTCTTCAGCCGTTACGTTGTCGGTATCCACCCCCATCTGTTTCAGTTCGGTGGTCAGGTTTTTGATGGCGCTCTGGTTCTTCTTGTAGGCCCGCTCGGCCTCATCCAGCGTGCGCCGGGCCTCACGCATGGCGATGCGCTGGCCTGCGGTGGCTTCGGCGTTGTCGCCAAGTTCCCGCGTCAGATCATCCAGCGTGGCCCGGGCATCAGCCTGGGCACGGGCAAGGCCCTCGGTGGCCTGCTGGTTGTCGCGCAAGGTGCGGGCCATGCCACGCGCACGGCCTACCTCATCCATGCTCGCCTTGAGCCGCCGCCCTTCCTCGGCCAGCTCGCGCATCGAGTCGGTAGCCGGCTGCACATCACCCGAAAGGAAGTTGCGAGCGCGCAGGGTGAGTTGGATCAGGCGATCACGGACGGACATGAACTTTTCTCCAGATATAAAAAAGCCCCGCATTAGCGGGGCTCAGTTGAGGGAAAACTAAAACTGCTCTAGCTTTCCATCTGCATACAAAACTTTCTTGATCTCGAAAAGTATCTTGAGATTTTCTTGAGGTTCAGTTCTAAAACGCTGGTGCGAATCCTTGAATTGGTTGTAGTCAACCCCGCCGCTCCACTCCAAGGTTTGCCGTTTCGCAACAGGCTCGTTTACCGCCATGTTGATCCGAATGATTTCATTACCCAACAAATCGGTGATAACCACCACACCGTCAAATGCACGAATATCGGAGTCAGTACCATTGGCAAAGGTAAAGTCAGTGGTGATCTGATCCTGGCCATACTTACCTTCATAGAACCCCTTGTTCACCAGCGTAGCCGTAACAGGAGACTCTTTCGCGGCTGCTTTCGGGGCGGGCGGCACAGATGTGGGGGCAGGTGAGGTTGCTGCAGCCTTTGAGTTGCCGCTGAAAATGGCCCCCAGCCCCGCAAGCGACTGCGACATAGCGCTACGAATCTCGTATTTGACGTGCTCACGGCCGGCGAAATAACCAATCACCAGGCCGAGTAACAAAGCACCAACCCACTTCACCGATGGATTCGAGTTAACCCAGTCCGAAAAGGTAACCTTCTCCACCGGGCTTGGTCGGGGCTCGGTAGCAGGCTTAGCTGCAACCTTTGAGTAATACACCCCACAGCTAGCGCAACTGTCAGGGTTCTGCTGCATCTCAGCCATCGTCGGCTCATATGAGCACTTAGGACATTTCATCGGGCTCCCTCCCACAGGGTCAATGTGAAAAAGAATCTACCATCACAACGCCATCACCGAAACCCGGCACTAGGCCGGGTTTACCGCCACTACGCCGCAGCCTTCATACCCAGGTTGTAGAACTGCGACATATCAGCCGAGGTGACCAGCATGTCAGCCAGCAACTCGCCGGTCACCTGGTACGCGGCATAGGCCGTGCCGCTGAGCTGGATCTGTTGCACCAGCGCCGGCTTGAAACGACGCAGGCGGGCGGGCGTTGGTGCACCACCCTGCGCGGCGTTGAGGCCGGCAAAGTACATCTCCAGCTCCGTCTGCGAGGTAGTCAGCATCTCAACCACGTCGGCCGCGAGCTTGGTGTACATGGCCGTGATGCCAGCGCTGGTGATGGTTGTACCACTGGTGAGCTGAATACCGTAGGGCGTCATCAGGTAGTCGGCGCCGGCGGCATACGTGGTGACATCATCTGCACTTTTGATCAGATAGGCCACCGAGGTATCGGGCAGCTCATCGAAGGGGATCAGCTCACCCGGCAGACCCTCGCACACATGCACCTCGGGCGTGACAATCGCCCCGGCAGACACACCACGCACCTTGCCACGGCCAACGATAGCCAGGTTACGGGCGTTGACGTCGTAGATGGTGAAGCTGGCCGTCACGCCGGTCACGCGCGCCGTGGAGTTGCGGTTACCCTGGCCGGTGATGTAGTTGGGCAGCGCTTGCGTATCCTCGGTGTGAGCGATCTGCAAGTCACTGCTGTTGCCCCAAGGCAGCAAGGCCTTCTGGGATTGATAGGCGCGCGTAAAGATATCGCCGTAGCCGATAAGGCTGGCGTCTTGAACGGTGATCATGGGTTTACCTCGATATCAGGGAGCGGCGCAGTGGCCAGGTTAAGCGCGGGGCTGTGGCGGTTTACTTGGTCTCGGCGGGCGTGGCCTCGGCCGGGGGCTTTTCAGCCTTCGGCTTCGGCGCAAAGCCGTTGGCCTGGGCATGCGCCAGGGCAGCACCGCTCAGGTCAGCGCCTTTCTTGTACAACGTAACCTTGCCACCCTCACGGAAGGTGAAGGCCTTTTCTGCTTTGGTGGTGGACATATCACCCTCCTAGGGTTGGTATTGCTCGACGAAAACAGCAGCAACCTGGGCCTGCACGATTGCAATGGAATGCCCAGGGGCCGGGTAGTTGAATTGCACGTCACCCAGGGTGACGCGCTGCAGCAGCCCGATCAGGCCAGCAGGTGGCCGGCCTCGAACTGCACGGCCGATGCCCCACTCGATCTGGTCGAGCAGCACATGCCGCGGGATGCCGGGGTACTGGTCGAAGTCAATGACCACCTCGACCTGGTAAGAGCGGCCACGCAACCCCGAGAGCACCACGCCGTCAGGCGTTACGGCATCAGTGGTCGAGGCAGCGACCAGAGTAGCGAGCGGCAGCGGCGCACCCTGCGGCAGATCCTCATAGAACTGCCCCACGTGCACGCCAGCCAGAGTCAGCGGGTAGTCGTTGGCCTGAGTAACCAGCTGCAGCTGCGCATCCAGGAAGTCCGTCACGCGCGTGGCGGTCAGCTCCATCAGAACAACTCCTTATCCAAGTCAAGGTTGAACTCAAGCACCAGGCGGTCAGCAGCCTGTTCGCGGGTGTTGTCATCCACTGCCACGCGGAACAGCGCCGCAGCCGATGGGCCGTTGGCGTCCTCGGGCACGCGGTACTCATAGCGGTACTGCCTGATGTGCGGCAGCTTCGTTTTGGCGTGCACCTGGCGCTCGCGCACACTGCGCGTGGCCAACGGCAACTTGCGATTGCTGGATGGGTTGATGAAGCCGGCGGCGACCTTCTCACCTCTCCACCAATCGACCAGCACCCGCGCACTGACCTTTGAACCGTTAACCGGGTCAGCACGATGCCGAAAGCAGCGAGCCGGAATACCGGCCGAAGAAGGCACGATGTTCGCCTCAGGCTTGCCGCTGTTGGCCAGGTCGAGGCGGATGCGGTCATTGAAGATCACCCGCCGCACCCCGGTAGCCTTGGAGAACGGCTCAACCAGCAGCACACGCTTGACCCAGCGCGCCGCGCGGTTGGTCGAGTTGATCTCGATCCGGGCAAAACGTTTTTCGTCGATGCCGAACGCAGCGGCACCGCCCTCGAACTGCGGCAGGCTCACGTCTATACGGTTCATACACGCTTCACCCACATGCGCCGCACGATGCGGTCATCCTCACCTTCGACCAGGCCCGCAACGCGCCAGGCCACCCCGTCTACCTGGAACACAGCCCCAGGCTGCGGCCGACCGACCTCAATCACCGCCGCCTCCAGCTCGGTCACATGCTCGACCGCGCCAGAGAACTGGCCTGGGCGCGAAACGCCATAAGCCAGAAACACCCGGCACGGCAACGGATCGGCACCGGACTGGGCGGTGTAGGTGGCGGCGGTGCCGATCAACTCCTCGGCCGACACCACAACCTCGACACCGTTGCCGCGAGGGTCGCGGGCGGTAACCAGGTGAAACAGCCGGCCACCATGCCGCAGGTAGCGCCCGGCGCAGAACAAACTGGAGAACCGGGCGCGAATCTCGACCAGCGAGCGCTGACGCAGCCCAACAGGCGCGGGGCTTTCACCTTCCTTGGTGCGGATATCCACCCAGCGCGAACCCAGGTCAACGGCCTGCAGCTGGTCATCCAGAGCAAGCAGCTGGCCGCGGTAACGCAATCGACCTGCTCTCATGTCAGAACCTCGGCGGCACGGCGATCTCGGCCAGCATGGAATCGGTGAACGTTGACGGCAGCTCGGCCAGGATCGTGCCCACCACAAAGCGCTCTCGAAACTCATACGCAGTGGCAGCATTCATCAGCAGCCACATGCGCACGCCCGGGTAAGCTGCAAAGTCGACACCGGCCCGGTAGGTGATGCGCAGCTCGCCAGAGGGCCGGCCATCAGGGAAGTGCAGAAAGCTCTCGCGACTGCCCTGGCGTAGGTCCGTGGCCACGGCGAGTACATCCACGCTGCCATTGCTCAGGCGCGCCACTGAAACAATCTCAGTGGCCTGGCCAACGTCCAAGGGCCGACCGGAGCCGTAATGCGCCGGCCAATCCTCAACATACTCGGCAGCCCGAATTGCCGCCCCAGTGCGCTCCTCGGCCTGCGCGGTCACGCCGGGGATAATCACCCCCTCGATCAGCGCCGCTTCTGGCGCTAGGTCAGCCGCCTCAGCACGGCACTGCAACGCCACCTCGGCCAGGGTGATCGCCGCCGCACCGCTGTAGGCAATTCGGCGCGCCATGGTTAGGGCTTCCCGTCGTTGTCGTCGTTGCCACCAGCCGGTTGCGTCCCATTACCACCCGTGCCGCCGGCAGCGGCAGACTTACCAGCCGCATCAGCGGCGGCCTTTTCAGCCGCCTTACGCGCGGCCTGGGCTTTTGCCTTGTCGACGTATTCGGCAACACCCGCATCAACCAGGGATTTCGCTTCAGCCGGTGAGAAGCCGGCCAGTTCTTTGGCGGAGTAACCACGCCAGGATTTGAGGAACTTCACCGCAGTGGGCTTGCTCATGTCTTCACCTTAAATTGCTGCTAGAGGAGCCCCGCCGGGTGGCGGGGCCAGGGATCACATGCCAGCGCCCCAGGTCACTTCAGTACCTACAGCGATGCACTCGACGTGGCGCGGGCCGAAGTCGTGTTTGGCAATGACGCGGACCAGGGTCTGGTCACGCTGGAAGGCGCTGACCATGTTGCCGCCGGCATCCTTGTAGGCAGCCTCCTTGCTGAAGTCGATGACCAGCTCCATGTCTTCGCCGATCATCATGTCGGCGAAGTTGACGAAGTAGATCTCCGACTCATTGCCACCGAGACCCAGGTTGACTGGGATCTGATTGCTCAGGCCCACCGCGTAGCCCTTGAGCAGGCCTGCGTCGACCTCGGGGTACGCCTTATTTCCGTTGCCATCGCGCAGCGACTGCAGCCAGCGCAGGGTGCGCGGGTGCATCAGCCAGCCGCACGAGAGCATCATCACGTTGGCGGTTTCGATGCGCAGCATCAGGCCGCCCAGGAACAGGTCAATCTGCGCCAGATCAGGCGTCGCCGGAGCGGGCAACACATGCTGCGCGATTGCCCAGTGGCGCATGCCTTTGGGCAGCACACCGGAGCCGTCAGCGCGGATAAAGTGCAGATCCTCAGACAGGCCCATGCTGACCGTGAGGTCGTTGGCAACCAGCGAATCAACGCGCGGGTTAACGCCCGCCATACGCAGCAGGTCGTTGGACACAGGCACCAGTGCCGAGGCTTTCTTGGCCGACAGCTTGGTGTCCGCGAAGGTCATGCCGGTAAGTGGGATGTCCTCATCCGCACCGATGTAGGTCACCACGGTGTTGCCGGTGATACGCGGCATGGTCAAGTTGCCGTTGTTCAGCGGCAGGCTGGTAACGCCCATCTTGCGAACCACCGAGGTCGGGCGCAGTGCCTCGATCACATCGGCCGCAAAATTGGTCGGCACCAACACACCACCGGCACCAGGGGTGACAGTGGACAGCGCCATGTGCACGTCCACACCGTAGTTGCCGTCTTTGGCCATCTGCGCAGCAACCTGTTGGTTGCCCTGGGCAGCGGCCAGCAGGCGCACCATCTGCGCCATCTTTTCACCTGGTACAGGTTTCGGCGTGACCGGCCCATAGACCTGTGCAGGCGGGCTTTGGCTACCCTGCGCGCCTTCGTTCACCGGCACCGCGCTGGCTGCCTGCGCGCGCTCGGCAGTCTCGGCACGGCCGAGTTTGTCGGTAATGGAATTGATCTGGGTTTCCAGATCCGCGAAGGTCGCCAGTTGCTCAGCGGTCAGCGCAGTGCCGCCCGCTTCGATCTTGGCCAGCGCCTGCAGTTGCTCATTGAGCTTGGCGCGTTCGCTACGCATTTGAAGTACAAGGGACATGGTGCCTCCTAGGCATAAAAAAACCCGCCGTAGCGGGTTCGGGTGACTGCCGCGAACGCGGTCAGAATCGGGATTGGATATCCATCGCCTGGGCGCGCAGCGCAACGCGACCGCCTTGGCGGTTCGCTCGGCTCTGCGCTACCACGCGGGAGAGTTCGTCTACTGCGTCCTGCGGGCTTTGCATGCGATCAGCCAGGCCAGCGGAAATGCCGGCCTTGCCGCGGAACAGCCCAGCCTCGGTGGCGATCACCTGCTGCACGGATAGCCCGCGATAGTCGGCCACGGCCTCGACAAACAGCTGATAGCTTTCCTGCACCAGGTCGTTGAGGAACTTGAGCGACTGGTCTGTCAGTGGCTCATGCGGGCTCAAGTCGTTTTTGTGAGCCCCGGCAAACACAGTGGTCACCTTGACCCCCATGTTTTCCTCCATCTTGGAGCGGTCCATGTGGCTGGCGATCACACCAATGGAGCCTAGGCCGCTGGTCTGGCTGACAACCAGCTCGCTACAGGCCGAGCCGATCAGGTAGCCGCCGCTGTAGGCCATGTAGTTGACGATGCCGGTGATGGGCTTCTGCAACGACATGGCGCGGATATCCGCCGCCAGCTCAAACGCGCCAACAGCTGCGCCACCCGGGCTGTCGATATCCAGCACGATGCGTTCAACCATCGGGTCGGCGACCGCCTGCTTGATCTGGGCGCGGAGCCCTTCGTAGCTGGTCATGGTTTCGCAGGCGTTGATATGGCTGCCGCGGCTGACCAGGATGCCGCTGACAGGGATCACCTCAAGCCCCGTGTTGCCGATAGCCACCCGACGGTTGTGCTCTTCACGCTCCAGGCGGGCACCATAGTCATCATCGTCATGCCACACGCCCGGCGCACCAGCTGCTGGCCCGATGTTGATGATATTGAGGTTCATCGTTTGGTTAGCCCAACGCACACCCAGATCGAGCATGTCAGGCGCAACCAGCAACGGTTGGTTGAACAGCAGGCTTGCCGCTCTCAGGTACTGTTTCATTGCGCGAGCATCCTTTCGATTTCGAGCTGCTGGGCTTCCAGCTGCGCCCGGACTTTCGGGTTGGTCAGGTCGGCACCACCCTTGGTGGAGTCGACCATGTTCAACGGCTGTAGGTAGATGTTGCCGCCATCGACCGGAGGCATATTCTCCAGCCGCCGGATATCGTTGACGCTGAGCCAGCCCCATTGCCGGCCGATGGCATAGGCTTCGTAGCGGCTCTTTTGGTCGCCGCGCAGCAGGCCGGACAGGTTGAACTCGATGAAGTAGGTGCGCCGATCCTGCGGCAGCAGGAAGTCGCGCATCATCGACTGCTCGTGGCGCTTGACCCAGGGCAGCAAGCCGAACACCACGAACTGAATCAGCAGCTGCTCGATGGTGTTGTAGTTGGCCTTCTCCAGGTCGTTGAGCATGGGCAGCGGGATCTTGTACATCCGCGCAATGTCCGCCGCTGCCAGCTTGAGGATGGCCACAATCTCGGCATCCACGTTGTTCATGGATACCGGCTTGAAGGTCATACCCTCTTGCAGCATGGCGACCTTTTTGGCGTTATCCATGCCACCGAACTTGGCACCCCACTGATCTAGGATGCGGTCGATAGTCCCTTGTTCCTTGATCGCCGGGGCCTCACGCGGGCGTTCGATCACGCCCGAGATCGCCACACCATTGGCGAAAGACTTATTGGTGTACTGCCGTACTGCCTGGGCGAGGCCAACCGACTCGGCATGCAGCTCAATTGGCGACATGCCCACATAGTTGTTGGTGCTACCCCAGCGCACATGGTGAATCATGCGCATCGGCACGGGCTCGCCGCTGCCAATGCGGTAGTAAGGCAGCATGTCGCCGCCCTTCAGCACCTGGGTCTTGTCGTTGTCCAGAGGCCACAACGCGGTGACGTTGCCGTCCTCCCGGCGGTCAATCCAACTGAAGCCGTTGCCGCGCAGGCCCAGCGCGATCTGTCGGCCCTCAAGGTATTCGTAGGGAGTTTGAAAGCCGTTGGGCTGATAGCGCAGCACGTCATACAACGGGTGGTTGATTGCTGACTCGCGCTGACCTTTCTCTTTACGCTCGTACACCTCAAGCGGCAGCTGCGCCATGCTCTCTGCCAGCAGCGTGACGCAGTTCTGCAGGATGGGCAGGCCCATTGCCGACTCAGGCGTGACCACCACCCCGGCACTGTTCCGCGCCGAGCCGATCATGCCGCGCCAGAAGCCGCTGTCCATATCGGTCAAGTTGCCCTCGCCGGAGCCGAGCACACTGGAAAAGAACATGCTCAGCCCCCTTTGCTAGTGCGCTGCACGGCTGCAGCACGGTCGGCCAAACGCGCCCAACCCAGCAAGCCGAGGCCAGCGACAATGAACGCCGCAGGCACATTGAGCTGGGCGACACCGGCCACCAACAGGCCAAACCCCAGCAAGCCGGCGAGCCAGGATGCAATGAGCAGTTTCATATACCGACACCTTGATCATAAATTGAGGTGCCCCCACCAACCGAGGCGGAACCACTGATACCGGTGGACATGACGGCAGCAACAATGCCGTCGATGCGACCGGTGGCCTTTGATTTGTCTACCTTGCGGTTGCCCGCGGGATCTGAGGTGGTCACCGCGTTGCCGGCGCACCAGGTCATCACCGGGTTGCCGTCGTGGCGCAAGGTCTCGACAACCTCAGTTGAGCTCTCAGTGACCAGTTCCCAATCATCGGGGTTGAGGTCAATCACCTCGGGGGCCGCAGCCATACCAAGCAAGCGGCGCTCGAACTCATCCACCGCTGGCGACATCGACTGATAGCCCTGGCCGAAGCCCTTCATCGGCGGCAGGCTGATGTCGTGTTCCTCCATCAGCTGCAGCAAATCCTCGATACGCCAGCGGTCATAAGCAATCTGGTCAACACCGAAGTAGGCGCAGATGGTCTGCAGCCTGCGCAGCACATGCAGCTTGCTGATGGCGCGGCCCGGCGTGGTTTCCAGGTGCCCTTCACGAATCCACACGCCATAGGGCACCTGGTCGCGCTTCTCGCGCTCCTCCAGCTCGTGATCGGGTATCCAGAAGTACGGCAGCAACCGCCAGTGCGGGTCGGCGGCGGTCGGGTAGAACAGAAGCACGAACGCCGTAAGGTCGGTAGTGCTGGCCAGGTCGAGCCCCGCAACGCATGGGCGGTCGCGCAGCATGCGCATGGGCACCTGCTCGCAGGCCTCGGTCCACACTTCGTAGGAGATCCACGGCGAGGTTGCCTGGGTCCACTCGCAGAAGTTCAGCCGCCGCACCACAGCCTCTTTGCTGGGCATGCCGCGCGCTTCCTGCACTTGCTCTCGCAGGTACTGGCGGCCCGGGATGCCATCGGTCTGGCCTTCTGCAATGAAGTCCAGCGATGGGTTCACCTTCGCCCAGCAGCTTTCATCCTTGATCGGATCGTCACCCTCATCGAGCGAGCAGATGAATGCAAAAAAGCTGTCGCCTTCCTGCGAGCCGTTGCACACGCGAATGCCCAGGTCATGGTATTGCCCGGCTACGCTTTTCTTGTCCGAACCGCTGTTGGTGATCATGGCGATCAGCGCTTTACGGCGGTTCTTTGTGCCGGCGCGCATCATGTCGATGGCGCTGGCGTTCTTATGCTCGTGCACCTCATCGATCAGCCCCATGTGCGGACGCGGGCCAGACTGGCCTTCGTCGGAGCTGATTGGGCGAAAGAACGAAAAGCTGCCGGGGTAGTAAAGGTTCCAGACCTTTTCGTCACGGCCGGACTGCTGCAGCCGCGTGCGCAGATGCTGCGACAGGTTCACCATGGCCACCGCATCGCGGAACAGGATCATGGCCTGGTCACGCTTGGTGGCCGCGGCGTAGATCTCGGCACGCTGCTCGCCGTCAGCCGTCAGCCCGTACAGGCCAATACCGGCCAGCAACGGCGACTTGCCCGAGCCCTTACCCGTCTCGATGTAGGCGATACGGAAACGCCTGAAGCCTTTCTCGTTGTACCAGCCGAACAGCGAGCCAACGATGAAGGCCTGCCAGGGCGCAAGCAAAAATGGCTGCCCTTCGTACTCGCCGCCGTTGAGGCACAGCACCTCCTCAAAGAAATTAATAGCGCGGTTGGCCGCTTCAAGATCCCAAACCAGCCCGCGCAGCGGGCCTTCAACCAGGTCACGCAGATGGCGCTTGCAGGCGTTGCGCACATCCGGCCCGGCTACGATCAGGCCATCCAGCACCGCATGCGCAAATCCCGTTACACGATCAGCCAGCTCAGGTGAAGAAGCGCTCGGCGGCGTCTTTTGGTCCATTGGGGAATAACTCACCTTGCGGCGCAGCAGGCTTCAGGCCACGGCGGGCAAGCGGCGTGAGGCCGAACTGGCGGCCGAGGTCATCGGCACGCCGCTGGGCGTCATTGCGCAGCTTGCGCCAGATGGAGAGGTCCTTGGCACCCGTGCGGTATGTCTGTACGTCGCCGCCGCGGGGCGTCAGCGCGTTGTTGTTGATCTCGCGAATCGCAAGGGTGAAGCGCTGGTACTCGGCCACCGCCTCGCAATACTGACCAAGGGCCTGGCCATCCAGGCGGGTGACCAGCCCCAGCGTCAGCAGAGCCGGGATCAGTTGATCCCACTCGCGGCCAGCGGCGTCATCGAGCCAGTCAGGCTTATCAGGTGCCTCAACCGGCACGGCCGGCTTGGCAACCTCATCCAGCAGATCCTTGGGATTGCGTTTGCTCCGGTTACCCTGGAGCAGGTGCAACACAGCAGGCTGGGCTGTACGGCCAGAGTTGCCATTCCCAGACATAGAACACCTCAGATTTCACGTAGCACCGCATACCCCCGGCAAGGGGCCACCCCCCATTTTTCCCGGCTTTGCGAGGCGAGTTCCATACGTCGTTCTAGGGTGAGGCGACGCGAAGTTTTTAACCCCCCCCTCCCCCGGGCCGGGCAGCCGGGGCTGGGCGGTTCCAGTGGTGGTTCGGGTCACGCGGCAAACCGGACTCAGCGCAACCGAGCCGGCCGCCCTTCTCCATCCGCTGCTTGGTCGAGTCGTGGCAGCGCTTGCACAGCGACTGCCAGTTGCTTCGATCCCAGAACAGCCGCCAAGCATTAGCAATTCGCTCGGGGTCGCCGCTCTGCTTGGCGTCACCCAACCGAGGCGCGGTTATGTGGTCGACGACGCTTGCAGCTACCGCGCGATCTTCCCGCAGGCAGAACACACAGAGCGGTGAGCGGCGCAGGTGATCGGCCCGAGCCAGCTGCCAGCGGTAGCCGTAACCCTTTGCCGCGGCGGTGAGCTTCTTGGCCTTCAAGACTCCAAGTCAGTCAGCTTGATCCGCAGGGCCTTGATGGCCAGCTGCCGTACCGCCTCGACGCCGAAGAAGCCAATGGTGCCGCCGATGCCCACAGAGATCAGCGCCATTGACGCCTGGACGCCAGGGAACCAGAAGCCGATGGCCAAGGCGGCCAGGGCAGTGCCAGCGATGGTCAGGAAGCCACAAAGCAAACCCTCAAGCGCTATGCGCTGCCAGGCCTTTTCCTTGCGGTCATAGATCACGCGCAGAACAGCGATCAGCAAAGCCATAACAAACCCCTGGAGAACGGCCGGCGGTTCCTGAAGCCACGCGATAGCGACAGCCCACACACTTGGGTCCTTGTCCGACATCGTTCTGCTCTCGAAGAAAAGGCCCGCTCAGCAGCGGGCAAGGCAGCCAGCAGTCGCTGACCGGCGAGATAGGCGGCCCATCCATGGGCCATGGCGTTCTGACCAGGGCGGGGACCCCGAACGCCAAAAACAAAAAACCCGGCGCGGTGGCCGGGTTTGCGGTGAGGCTGCGACTCGCGCACCTCTTTGAACTTGCCTGATTTATACCCCCTGATTCTCATGGCAGCAATGGGCTGTTATTGCCACCCCGCAAAGAACCCTGAAACGCCCCGGAGATACCCCGGAAAAAACCCCTATATATCCGGCCCGGCTACCTGCGCCGCAGGCGCTGGCCCTACCTGTCGCACCACAAAAACAAAGGTGGGACAGCTGCAAGCAGCGCCACCTCTACCTTTGACTTACTCCCTACCTAGAGAGAGTAATTTATATACGCGAGAGAGGGCGCGTGCGCACGCTAGCGCGCGGTGTGCGCGCCCATGTCTGCACATACGTGCATGGGTGGTAAAGGTGGGGAGTGGGACAACGCCAGCAACGGCGGGGCCTAGCGCTGACCCACCACGCAAAAGCGGGCGGGGCAGGTAGGACAGCAAAGAAAAAGGCGCACTCATGCGGCGCGCCTAACCAGCTGTGACTCGATCAGCTCATGCGCGCTGTGCAGCCGCCGATAGAACTGCGGCCTGCTGCATCCACACGCCGCCCACTTCTGGGCGTCCAGGCTGTCGTAGTTGGTGTAATGCTCGATCACCACCTGGTGTTCCTTGAAGGGCAAATACTTGTTAACGATCAACTCAATCTCGGCCGCCCGGTCCAGCAGCACCCTCGGCCCGCGCGTACTGCGCGTCAAGTCGCCCTGAGTGGCCATCAGGGTAGCAATGATATTGCCACCGCCGCCACCCATGGCCACGCAATCCCGGCCCGGGGCATGCAGCTCGGCCGCCCACAACTGCAACGCCTCATCGATATAGCCGATCATAGGACGGGCTCCAGAGGCATCTGCACCTTCGGCTTCCACGAGTCCGGGCGGAAGTACCCATAGCCGCGCACACCGTGCGGCCGGTCGGCCGGCAAGCGCCGCCGCTTCCACCCGATGCGGTGCATCACCTGGCCAACCCGCATCTGCGCCGGCTTATCCCAGTGGCCCGGGTCCAGGTTCAATGCCTTCTCCAGTACCACATCACCCGTCACGCTCTCGCACGGGTTGGTGTCCAGCCACTTCACGATACGCGGCTCCCACATATCCGCAGCAAAGCGCATATCCTGCTCGGCCTCGAACATGGCCACCTCATCCTTCTGCGGCCACCACTTCTCGCCTTCCTGGTACAAGTGGTACGCCTCGGCCCACAGCTGATCGCGCGCAGCCACCAGCCCCTCATAGTCCGCGAATTGGCAATACACCGGCCAATAACGCCGGTTGCCGGTCGGGTCCTTCAAGTACTCATCCTGGTTGGTCGTACCGCCGAACACACACTGGCGCAGCACGTCCACCGTGCGCCGGGCATAGCTCGCCCGGAAGGTATCCACCGCCGATGAGAAAAACAGCTTCGCCTTCAGGTTGTCCGCCTTGTTCAGCGCATCCAGCTCGGCCAGCTCAATGATCCACTTCCCGCGGATCTGCTGAAACGCCTCCTTGTCACCCAGCGTGATAGGCGAATCCATAAACCACTCGCCACCCAGCGCCCGCAACGCAGACGACTTACCCTCACCCTGCGCGCCCTCCAGAATCAGCACACAGTCAGCCTTAACCCCCGGGTGCATCACCCGCGCCACGGCAGAAACCAACCAGCGCCGGCCGGCGATGCTCGGGTACTGCGCCACATCCGCCAAAGGCTGCGCGCCCAGGTGCGTATGCAGCCAGCTATCCACCCGCTTGACGCCATCCCACACCAGGCCGCCCAGGTACTCGCGCACCGGGTGGAACTGGTTCTGGTGCGCCACAACAGCCACCGCCTCAAGCACCGAAAGCGGCTTGACCAGCAACCCATACTGCTCGGCCAGCCAAATAGACGTGCGCGTATCGTCCAGGTCGGACCACTCCCCCGCCTGCCCGCCATAAGGCGTAGCCCGGCGCTTCATCACCTTCGAGCTGAATATGTCCTCAGCAATCACCCCAGCCCAACGCTCATCGTTGCCCAGGATCATCGCCACATTCACCACATGCGCCACCAGCGTGCCCGTGGTCGTGCGCCGCAGCTGCTTACGCCAGCCGCCCTCGGCCGAGGGCCGCACAACCGCCATCACCTGGCGGCGCACCGCGTCCAAACCCTCTGCGCAATGCAGGTCGTTGAAGTCGGTCCACTTGTCCTCCCGGCTCAACGTAAACACCGGCAACACCACCTGGCCGCCGACCACATCCGACGCATTGCGGGCCTTCTCCACGCCCGTATTGAATGGCTTGCCGTTGATCTCGGTTTTCCAGTCATCATCCGCGCACAGGATGATCGGCCGGCCCGCATAGCGCTCGCGCATCGCCTCGGCTACCGGCATCAGGTTCCCGGCATCAAACGCCACAGCCACGCATAGGCCGGTCGCCATGTGCAGGCTAGCGCCGGTCGCGTAGCCCTCACACACCAACAACGGCTCGCCCGGCTCGGGGTGCGGCCCCATCAGGTGAAACGCCCCATCCTTGGCCAGGCCATACGGCCAATACTTCTTGGTCAACCCATCCTCATCAGGCTGGTCGAACAGGATCTGCATACCAACCAGCCGATCCTTCACATCGTGCATCGGCACCAGGGCAGTGCCACCCCGGCGGCCATAACGCACGCCAAGGCCCACCACCTGCTTACGCTCCAGGTACGCAGAGCGCCCCCGCTCGGGCTGCACCTTGAACAAGCCTGCGGCCCGGCGCGCCGCCTTGCCGGCCAGGGTTGCCCGGGCCAGCTCGGCCTTCTTCTTCGCTGCCTCGGTGCGCGCCTTCATCACCTTGCGGTCTTCATCCGTCAACCGGCCACCGCATGGCTTGAGCTTGTGCCAGCTGCCCTTCTCACCGCTGCGCCAGTCACCGAACGAACCAAAATAGGCCGTATCGCCGTTGCTCAGCCGGTGCTCATACACCACATACCAGCCAGTCTTGTTCTTGTCCTTACCGCCTGCAGTGCGGCAGCGCGTGCGCTCATCCAGCACCAAAGGCGTATCAGGGTCCAGGCCGCCATCCTGCAGTTGCTTCAGCACATCATCCAGCAGCTCGAAGTTGCTCATACCCGCGCTCCGTGCCGTTCGTAAACGCCCTGACATTCAACGCAACGCAAGCAATCCATTTTCGCCAGGGCTTGCACCCGCTCGAACGGGATCGGCTCGCCGCACTCCTCGCATTCCTCAGCCACGTACCGAGGGCGAGTTAAGCCGCGAGCAGCCAGGCGCTGGTCCAGCTCCAGTAGCATGCGGTCATTAGCAATATCCGCGATATCAGCCATGGGCCACCCCCTTGCCACCGCCGCGGTGCACAAACAGCGCACGGCGGTACAGGCTGATACCCACCTGCACAATCCGGCTGGCCAGCTTGCGGCTTTCCGCCAGCTCACCCTCATCAATCCGCCCATCGGCAATATGCGCGGCAACCTGCTGGGCCGCATCACCCGAGGCATGCAGCACATCACTGGCACCCGCCACCATCAGCAGCAGGTTGTTGTCATCGGCAAAGGCCTCGGTGCCAAACCACATCGAATCACCCAGCTCACCGTGGAAGCTATCCAGCACCACCGCACGCCCCTCGGGCGTCACGTAGCGCAGGAAGTCCATCAGCTCGATGATGTTCAGGTTATGGCCCGGGTGCTCACGGTCAAACTTGTGCGCCACGGTCGAGGGGTTGCGGTTGTAGGCATAGGCAAAGCCGGTGATACCGCCCCGGCACATCGCCTCATTGCGGGCAACCAGGTTGAGGGCATCCGGCAGGGTCATTACCTCCCGATCAAGCCGCTCGAATTGATCAGCGAAAGAACGCCGCATTGGCATTTACTCCAAAGTACTGCCAGTGCCACAGCCTGCGCGCTTTGCTACAGTAGCGCCGTGGTCACTCGCAAGGTGGTCATATGCAGTCGGTCGCTCTGTGGTGGAAAAGCCGACTGCACCCCGGTGGCGAGACCCATGCTCCGCATGAGCCCCGCCGCTACAGCCCGGCCCCGTGGTGTTGGGCCAGGCAACCCAAGGCATCCGTGCCTTGGTGGGTGCAGTAAGTCGGCGTTGGGTATTGGTTTGCTTCGCGCCGATCTACTGCATCACCCGACAGCACCGTGGTGGTGTGCGCCGGGAGAGAATGGGCGGCCCGAGGGTCGCCTTTTTTCTAGGCGGCCTGTTCGGCCGAAACAGGTTCGGAGCCGAAAACATCAGGGCGCAACCGATAACGGCTAACCCCGGATATCGACTCAATCACCAAAACCCACTCTGCCGGGCAGCGACCTTTGACACGCAGGTGGTGGTGCAATAACTGTTGAGAAACCTGGCGCCCCTTGGCGGCCAGGCTTCGCGAAAGTGCCGACTGCCCTTTGGCAGCCTTTACGGCCTCGGCAAAAGCCTGGGCCATCAACTCTTCGGGACTCATTAAGGGAACCTCTTGTGAAGCCAGGCCCAAATCTACAAACAAAACTGTTAAATGGCAACAAGCAATTTTGTTTGTCGCGTTACAAATAAATTTGTAGATTCCCAGCATGACTACTCAAACCAAACGTCTCCAGGTCATAGCCGACCTCTTCAAGAAGCGCCGCATTGAACTCAACCTGAGCCAAGGCGACGTAGCAACTGGCGTGCGCGCCCTGCTCGGCGAAGGCGCTGCTTTCACTCAGCAGTCCTATGCAGCCATTGAGCAGGGCAAAACCAAGCACTCGAAATACCTGGCTCAGATAGCCCGCGTGTTAGGCATACCCCCACAAGCGGTAGACCCAGCACACCCCGGCCCTAATCTGGTACGGGAAACATCGATCCCCTACGGCAGCGCGACGGCCGTTGTAGTTGGGGAAGCAGGAAGGAAACTGCCAGTGATTGGTTCAGTAGCAGCAGGCGCATGGTGCGAGGCCATCGACAACTTCCACCCCGGCGACGCTGAGGAGTGGATTGAAGCACCCGGCCCTGTTGGGCCAAACGCCTTCGTACTGCGAATTGAGGGGTTCAGCATGCACAACCCTGCCGACCAGGTGAGCTTCACCGACGGCGATAAGGTAGTGATCGACCCCAGCAAGGAAGCCAACACTGGTGACTTTGTAGTGGCCAAGCTGACCAACTCGAATACGGTCACGTTCAAGCGACTGCGACAGGAAGAAGGCCAGTGGTATCTCGAAGCCATCAACCCGGACTGGAAGCCTCGGTACATCCACCTAACCGAGGAATGGCACATCTGCGGCCGCGCAATGTGGAAGGTCCAACAGCTTTAACAGGCATCAACAAACAGAACTACAAACAAAACTGTTGACCGCCCTACAAATTCACTTGTAGATTTGCCTCACTCTCCACCACAGAGCGAGGCAAGACCCATGCAAACCGCAACCCTGCACGTACTACCAACGTGCCCACCTAGCCGCATCTTTGAGGTGCGCCGCCTGGCCGTGATCCACGGCTGCGCCTTCGCTATCACCAAACCCAAAGCCCGTGGCACCCACACGCCAGCACCCTTCGATCCAAACGATGGGGGGCGTGCAGCATGAGCAAGCGCCAGAAGCCAAACACCAAATCACAGAGCAGAGCGTTCTACCTTCAGCAGCTGCTGAAAGAGATCCGCAACATCCGCGAAAACAAGCACGAGAACGCCAGCGAGCGCGCACAACTTCAGGCGCACGGCATGATTGCGGCCGGCCTGTTCCTAGACCAGCTCACACAGGCTGAATACAGCAATCTCTGGGATCTCGCGTCTAACGCTTGGGGCTGTCGCTGGTTTGAGTTTCACCATGGGCTCCCTCTTTACTCCCGCCAACCGGCAGTGCCTCCAGTACAGGAGGCCGCAGCATGAACTTCACCCTCCCCGAAGATTCACTGCTGCGCCTGCAAGCCCAGCTCAACCTCACCGGCACCTTTAACCATACGGTCCGCCCGCCCTATTTCACCCGGCAGGTGATGTTCCGCATGGCCGTTGAGCGCGGCCATCACACCACCGCGGTGACCATTGTGATGGGCGGCGAGCGCCACAGCATCACCGTGCAGAACAACGACCCGCAGCGCCACGTCCAGGTCGCCGACCTGATCGACGCCATCGCCAACGGCCGAGTAGACAGCGCCGAGATAGCACCGGCCCGCGTCACCCGCCTGCCAGTACTACCCGAGCCGGAAGAACTGCTCAGCACCGACCAGCTCGGCCGCCTCAAGTACCTGGTGCGCCACGGCGGCAGCGCCGCGCTGGAAACCGGCCACGAGCTGCCCATCAACGTGGCCGTGCACCGCACCGCGACGGCCAAGGGCATCACCGCCATCGTCAGCATCGGCAACCGCAAACCGCGCTCCAGCTGCTTCACCGTGCGCGGCACCGATGCCGACTGCCTCAAGCGCCTGCTCGCCAGCATCGAGCATGCCCACATCGCAGCCACGCCGCGTACCGCGGCCGCAGCGTGAGGAGCCGCCATGAGCAGATCCCTCAGTCAAGCCGCCGAACGCCTCGGTCTGGGCCACCGCAAGCTGATGCAACGCATGCGCGACCTAGGCCTGCTGGGTAAAGACAACCTGCCGGCCAACCCCGAAGCCACCAAGGACTTTCTGGTTACCCGCGAAAGCCGCTGGTACCACGAAAAGCACGGCATGCAATACAAGCGCACCACCCGCGTCACCGATATCGGTCTGCCTTGGCTCGCCAAGCAGTTGGGCATTGAACGCCCAATGCCGCCCGCCGTGCCGGACCGCCGCGATGTCGCTTAGCGGGATTGTGGTTGATGACGTGATGCATTGCCCTCGGTCACCCCGCGAGTACGCCGCCGTGATCATCCGTATCAAAACCCTGGAAGCCAGGCGCTCGGCACTTCAGCAAGTGCCCGCCGAATGGCAGGCCCTGGTGGCCACCCACCTACAGATCGCCTGGAACCACCCAGCCCGGAGCACCGAATGAAAGACACCAAGCTGCTCGACGACACCCTGCTCGACCTCCTGCGCATGCCCGAGGCCAAGCGCACCCCCGAGGTCATCAATGCGCACCTCTCCCTGGCCGCCACCGCTGCCGGGCTCAAACTCGCCAGCCCCACCCAGCTGCAACTGGAGCAGCTGAAGCTCCTCAGCGCCGTCAGCCTGCTGGCCAGCAGCCTCGGCAGCAACTTCGCCCACCGCATCAACCTGCGCCTGGGGGCGGGCCTCGAAGGCATGGAGCTGTTCGCCACCATCGAGCACATCCACGCCGGCAAAGGCCCGCGCTTCACCGGCTTCGGCAGCACAGCCGAGCGCGTCCTGGCCAAGCTGCGTGAGGAGGTCAGCCAGTTCGGCCAGCAGCCCGCACCAAAGCCGGCCGCCACCCGCCGCCCCAACCGCGACCCACTGCGCCACCTGCCTAAATCGGTGCGCGCATGAATACACCAGACAACCAGCAACAGCTGCGCCTGCTGGCCGCGCCGCGCCCCATGACCGTCGAGCTGCTGTTTCGCCAGTTCGGCACCGTGCTCATCCCCGTCGAGGATGTGCGCGCCTGGCTGTGCCGTTACCTCAACACCGAAAGCTTCGACCGTGCCCTGGGCACCGCGCGCCTGCCGCTCCCCGTCACCACCGTGGACGACAGCAACCGCGCCCTGCCCTTTATCGAGATCCACCACCTGGCCGCCCACATCGACAACCGCGCCGGCATCGCCGACGCCGAGCTGGTGCGCAAGCTCTCGGCCAAACAACAAGAGCCAAACGACTAACCCACCCGCTGCCACCACCAGCGAGCACCACCACCCGAGGAGCAAACCATGGAACTCACCACCCCACAGATCTACGGCTTTTTCGCCATGCTCACCGCAAGCGCCCTGGCCGGGCTGGTCTTCTACTGCATCGGCCTGCGCGCCGGCCGACAGGCAGCCGATGACCTCATCCGCAAACTGGAAAAAATCAACAGCGCCACCAGCAAAAGCCTGCACAAGCGCACCGAGGACCTGATCGAGGTCAACCGCACCCTGGACGCCCGCGAAGGTGCCCTGAGCAAGCTGCGCCAGAGCCTGATCGAGGAACAACGCGACCATGGCGAAGTAGAGCGCGGCCTACTCAACCAACTGGCAGCCGTCTCCCGGCTATCAGCAGCCGACCATGCCGTACTGATCGCCATCGCCGCCAAGCTCGGCCTGGCGGCGGACACCTTCGCCGGCCTCAACGCCCACGACCACGCCAAAGCCGCCCGGCACTTCCAGGCCCAGGCGCTGGACATGGCCGCGCGCGGCGAGAAGGCCCTGGTCAACCAGCAGCCGCACCCCGATACGGAAATCATCGAGTGGCTGAACACCCACGGCGACTACTGGGCAGAGATCGACAACGCCACCCTGCGCTTTGACGTAAACAGCCCCGAGGAAGGCTTCGAGCACCTGCGCGACGTGCTGCGCCTGGCCATCCAGCAAAAGCAGTGGGACAGCCTCACCGCCGGCAACGCCATCAGCCAGCTCATGGACGGCCGCACGGAGCGTGCAGCATGAACCGCAACTACCCCCTGCTGCGCCTCACCCCCGACCAGGCCGGCCAGCTGCAGCACCAATTCAACCGACTGCAGGCCAACCACACCCAACTGCAAGCCGAACTGGCCGCACTCGAACAAGCCCTGCGCGCCCTTTACGGCGCGCAGGCCTTCCTCGACCTGCGCAACACCGCCCGCAACCAGGCCAAGGCCGCGCTGCTGAAACAGGAGATCGCCGCATGACCTGGATCATTCTTCAATCCGCCCGTGAGATTGACCTGCTCAACCCGCGCGCGGACCTGATCACCACCCTCGACATCGCCCACGCCCTGAGCCTGATCTGCCGCTTCAACGGCCACTGCTCCCGCCACTACTCAGTGGCACAACACAGCCTGCTGGTGGCCGATATCGTCAAAAGCCAAGGCCACGGCCCGGAGATCCAGCTGCAGGCCCTACTGCACGACGCGGCCGAGGCCTATGTCGGTGACATGACGCGGCCACTCAAACTCTGGCTACGCCGCCAAGCCTGCGGGCAGCAGTCTGACTTCGACCTGGTAGAGGAAAAAGTGTGGGCGGCCATCTGCGATCAGTTCGAGCTGGAGCCCGAGCTGCCCGACTGCATCCACACCGCCGACATGATCGCCCTCGCCACCGAGCGCCGCGAACTGCTACCCGACCACCCAACAGCCTGGGAATGCCTGCAAGGCATCACCCCGCACCGCATCGAGCTGGAGAACTGGGTACCGGGCCAAGCCCGCCAGGCCTTCCACGACCGGCTGCTTGAGCTGCTGGCCACCACCCACCGTGTGAGGGTTGCAGCATGAGCACCGTCCACGACCCAATGACCGCCAACATCAGCCTGCACGGCCTGGGCTTTATCCAGGTGCAATTGCAGGGCGACCAGCGCCTCCACGTCTGGCACC
The DNA here is from genome assembly GCA_964578635.1 of uncultured Pseudomonas sp. Classification (GTDB taxonomy): domain Bacteria; phylum Pseudomonadota; class Gammaproteobacteria; order Pseudomonadales; family Pseudomonadaceae; genus Aquipseudomonas. Next base: position 35,004 of record CAZOEC010000030.1, read on the forward strand.
CCGAACTGCCGCGCCGCAAGTGCTTTGAGCACTCATCTATCCACAACCATCGCTTCAGTTTCAGCTCGCGTGTACTGATCGGCCAGCAGATCAATATCAATTACAAGGTCGCGGGTGTCGCGGAAAGCGACGCCACCCACCTGCTCTACCTGCACGAAGGCCTGCGTACTGCAAATGGCGGCCGCCCGTGGACGCCAAACGCACCAGTCGCCATGGCTGAGCACAGCCGCCAAACGATTGCGGCAGGCGAGGAGTACTTTATGTACGCCTACGCCTTCCACCGCACAGAGCCAGACGGCGACGGCCGAGTGGCCACGATCATGACCAAGCTAGGGGAAGGCCAGCGCGGCGCGATGTCGAGCTGCCGCATCGGCATCGCGCCAGATACCGACTACGACCGCTTCCAACTCAGCCCAGCCCAGCTATGGACTTACGTCTTCGAGGTGCTGGGCGCGGGTTCGCAGGTCGTTGGCAGCATCGAGCATCAGACGCTGGAAAACAGCAGCCAGCTGGAAGTGCTGCGCAAGGTCGAGCAGATGGCGGCTTACTACGAAGCCCCGAAAGGCTTCTTTGGCTGGCTAGACCTGCAGATTACCCAGCATGGCGGCACCCCGTCCGCGCCTGAGCGCGCCGGCTTCCGCATCGAAGTCACGCCAGCCGCCGCCCCGGAGGCCGACCAATGACCCCAGCCACCGCAACCACAACAGCCAAGGCCGTGCGTCAGCACGGCGGCGGCCTGGTACATGCCACCCAGCCGCTCGCCGCTTTGCGCGGCCGCCAGCAATGCCCGAGAGGTGGCGTTAAAAAGAGTCTCTGCTGCGCAGCAGCAGGCATTAATGCTCTTGCTCTCCAAGCCCCCGCCGCCCTCGCATACCCCATGACAGGCGTGCGCCAGGCGCAAAAGTTGAGCACCCCGCTCCGCTCTCCTACTCGCCCGCTCGCGCAGCTTGTCGTGGGGTATAGGCACCAATCATTAAATTTTATTCGCATGATCCAGCAGAGCTTTACACTCGCCCAGAATGCGCGATGCGTTCGATTGATACTGCCGGATTTCACCCTCCCTGGTGCCCCCCTGGTCAATCGCATTAGTACTTTGCAAAGTAAATATCAGCCCCGTCAGAGCTGTTTTGAGCACGAAAACCTGCACACATCTCGCCTGATCAAGGTCATCGTCGAAGTTGCTGGTCAGTCGCATCAGCAGCCGGTCGAAAACAAGAGCGTTGCGCTGATCTACAACATCGAGCCCCACCTGCCATTCAGGTGCCACGACGTTTGTTACATAGGAGTGGTACTCCAGGGCAAAAAGATGCAGGCGAGTAGCCAAACCGATATCGCGCTGCCTTTCCCGAGCCTTCAATCGGCTGTCCTCACTTTTGTGCTGATGTCTAGCGATCAGAATCGCCACAAAGATAGCCACAACAGAACCGACCGCCTGCACCCAGGGCGGGGCGCTCGCACTGCTCCAAGGCAGGGAAATCAGCACCAAAGAAGGGAGGATTACAAGTGGAGAGAGAAACACCAGCTTGCCTACTTGAGCCAGGGTGAAGCTAAAGTGGAACTCCCTATTGAACATGCCAACCTCCTGGCGCTGGTGATGCCAAAGAGCTTGCCGGCAACCTGCCACCATGTCCAGCGGGGTGCAGCATGAGCATCCACAATATCGTCAGCGTCAGCGGCGGCAAGGACAGCACCGCTACCCTGCTGGTGGCCATCGGCCTGGAAGCCGAGAACCTGCAGGCCGTGTTCGCCGACACCGGCAACGAACACGAACAGACCTATGCCTACCTCGACTACCTGGAACAGGCCACAGGCATCCAGATCACCCGCGTGCGAGCGGACTTCACCCGACAGATCGCCGGCAAACGCCGCTTCGTTGAAACAAAGTGGCGCGAACAAGGGGTTGCCGAGGAAATCGTGCAGGCTGCACTTGAGGTGCTGCAGCCCACAGGCAATCCCTTTCTTGATCTGTGCATCTGGAAGGGCAGATTCCCCAGCCGAAAGGCCCAATTCTGCACCATGGAACTCAAGCGCGACCCGATGCTTGAGCAGTTGGTAATGCCCCTGATGGGCCGAGACGACATGATTCTTTCGTGGCAAGGCGTCCGCCGCGACGAGTCACCGGTCAGGCGTTACCTGCCAGAGTGCGATGAGGTGGGGGGAGGACTGTTCAACTACCGCCCGATCCTCAAGTGGGATATCCCGGCCGTGTTCGAGGCGCACCGCTACATGGGTATCAAACCAAACCCGCTCTACAGCCAGGGCATGGGCCGAGTCGGGTGCATGCCCTGCATCAACTGCCGCAAAGATGAACTACGCGAGATCGCCCAGCGCTTCCCCGAGGTCATCGACCGCATCGACCGCTGGGAGAAACTGACGCAGCAGGCATCCAAGCGCGGCGCTGCCACCTTCTTCTCCGGCAGCAATGCCAAGCACCCCAAGGGCTCAATCGCGGACATGACCGCACTTGAAGTAATGGAGATTGCCAGCATCCGCCAGGCCGTCGAATGGTCCAAAACCACACGCGGCGGCATCCAGTACGACCTGATGATTACCGAGGCAGACAGCTCGGCCTGCACAAGCGCCTATGGCCTGTGTGAGGGCACCTGGGAGCCAGTCAAGATTATGGAGGCTGCATGACCGACCAAAAACCAGAGGATCAAACCGAACTGGTGGCCGCGCTCAAGGCGCTCGTGTTGCAGCTCAGCACCCCGCGCGTGATGCCGGCGGATGAGCTGTGGACCACCGAGGACATTGCCGCCTATCTAAAGCTGGCCGCGGATACCACAGAGCGCCGCGTAGTTACTCGGTCGGACTTCCCCGCACCGCTGCAGCCCTGCCTGACCGGGGCAAGGGCAGCGAAGCGCTGGTTTGCGGTAGAGGTAACCACCTGGGCGCGGCAGCATCGCTCGAAGATACCCGTACCCCGCAGCAGAAAAGCCGCATAGATAAAAAACCCCGCCATGGCGGGGTTTATTGTTCCTGGTTTAATGGCCTAACCAGCATAGGCAGCAAAAATTTCGGCATGTTCATTCTTAGCATTTGAGAAGTCACATACTCACGCCAATATGGCCACACGTGATAAGGCGCATTGTTAAGGGCAAAAGCATCAAGTGCATCCCGATCTTCGACTATTGCGGAATCTAAAATTTCGTAATCCGCATAAACAACCCCTTCGACTATGGCAAGAATATCGGGGTCAGGGACTTCATTATCAAACTCCCCTTTACAGGCCATCCTTACACCCAGCTCCGAACAAACTCTGAATATGAGCTTGCTTGGTTCACCATTACTCACTTCGAGTATTTCAGAACCAGTAACCAAGCTCTTTGTTTGATAACCCAGCTCATCACATCGAGCGTCATACTTCGGATCGAAATTTTCCGCCAGACTACAACTAGAGCTATTGATAAATAAGTCAACGAACTTCAGTGCCGGTATTGCCCTAGCCAAAGCATCGCTATTCATGCTACTTCCGACGCCCCGTATGAGCTACCGCCAACAACCCTAAGCACCGTATGTTTAGAAACACGTCTTTCTATTGGATGATTGCCGTAGGGCACTACGCCACCGGTAAACCATGCACGACGTTGAATACCTTGAGCGACATCAAACCCGCGAAAATTGGCCAGGACAGTTGTTATCAAAGAATTCAAACTAACCTCCTCATGCTCAGCACAACCCGCTAAATAACGGTGAAGCGTCTTTGGCAAACGAAGAGTCACCCTTCCACTGTAGTCATTATCAATTGCTAGAGGCGAAGGCATTGGCTTGTTTTTTTCAGCCATCAGCGCAGCAGTCTGCTCTATACTATCAACAACAAGCGCGTATGCTTCCTCAAAAGTTTCGGCATATTCCTCTAAATACGGAATTTCTTTAACTCTTGCTTGAAAACAAACCTCACCCTCAAAGTTGCCTTTACGGACTTCAATTGAGTATTCGCTTGCATCAACCATCATCTTTCTCCAAGTACCCCTGAAGTTCAACAGCGTAATCGCTTAGAACTTTAGCCACCTTAGTTATATATGGCGGCTTAATTTGTGAATCCTTTCCGTGGCCACAATCGTAGCTGGTCGACAAAAAGCCTTCGAGGCCATCGTGTGTCACGACCTTATGGTTACCCCTACCTGGGGTGATTGTGAATCCCAGCGTCTTCAGAATTTCTCCGAGCTCACGACACCGTACATTTGCCTTCCGGGCGCGTAGATCCGCTACCAGGGCGCTGACTTTACATGACATATGACACCACTGGTAGTGTCACCATTCCAACGATAGTCCATTTCATCCCGAATTTCCTATGAACGGTGTGATCTCACCTCTGGGTGACCAGCTGAAGCAGGGCTGCTGACAACCTTACCCCAATCTCTCAGCGACCTCAGTAGCCGTGGCATTGTAGTAAACCATCAACGAGCGCGGATCACGGTGACCGGTCATCCGGGCAAGATCGAGCACGTCCAGCTTCCTGGCCAAGCGCGTGGTTGCCTCATGCCGGGTGTCGTGGAAGTGCAGATCCACTATCTCCAGCTCGTTGCGCACCTTGCGAAACATCGCATCAGCCGAGGCAGACTTGAGCCGAAACAGTTCCTGCCGATCGGTGGCGGTATCAATCAAAAGCTGGAGCAGATCCACAGCCCGCAAAGTCAACGGCACGTTGCGGCTGTCACCATTCTTTGTGGTGTCCAGCCGCACATAGCGCTTGGCCAGGTGGGTGGTGGCCTTGGTCAGCCCCAAGATCTCGCCCTGGCGCATGGCAGTTTCAATGGCGATCAGGAAGGCATAGGCCAGCTCCTGCTGCAGCGTCTCAGGCTTTACCCCTTCAGCGTACCCAAGCCGCGCGAGCAGCTTCTGCTCCTCATCGGGCTGGATGCGTCGATCACGCGGCCGCCCATTGCTCGGGCGCTTCACCTCACGCACCGGGTTGGTCTTACACCAACGCCACTCACGCTTGGCAATCTCAAACACCGACGACAGCAACGTCATCTCGCGGCGCACAGTGGGTGACGCCACCTTCTTCAAGCGGGCATCGCGCCACTCGGAAATCTGGTCTGCTGTCACGTCACCAATGCGCTCGCCGGCAAACTCCAGATCATTATCCAGCTTGTCCAGGCGCACCTCTTCCCAGCGCTTGCCGGCTTTGCTCGGCGACACCTCCAGCTTGTATCGTTTGAGTGCATCTGAAAGACTCGAACTCACACCAGCCGAATGCCCAGGCACGCCGGCCAGGATCTCCGCCTCTCGCTGGGTAGCCCACGCCTGAGCCTGGGCCTTAGTCGGGAATGTCTGAGACTCCCGCACCCCACGCTTAACCACCTCAGCCCGCCAGCCACCGCTCCGCTTCCTGAATGACGCCACATCCGCCCCCTTGGCGTAATTTTGGCGTAAACACTATCACGGAACTGCACGAAACCGCCCGCAACTGACAACAACGGCAAGCCTGAAAGTCCCGCCAATGCTGACCCTGTCAGAATCTGCCGAAATCTGCCGCCAACTGCCGAAGGCTTTAGAGTCTCCCCCGGGGCACCATAGATTCAAAGAAAGGCCTTGATCATCAAGGCCTTTTTTATTGCCTGTAATAAAGTCACGACACGCCACAGCAGCGACCCGATATCACTTCCCAGTCCCCATCAGACTGCGCGCAAAGTGCATGATCCAGGACTTGCCCAGCAGACCTGCAACCCAACAACTGCATACCCTGGCGGGGCTTGGCATTTGCCTGGGAGTTAGCGTAAAGTTTTGCTCACTGTGTTTGCATGGGTCGCCGAAAATCGTGACCTGGTGCAGTAGATCGCCTTGATCCGCTACATCCCGCTCGACGTCGCACACCTCCTTGCAACCAGTATTCAGCCCCTCATACCGAGTGGCGGCTGTCATCAACTCCAGGTTCAAGGAAATACAACATGTCGAATCGTC
>CAZOEC010000031.1:0-37300 GCA_964578635.1 uncultured Pseudomonas sp.
GTAATGCCAGAGGCGAGGAGGGCCGTCGTCCGCCAGGGTGACATCCAGGTCCGGCAGGGGCAGGCGCTTGCTGAACAGCACGCTGAGCAGGTCGATGGCGGTAATCGCCGTGCCGGGGTCGTTGATGCCCGGGCTGAGCGCCTTGACGGCGATTTCCGACATCTGCGTGCAGCCAAACAGGTAGTGGGTGTAGGCGTATTCCTCAAGAAAGAAATCGAAGCAGTCGAGCAGCGCATCGCTAATCGCAGGATCGACCTCGCGGTCGAGCTTGAACAGCGGCCGGCCACTCATCACAAAGAACCCGCGGTGGATCATCACGGTCATGCGCAGATCGTGTTCGCACAGAATGGTGTTGATCGTATTGACGTTGAGTTCTTTGAAATAACCGCTGCGTTGCGCGCAGACCTCCTGCCAGTTTTGATCCTCTGGCCAACTGGGCAGATTGTCGATAGAGGCCAGCTTGGCTTCGCGCGCGGCGAGTTTCGCCAGGGTGGTGTGGTACAGATTGTTGAGGATGTACTCCACTTGAATCGAGCGGGAAATCGAGTGGATAAAGTGTACAAACAGGCCCAGGCAGGCGAGGCCCATCGCCAGTGCCATCAGTACGCCGAGGCTGGGTACCTGGGTTGAGTTGTCCAGTTCAATCGTGGTGATCAGCAGCAGCGAGAAGAGGATGGTGCCGAGGTAGAACCCCAGGGTCTTCTGATGGCTTTTATCGCTGATCAGGCCGGGCACTACGCGCGGTGACAACGCGGCGGCGGCATTGTTGAGCACCACCATGACCATGGAGAAGCTGAACACCATCAGTGAGAGGATGCCGCCGACCAGTGTGCCCAGAATCAAGCGGGCATTGTCGGCATTGCGCACCAGGCCGATATCAATCTCGCCTTTGAGCGACATCATCCAGGGTTTGTATTCGATGCTCATGCTCAGCAGGCACAAAACGAAGAAGCCCAATGCAATCAGCGTCGGGTAGAGGGCCAGGCTCTGCAAGATGCGCTGGTACAGGCGGAAGACTAAGTTCAACAAGCGGGGCACGGGCGTCTCGGAGCGATGGGCGTGCGGCGACTATAGCAAGCTTGTTGGCCCATGCTGCTACCTGAGCCCCGCTGCTGCAGGGCTCAGGCGCGTTTCAGTCGCAGCAGACGCGTGAAATGGCGCTGGCCAGCTGATCCAGGCGCTCGCCGTCGAGCCCCGCCATATTGGCCCGGCCTGAGCCGACCATATACACGCTGAACTCATGACGCAGGCGTTGCACCTGGGTTGGGCTCAGGCCGGTGTAGGAGAACATGCCGCGCTGCGCGGCGATATGCGCAAAGCGTTCACTCAGGCCGTAAGGCTGCAGGGCTTCGACCAGGCCGGCGCGCAGGCTGGCGACGCGCTGGCGCATGCTCTCCAGTTCTTCGCTCCACAGGGCTTTCAGTTCGGCATTGCCGAGAATGCTGGCGACCACCGCTGCGCCGTGGGCCGGCGGGGTAGACCACAGATTGCGCGCGATAAAGGCCAGCTGGCTGCGCACATCCTGCAGTTTGTCCGCAGTCTCGGCGCAGACGATCAGCGCGCCGGTGCGCTCGCGGTACAGGCCGAAATTCTTCGAGCAGGAGCTGGTGATCAGCAGTTCCGGCAACTCTGCTGCGAACAGGCGCACGGCGAAGGCGTCCTGCTCCAGGCCATCGCCAAAACCCTGGTAGGCGAAATCGATCAGCGGCAGCAGCTCGCGGGCTTTGACCACCTCCAGCACGCGCTTCCAGTCGCGCGGGGTGAGATCGAAGCCGGTGGGGTTGTGGCAGCAGGCGTGCAGCAGCACCACATCGCCTTTGGGCACGTGGGTGAGGGCGGCGATCATCGCCTCGACATTCAACTGGTTGTCCGCGCCGACATAGGGGTAATGGCCGACGCGCAGGCCGGCGGCAGCAAAGATGCTCTCGTGGATCGGCCAGGTCGGGTCACTCAGCCAGATGCCGCGACCCGGCAGGCAGTGGGCGATAAAGTCCGCACACAGACGCAGCGCACCGGTACCGCCAGGGGTCTGAGTGGTGCCGGCGCGTTCGGCCAGCAGCGGGCTGTCGGCACCCAGTACCAGCTGACTAAGCAGGCTGCCAAACAGTGGGTCGCCATGGCCGCCGATATAGCTCTTGCTGGTTTCGCTTTCCACCAGCTGCTGTTCGGCCAGCTTTACCGCGCGTGGAATCGGCGTCAGGCCCTGGGCGTCCTTGTACACGCCCACGCCCAGATCCAGCTTGGCCGGGTTGCGATCAAGCCGATAGGCGTCCATCAGGCCGAGAATCGGATCGCCTGGCACTCGCACTATGCTGTGAAAATGGCTCACTTGCGGCCCTCGGCACCTGCGGCCAGCACATCGGTACGCGCCGCCATGATGAAGTCGTTACGGTGCAGGCCGCGCATTTCATGGCTCCACCAGGTCACGGTGACCTTGCCCCATTCGGTGAGCAGGGCCGGGTGGTGACCGACTTCCTCGGCGATGGCCCCGACGGCGTTGGTAAAGGCCAGGGCGTGGCGGAAATTCTTGAACAGGTAGACCCGCTCCAGTTCCATATGGTCGTCGCGTACCTCGATATTCCAGTCGGGGATCTCGCGGATCAGTTCGGCCAGCTCTTCATCACTGACTTTCGGCGCATCGGCGCGGCAGGCTTCGCATTGGGCTTGGGCAAGGGTGGTCATGTCGGGTTTCCTTCAATCTGTGGGTATTGATGGGGCTGAGATTAGGCTTTTTGTAGGAGCGGGCCATGCCCGCGATCGCGGCCATGGGCCGCTCCTACAGTAAGTAGGGTGGACATGCGCAGCTTGTCCACCGCTGGCAATGAGGGTGGAAAAGCCTGGCGGCATGTCCACCTTACGCGGCTTTCGGCGGAAACTTCGGGGCGTGCAGGCCCAGGCGCATGGCCTGCTGGACCATGGCCATGATGTCTTCATGGGCCAGTTCGAACAGGCGCTTGAGCTCGGGCAGGACGAAATACAGCGGCTGCAAAATGTCGATGCGGTAGGGCGTACGCATGGCCTCAATTGGGTCGAAGGCCAGGTGCTGCGGCTCATTGGACAGGCAGTAGAGGGTTTCCTTCGGCGAGGACAGAATGCCGCCGCCGTAGATGCGTTGGCCCTGGCTGGTATCAACCAGGCCGAACTCGATGGTCAGCCAGTACAGGCGCGCCAGGTACACGCGTTCCTCCTTGCTGGCAGCTAGGCCGAGTTTGCCGTAGGTGTGGGTAAATTCGGCGAACCAGGGGTTGGTCAGCAGTGGGCAGTGGCCGAAGATCTCGTGGAAGATGTCCGGTTCCTGCAGGTAGTCCAGTTCCTCAGGCGTGCGGATAAAAGTCGCGACCGGAAACTGCTTGCTGGCCAGCAGCTCGAAGAAGGTCTGAAACGGAATCAGCGCCGGCACCCGCGCCACGCGCCAGCCGGTGCTGGCTTGCAGCACCTGGTTGATCTCACCGAGCTGGGGAATGCGCTCATGGGGCAAAGCGAGCTGTTCGATACCGTCCAGGTATTCCTGGCAGGCGCGCCCTTCGATCACCTTGAGCTGGCGGGTGATCAGGGTATTCCACACCTGATGTTCGGCCTCCGGGTAATGGATAAAGCCACTGTCATCCGGTTCGCGAGCCAGGTATTGCGTGCTCTTCATCACTGCCTCCTGCTGGGGCTTTTGTTGTTGTGTTTGAGCCAGAAATACTCCAGTGGTTGCGCTTGTGCAGCCCTCGACTGGGCCGGGTATGGATAAACAGGGTGGTTATTCCGTAAAGAATTGGTTACGTGTGCGCCGATGTGGCGAAGCATCGTCTTGCTGCTGCGCTAATCTGTCACATATTCTTGACGAATAATCCGCCGCATCTGTCGATTTTTTCGCCAGAAGGCCCATAAGAAGCCTGTTTAGAGTCCTGCCATGCGTATCAAAGTCCACTGCCAGAACCGAATTGGCATCCTGCGCGACATCCTCAACCTGCTGGTCGAATACGGCATCAATGTCGCCCGTGGCGAAGTCGGTGGCGAGCAGGGCAATGCCATCTACCTGCACTGCCCGAACCTGATCAACCTGCAGTTCCAGTCGCTGCGGCCCAAGTTCGAGGCGATTTCCGGGGTGTTCGGTGTCAAGCGTGTGGGGCTGATGCCTAGCGAGCGCCGCCATCTGGAACTGAATGCCTTGCTCGGTGCGTTGGATTTTCCGGTGCTGTCGATCGATATGGGCGGCAGCATAGTCGCCGCCAACCGCAGCGCCGCGCAGCTGCTCGGCGTGCGGGTGGACGAGGTGCCGGGCATTCCGCTGTCGCGCTACGCCGAGGACTTCGACCTGCCCGAGCTGGTGCGCGCCAACAAGTCGCGGATCAACGGCCTGCGGGTCAAGGTCAAGGGCGATGTGTTTCTCGCCGATATCGCGCCATTGCAGACCGAGCATGAAGAGAGCGATGCCATGGCCGGTGCGGTGCTGACCCTGCACCGGGCGGATCGGGTGGGCGAGCGCATCTACAACGTGCGCAAGCAGGAGTTGCGTGGCTTCGATTCGATCTTCCAGAGTTCCAAGGTGATGGCCGCCGTGGTGCGCGAAGCCCGGCGCATGGCACCCCTGGATGCGCCATTGTTGATCGAAGGCGAAACCGGCACCGGCAAGGAGCTGCTGGCCCGCGCCTGCCACCTGGCCAGCCCACGCGGGCAGTCGCCGTTTATGGCGCTGAACTGCGCCGGCTTGCCGGAATCCATGGCCGAGACCGAACTGTTCGGCTACGGCCCCGGTGCCTTCGAAGGTGCACGGCCGGAAGGCAAACTCGGCCTGCTGGAACTGACCGCCGGCGGCACGCTGTTTCTCGATGGCGTCGGCGAGATGAGCCCGCGCCTGCAGGCCAAGCTGCTGCGCTTTCTCCAGGACGGTTGCTTCCGCCGGGTCGGCAGCGACGAGGAGGTTTACCTGGATGTGCGGGTGATCTGCGCCACCCAGGTCGACCTGTCCGAGCTGTGCGCCAAGGGTGAGTTCCGCCAGGACCTCTATCACCGCCTCAACGTGCTCAGCCTGCATATCCCGCCGCTGCGCGAATGTCTGGATGGCCTGCCGCCGCTGGTGGAGCACTTTCTCGACCAGGCCAGCCGGCAGATCGGCTGCCCGCTACCCAAGCTCGCGCCGCAGGTGCTGGATAAACTCGGCCACTACCACTGGCCGGGCAATGTACGGCAACTGGAGAACGTGCTGTTCCAGGCCGTATCGCTGTGCGACGGCGGCGTGGTCAAGCTCGAACATATCCGCCTGCCGGACTACGGCGCGCCGCAGCCCTTGGGCGAGTTCTCGGTGGAAGGCGGGCTGGACGATATCCTCGGCCGCTTTGAAAAGGCCGTGCTGGAGCGTCTGTTTCACGACCACCCGAGCAGCCGTCAGTTGGGCAAGCGTCTGGGGGTGTCGCACACCACCATCGCCAACAAGCTGCGCCAGCATGGGTTGGGTAAGGAATAGGCGCTCGGTGCGCACCAATGCTGGCAGCGAGCACTGGTGCGCACGGCGCACCCTACGGACCCAGGCCACCTCAAGCTCTGTGGCGATAATCGAATGCAACACGCTATTGGTACATAGCCAAAGAATAGGGGGGCTATCGGCCTGCTAAAGTGTTGCCAGCCAATGGACTGATCACAAGGAAGACCATGACCCTCAGCCGCAGTGATGCCCAGCAACGGGCCGACGATATCGGCGTATTCAACCGCGAGCTGGCCAGGCTTGGGGCCGAGCAGGTGCTAAGCCTGAGCGATGACCAGCGCGCCAGTCTGCACGGCCATCATCAGCAGTTGCTGGCCAGTTACCGCACGGCCTTCGATATCGATCACGACAACCAGGCCCGGCAGTTGTCTTTGGGTATGCGTGTCGCCTCGTTTTTCGGCGCACTGGCCCTGGCCGCCAGCCTGTTCTTTCTTTTCTATCAGTTCTGGGGGCTGTTTGGCGAAGTCAGCCAGGTGGCCATCCTGCTGGCGGCGAGCCTGGGTTCCTGTGCCCTGGCCCTGTGGCTGAGTCGGCGCGATGGTTCGGGCTATTTCAGCAAGCTGGCGGCGCTGCTGGCCCTGACCTGCTTTGTGCTGAATATCGTCATGCTCGGGCAGATCTTCAATATCACCCCTTCGGACAAGGCCCTGTTGCCCTGGGCCGCCTATGCCCTGTTGCTGGCTTATGCCTGTCGCGCCCGCCTGCTGCTGGCGGCGGGCATTCTCTGCCTGCTGGCCTTTATCGCCGCGCGGGTGGGCAGCTGGGGCGGCCTCTACTGGCTGGACTTCGGCGAGCGGCCGGAGAATTTCTTCCCGGCGGCGCTGCTGATCTTTGCCGTGCCGCTGCTGATCGCGCAGCGCCGCTATGAGGGTTTTGCGGTGATCTACCGGGTGTTCGGTCTGTTGGCGTTGTTGCTGACGGTGCTGGTGCTGTCCCACTGGGGCGAGGCCAGCTATCTGAACTACTCGCCGGCGCTGATCGAAGGCGGTTATCAGTTGCTCGGCTTTGCCCTGTCCGCCGCGTTGATCTGGCTTGGGGTGCGCCGTGGCTGGAGTGATGTGGTCAATACCGGGCTGAGCTTCTTGGTGATCTTTCTCTACACCAAGCTGTTCGACTGGTGGTGGGCGCTGTTGCCCAAGTACCTGTTCTTCCTGCTGCTGGGTTTGATTGCGGTGCTGATCCTGCTGGTGCTGCGGCGCTTGCGTAGCCGCCATGGGCTATTCGCGGGGGCAGGGCAATGAAAGGTACTCAGGGTTATTTCCTCGTGGCTGGCCTCGGCCTGATCGCGCTGGTCAATGCCATCGTGCTGCTCGGTGTGGCCTGGAATCGCCAGGGGCCGGCGGAGAGTCGCCTGCAACTGTCCGAGCGCGAGTTGCTCAGCCACTATGGCTACGCGCGCAAAGAGAACAGCGGTATCGGCCTGCGCCTGGATTATCGCTGGCCGAGCGCGGAGGAGGACGAGGGTTTCTATCCGTCGATCTCTCTGGAGAAAATGCTTGAGCTGGGGTTCCAGCAGCCGGCAGGACCGGATGATGACAGCCAGCGCCGCTATAGCCGTCAGCAGCAGCGCGAGGCCTTGTTGGTGCTGGAGCTGGATGGGCCGGCCTACCAGCGTGAGGTGCAGCTGGCCAGGGATCGCTACGCCGAAGCGCAACGCCTGCAGCGGCTCGATCCGGGTAACCAGGCGCTGGCCGATGAGGCTCGCCAGGCGGCCAGCAGCCTGGACAGTCAGCAGCACCGGATCAGTCGCCTGCTGGTGGTGGATCTCGGCCTGGACCGGCAGACGCTGCGTGCGCGATACCCGGATCGGCAGCGCTACGCCATTGTTCGCGGCCATGTGCGGCCCTTTGCCCATCGTCAGTGGTTGCCGTGGCGTGGCGAGGGCGACGACCCGCGTCCCGATGAGCAGCGCTGGCAATGGCAGCTGGGCGGCAGCGGCGAAAGCGCCGGTCTAGGGCGTATCCATCTGCCGCAGCGCTGGCATAAGCTGTTTCTCAGCCTGCCCCGGGGTGGCGTTCAAGACGATCTGCACGGGAAGAATTACGACAAGCAGTTCAATGTGGAGCTGGCCTTCGGCCGGCGGCTGGAGCCCTGGATTGTCGACCTGCAGGAGCGCAGACCTTGAGCATGGCCAGATACCCCTCCGACGACGCGGCCGCTGTGGACAGCGCGGCGATCACGGATCGCGGCCCATGGCTACGTCGTTATCTGCTGTGGGTCGATGGCTGTGCTGCCGGCGTGGCCGCTGCGCTGCTGCTTGCCCTGGGCCCATGGTTGCAGCACTGGTACGGCTTGCCGGCGGCCCTGTTGCAGCTTATCGCCATGGTCAGCCTGGGTTATGCCGCGTACTCGCTGAACCTGGCGCGCCTGTCCAGGCGGCCCGCTTGGGCGCTGGTGCTGCTGGTGGTGGCCAATGCCCTGTGGGCGTTGCTGTGTTTGCGCTGGGCGCTGTTGTATGGCCCAACCGCGAGTCTGCTGGGGGGGCTGCATCTGCTGGTCGAGGCCCTGTTTGTCGGCACCCTGGCCTTGCTGGAGTGGCGTTGGCGGGCCCATCTGCTGGCTGTTTAGCTGTTCGGTTCACCACGCCAGGCCGCCACCACCCGCTCACGCAATGCCTGGGGATCCTGCAACTGGTTGATGGCCTGCTCGGCCAGCTTGATCCAGTAACTGTGCACCTCGGCCTGCCTGACCGAGACCCTTGTGGCCAGTTCCGCCCAGGCTGGCGGTAGATGGTGGCGCTGTGCGGCAAAGCCGCCGGGGCGGTCGCGGGCCAGGTAACGCACGCGGGTAATGCCAGCCAGCAGGATGCGGCCGTAACACATCAGGCAGGGCTCTAGGCTGACATAAAGAGTCAGGCGGCTGCGGTCCTGCTCTGGATGCTCAGCCTCCAGTTGGTCGAGTAGTTGCATTTCGGCATGGGCGGCGCTGTGGTAATGCCTGGAAAATACCTGATTGCGGGCGCTGCAGAGCAATTCCTCGGTGTCGTTGACCAGTACTGCGCCCACGCCATAACAGCCTTGCTCCACAGCCAGCAGCGCCTGCTCGCAGCACAGCCGAGCCCAGATGTCCTCGGGGTGCTGGCTGGGCGGGGCGTGTTGCAGCAAGCTGATGTGCTGGTTTTCCATCGGTTGTTCCGTACGTTCGAAAGCGGCCAGTGCGGGCATGCTGAGGTCTTGTCAGCCTAGCCCTGCCGGTGGCGTCTGCCTGGTGGATACTGGCCGACCCAGATGGCGGGTGACCCTACGACCTTGGTGCAATGGTGGCGGGATACGGGGCAGGGCAGACTGCAGGCGTTCCAATCCTGCGTGGTTTGGATGCAAGCGTTTCTCCATTCCTCTCCCTGGAATGATTTGGGTAGGCGGTCAGATGACCGCCTTTTTTTTATGGCGGGCCATCCCTGGCCGCCACCCTGCGGGCGCGTCGCGCGATGCGACGTTAAAAATCGTTCCAGACGATTTTTTATGGTGCGCCCTTTCTAATCACCACCCTGCGGGCCGTCGCGATGCGACGTTAAAAATTGCTCCCGGCAATTTTTTATCCGAGAAAAGTGTCCGCAACCATGGTCGTAGAGCGTTAAGACCATGGTCGAATGGCTCAAAGGTGGGGTCGTGGATACAAAATGCACCATAGAACAACAACTACCCACCGAGGTATTTCCAATGAGTGCTGCGTCCCTGTATCCCGTGCGCCCCGAGGTGGCGGCTCAGTCGTTGACCGATGAGGCCACCTATAAAGCCATGTACCAGCAGTCGGTGATCAACCCCGATGGTTTCTGGCGTGAGCAGGCCAAGCGTCTGGACTGGATCAAACCGTTCACCAAGGTCAAGCAAACCTCCTTCGACGATCACCATGTCGATATCAAGTGGTTTGCCGATGGCACCCTCAACGTTTCCTACAACTGCCTGGACCGTCACCTGGAAGAGCGTAGCGATCAGGTAGCGATCATCTGGGAAGGCGATGACCCGTCCGAGCACGAGGAAATCACCTATCGCCAGCTGCATGAGCAGGTGTGCAAGTTCGCCAACGCCCTGCGTGGCCAGGACGTGCACCGTGGTGACGTAGTAACCATTTATATGCCGATGATTCCCCAGGCCGTGGTGGCCATGCTGGCCTGTACCCGCATCGGCGCGATCCACTCGGTGGTGTTCGGCGGCTTCTCCCCCGAAGCCCTGGCCGGGCGGATTATCGACTGCCAGTCCAAGGTGGTGATCACCGCCGACGAAGGCCTGCGCGGCGGCAAGAAAACCCCGCTGAAAGCCAACGTCGACGACGCCCTGACCAACCCGGAAACCGCCAGTGTGCAGAAGGTTATCGTGTGCAAGCGCACCGGTAGCCCGATCAAGTGGAACCAGCACCGCGACATCTGGTACGAAGACCTGATGGCGGTAGCCGGCAGCGTCTGTGCGCCGAAGGAAATGGGTGCCGAGGAAGCGCTGTTTATCCTCTATACCTCCGGCTCCACCGGCAAGCCCAAGGGCGTGCAGCACACCACCGCGGGCTACCTGCTGTATGCGGCGCTGACCCACGAGCGGGTGTTCGACTACAAGCCGGGCGATATCTACTGGTGCACCGCCGACGTCGGCTGGGTTACCGGCCACAGCTATATCGTCTACGGCCCCCTGGCCAATGGCGCGACCACGCTGCTGTTCGAAGGCGTACCGAACTACCCGGATATCACCCGGGTGTCGAAGATCGTCGACAAGCACAAGGTCAATATCCTCTACACCGCACCGACGGCGATCCGCGCCATGATGGCCCAGGGTGATGCGGCAGTAGCCGGGGCAGATGGTTCCAGCCTGCGCCTGCTCGGTTCGGTCGGCGAGCCGATCAATCCGGAAGCCTGGAACTGGTACTACAAGACGGTCGGCCAGGAACGCTGCCCGATCGTCGACACCTGGTGGCAGACCGAAACCGGCGGCATCCTGATCAGTCCGCTGCCGGGGGCCACGGCGCTCAAGCCGGGTTCGGCGACCCGTCCGTTCTTCGGCGTGCAGCCGGCCCTGGTGGATAACCTGGGTAACCTGATCGAGGGTGCTGCCGAAGGCAACCTGGTGATCATCGATTCCTGGCCGGGTCAGGCCCGTACCCTGTACGGCGACCACGACCGTTTCGTCGACACCTACTTCAAGACCTTCAAGGGCATGTATTTCACCGGTGACGGCGCGCGCCGCGACGAAGACGGTTACTACTGGATTACCGGCCGGGTCGACGACGTGTTGAACGTGTCCGGCCACCGCATGGGCACCGCCGAAATCGAAAGCGCCATGGTTGCCCACCCGAAAGTCGCCGAGGCCGCCGTGGTCGGCGTACCGCACGACATCAAGGGGCAGGGCATCTATGTCTACGTCACCCTGAATGGCGGTGAAGAGCCTTCCGAACAATTGCGCCAGGAGTTGAAAAACTGGGTGCGCAAGGAAATCGGTCCGATTGCCTCGCCGGACGTGATTCAGTGGGCCCCTGGCCTGCCGAAAACCCGCTCGGGCAAGATCATGCGCCGCATCCTGCGCAAGATCGCCACCGCCGAATACGATGCACTCGGCGATATCTCCACGCTGGCCGATCCTGGCGTGGTGCAGCACCTTATCGACACCCACCGCGGTATGCAGGCCGCCTGACCCCGGTCCGGCCCCTGCAGGCAACGCCCCAGTTCGGCCACAAGCCGGCTGGGGCGTTGTGCGTTATGCGCCTCTCGGGCCGTGGCAGTCGGACTGAAATCCGACTTTTCGACTGTCACTGGTCGGTAACGTTGGTGCGCCGCGCTGGGGCGCATGGAAACGTTCTGCCCTGTTTGGGGGCCGTTTCGACGCTGCCCGGCAAACCCGAAACTCTGCTCAAGGCCTTTAGATAAAGGGCTTTGTCAGAGTGGGCGCGTTAATTGCTTTATCTCTGGGTTAACTGTCTTTTCTGTCTGCTCATATTTATGGGTGGCTGTCAATATCCTCGCGTTGCCCGCCCGGGCCTTTTGTAATTACTTGTCGCATTGAAGAAATATCGACTTTCGAGCTGTCGCTAGAATGCCGCTCACCCGGCTGGAGCCGCTTGTGGTCTGCAGGTAACGCAGCTTTGCGGCGACTCACTACAATTTATGCATGGCTGGATGCTTGCTCCTCACTCACTGCCAACCGATGCCATTCCCATTCGAAGGAGTCACAAAATGAAGAAGATTGCACTTCTCGGCGCACTGGCGCTGTCCATGCTGTCGCCGCTGGCCATGGCTGAAGAGGCCAAGCCTCTGCGTATCGGTATCGAAGCGGCCTACCCACCGTTCGCGTTCAAGACTCCGGAAGGCAACATCAGCGGCTTCGACTACGACATCGGTGTCGCCCTGTGCGAAGAGATGAAAGTGGAGTGCAAATGGATCGAGCAGGAGTTCGATGGCCTGATCCCGGCGCTTAAAGTACGCAAGTTCGACGCCGTGCTGTCGTCCATGAGCATCACCGAAGAGCGCTTGAAGTCGGTTGACTTCACCAAGAAGTACTACCACACCCCCGGCAAGCTGGCGATGAAGGCCGGCACCGTGATCAACGATCCGTTGGTTGACCTCAAGGGCAAGAAAGTCGGTGTGCAGCGTTCGTCGATCTACGACCGTCACGCCAGCGATGAGTTCGAGCCGGCCGGCGTTGAAATCGTGCGTTACAGCTCGCAGAACGAAGCCTTCCTCGATCTGGCCTCCGGCCGTCTGGACGCAACCCTGGCCGACGTAGTCAATATCGACGAAGGCTTCCTCAAGACCGACGCCGGCAAAGACTTCGCCCTGGTCGGCCCGGACTTCACCCAAGAGAAGTACTACGGCCATGGTGCCGGTATCGCCGTGCGTAAGGGCGACAAGGCGCTGGCTGACAAGATCAGCGCTGCCATCGACGCCATCCGCGCCAACGGCAAGTATCAGGAGCTGCAGGACAAGTATTTCGACTTCAACGTCTACGGCGACTGATCGTCTGCACTGAAGGTGGCGCAGGCCCGCAGCCTGCTGGTCTGCACCACCTTTTATGACCACCCTCTGTGGTGGTCACCCTTCAGGCCGTCGCGGGGCGACGTCAAAAATTGCTCCCGGTAAATTTTTTATGACCGCCATCCTTGGCGGTCACTCTACGAGCCGTCGCGGAGCGACGTTAAAAATTGCTCCCGACAATTTTTTGTTGTGCTTCCTGGCGCCGCCTGGCGCTTGCATGAGGTAACCAGAGCATGCTGAACGGCTACGGCTCGACCATTCTCGACGGTGCATGGCTCACCCTGATCCTGGCCCTGACCTCCATGGCGGTGGCGATCTTTCTCGGCCTGCTGGGCGCGGCTTTTCGCCTGTCGCCGATCAAGTGGCTGGCGCTGTTGGGGGAAACCTACGCCACAGTGATCCGCGGGATTCCCGACCTGGTGCTGATCCTGCTGATCTTCTACGGCGGCCAGGACATCGTGAACCGTGTCGCGCCGATGCTCGGTTACGACGACTATATCGATATCAACCCCTTTATTGCCGGCGTGTTCACCATGGGCTTTATCTTTGGTGCCTACCTGTCGGAGACCTTCCGTGGGGCCTTTATGGCCATCCCCAAGGGTCAGGCCGAAGCCGGCGCGGCTTACGGCATGAGTGGCATGCAGGTGTTCTTCCGCATCCTGGTGCCGCAGATGATCCGCTTCGCCATTCCCGGTTTCACCAACAACTGGCTGGTACTGACCAAGGCCACCGCGCTGATTTCGGTGGTGGGGCTGCAGGACATGATGTTCAAGGCGAAAAGCGCGGCCGATGCGACTCGCGAGCCTTTTACCTTCTACCTGGCGGTCGCGGCGCTGTATCTGGTGCTGACCAGCGTGTCGTTGCTGGCGCTGCGTTTCCTGGAAAAACGTTACTCGGTCGGCATCAAAGCCGCCGATCTCTGACAGGGGAATGCCACGATGATTTTTGATTTTTCGGTGATCTGGGACAACCTGCCGCTGTACTTCGGTGGCGTGCTGGTGACCCTGCAGATCCTCCTGATTGCTCTGGCCGGCGGCCTGGCCCTGGCCATTCCCCTGGGCCTGATGCGGGTGTCCAAGTCGCCCTGGGTGAATTTCCCGGCCTGGCTCTACACCTATGTGATCCGCGGCACGCCGATGCTGGTGCAGCTGTTTCTGATCTACTACGGCCTGGCCCAGTTCGAGGCGGTGCGCGAAAGTTTCATGTGGCCCTACCTGTCCAGCGCCACCTTCTGCGCCTGTCTGGCCTTTGCCATCAACACCAGTGCCTACTCGGCGGAGATCCTCGCCGGCAGCCTCAAGGCCACGCCCCACGGCGAGATCGAGGCGGCCAAGGCCATGGGCATGTCGCGCTTCAAACTGTACCGGCGCATCCTCCTGCCTTCGGCGCTGCGCCGGGCGCTGCCGCAGTACAGCAACGAAGTGATCATGATGCTGCACACCACCTCGCTGGCATCGATCGTTACCCTGATCGACATCACCGGTGCGGCGCGCACGATCAGTTCGCGCTTCTATATGCCGTTCGAAGCTTTTATCACCGCTGGCCTGTTCTACCTCTTCCTGACCTTTATCCTGGTGCGTCTGTTCAAGTTGGCCGAGCGCCGCTGGCTGGCCTACCTGGCCCCACGCAAGGCCTGAGGAGACACCCATGCAACGGATCGATCACCTACTGCCCTGGGGCTGCCCAGGCACAGAACGACACTTGAGCGTATTCCGTTTCGGCAGTGGCCCGTGCAAGGCCTATATCCAGGCCTCCCTGCACGCCGATGAACTGCCGGGCATGCGCGTGGCGGTGGAGCTCAAGCGTCGCCTGCGTGAACTGGAAGCCCAGGGGCGTCTGACCGGGGTGATCGAACTGGTGCCGCTGGCCAACCCCATCGGCCTCGGGCAGATGCTCCAGGCCAGCCACCAGGGACGCTTCGAACTGGCCAGCGGGAAGAATTTCAACCGCGACTTCTTCGCCCTGGCCGAGGCCATCGCGCCGGCCCTCGAAGGTTGCCTGGGGCCGGACGGGCCGACCAATGTACGGCTGATTCGCACGGCCATGCTGGCCGCGCTGGATGCCTTGCCGCCGGCCGCATCGGAGCTGCAGGGCCTGCAGCGTCTGTTGCTCAGGCATGCCTGCGACGCCGATCTGGTACTCGACCTGCACTGCGATTTCGATGCCGTGGTGCACCTCTATCTGCTGCCGCAGCAGTGGTCACAACTGCGCTCCCTGGCTGCGCGCCTGCAGGCCGGGGCGGTGCTGACCATGGAGGATTCCGGCGGCGGTTCCTTCGATGAGAACTGCGCGCTGCCCTGGTTGCACCTGAGTCGCCGCTTTCCCGAAGCCGCCATTCCCCTGGCCTGCCTGGCGGTGACGGTGGAGCTGGGCGGCATGGCCGACACCGAACGGCCGCGGGCCGAGGCCAGTGCCGAGCAGATCCTGGCCTTTCTCGCCGAGCAGGGCCTGATCGCCGGCGACTGGCCGAGCGCCCCCGAGCCCTGCTGCGAGGCCACCCCCTTCGCGGGCACGCAGTACGCCTACGCCCCCCATGCCGGGGTGGTGAGTTTTCTGCAACCAGTGGGGGCGCGGGTCAAGCTCGGCGATCCGCTGTTCGAGGTAATCGATCCGCTGGATGATCGCCACAGCATCGTCTGCGCCAGCACCGACGGTGTGCTCTATGCCCGTGAACGGATGCGCTTTGCCCAGCCCGGTCTATGGCTGGCCAAGGTTGCCGGCCGTACCCCTATTCGCCAGGGTCGCTTGCTCAGCGACTGATTCAAGAGAGTGGAAACCATGTACAAACTCGAAGTTCAGGATCTGCACAAGCGCTACGGCACCCACGAAGTCCTCAAGGGCGTGTCCCTGGCGGCCAAGGCCGGTGATGTGATCAGCATCATCGGCTCCAGCGGCTCGGGCAAGAGCACCTTTCTGCGCTGCATCAACATGCTCGAACAGCCCCATGGCGGCAAGATCCTGCTCAACGGCGAGGAGCTCAAGCTGGTGGCCAACAAGGACGGCGCGCTCAAGGCCGCCGAGCCCAAGCAGCTGCAGCGCATGCGCTCGCGTCTGGCCATGGTGTTTCAGCATTTCAACCTGTGGTCGCATATGAGCGCCCTGGAAAACGTCATGGAAGCGCCGGTGCACGTGCTCGGCATGAGCAAGAAGGAAGCCCTGGAAAAGGCCGAGCATTACCTGAGCAAGGTCGGCGTGGCCCACCGCAAGGACGCCTATCCCGCGCATATGAGCGGCGGCGAGCAGCAGCGCGTGGCGATTGCCCGCGCCCTGGCCATGGAACCTGAGGTGATGCTGTTCGACGAACCCACCTCGGCGCTGGACCCGGAGCTGGTCGGCGAGGTGCTCAAAGTCATGCAGGACCTGGCTCAGGAAGGCCGCACCATGGTCGTGGTGACCCACGAAATGGGCTTTGCCCGCGAGGTGTCCAACCAGCTGGTATTCCTCCACAAAGGCGTGGTGGAAGAGCGCGGCTGCCCACGCGAAGTGCTGGCCAATCCGCAATCCGAGCGTTTGCAGCAGTTTCTCTCTGGCAGCCTGAAGTAACCGACGGCAACATCTGTACGCATCCGAGCTATGCCCATAATCGCCAACAGAGCCTAAACTGCCCCCCATGAATGCCCACCGAATTGGCTTCCTGCTTTGGCCCTCGACCAAGCCCCTGACTCTGGCCTTGGCCGAAGAAGCGCTGCGCGTCGCCCAGCGCGTCCACCCCGAGGTGGTCTACGAACTGGTGTTCCTCCAGGCCGAAGCGCCGGGCGAGGGTGCCTGGCGACTGCCGGGCGAACCCTGGGCGGGCAAGCTTGAGGGTTGCCAGAAGCTCTTTCTGCTCGCCGACGAGCCGCCCACCGCCATGGTTCCGGCGCTGTCCGGCGCGCTCAAGCAGCAGGTACGCGCCGGCTGCGTGATCGGCGGCATCTCCGCCGGGGTTTACCCGCTGGCGCAACTGGGCCTGCTCGATGGCTACCGCGCTTCGGTGCACTGGCGCTGGCAGGACGACTTTGCCGAGCGCTTCCCCAAGGTGATCGCCACCAGCCACCTGTTCGACTGGGACCGCGACCGCCTGACCGCCTGTGGCGGCATGGCCGTGCTCGACCTGTTGCTGGCCTTGCTGGCCCGCGACCATGGGGCCGAACTGGCCGGCGCGGTCAGCGAGGAACTGGTGGTGGAGCGCATCCGCGAAGGCGGCGAGCGCCAGCGCATTCCGTTGCAGAATCGTCTGGGCTCCAGCCACCCCAAGCTGACCCAGGCCGTGCTGCTGATGGAAGCCAATATCGAGGAACCGCTGACCACCGACGAAATCGCCCAGCACGTGTGCGTATCCCGGCGTCAGCTGGAACGCATCTTCAAGCAGTACCTCAACCGCGTTCCCAGCCAGTACTACCTGGAACTGCGCCTGAACAAGGCCCGTCAGCTGCTGATGCAGACCAGCAAGTCGATCATCCAGATCGGCCTGTCCTGCGGTTTCTCCTCCGGCCCGCACTTCTCCAGCGCCTACCGCAACTTCTTCGGTGCCACCCCGCGCGAAGACCGCAACCAGCGGCGCAGCAACAGCCCCTTCGAGCTGACCTCGACGCCGCCGACCGAGCGCGCCTGAGCCGCAGGCGGCAGAGGCCGCCCGCGCCGCCTTGAATCGGCCCGATTCTGGCGCTATGTTGCAGTGCTGTCGGCTGGCCCGCGCCTGCGGTGCCGAATGGCGTCAACCTTGGAAGATAGGCTGTATGGATACTGACTCGACGGGAACCCTGGCGCGCCTTCTGCTGGCCCTTGTTCTGGGCCTGGTGGCACCTGTGCTGCGGGCCGAAACCCTGGTCGCCATCGACAATGCCAACCCACCCTTTATGTACGAGCAGGACGGCCAGGCCAGAGGCCTGTATCCCCTGGTGCTAGAGGCCGTGTTCGCCCGTGCCGGGCAGCCGGTGGCAATTCAGGCGATGCCGTGGAAGCGCGCACTGAGGCGCAGCGAGAACGCCGAAGTGGGCGTGGGCGGCATCTACAAGACCAGCCGGCGCCTGGAGCTGTATGACTATTCGCAGCCCATCTTCGAGGAAAAACTTATCGTCTATGTGCACCGGGACCAGGCCTTCCGCTTCACCCAGGTCAGTGACCTGCACGGCAAACGCATCGGCGTGATCCGCGGCTGGAGTTACACCGAGGAGCTCGACGAAGCGATCAGGGATGGCCGTATCAAGGTGACTGAAAGCAGCTCGGATAAGGCGAATTTCAAGATGCTCGCTTCCGGCAGGCTGGATGCGGTAATCGCCATCGAACTGGCCGGCCAGGGGATTATCCAGCAGCTGCAGATGCACCAGGTACAGGCCCTGGCCCCGCCCCTGAGCATCAATCCGACCTATCTGGTATTCGCCAAACAGGCCCGGCAGCAGGCGCTGCTGCAGCGCTTCGACCAGATCCTGCTGGAGATGCGCGCGGACGGCTCGTTCGACAAGCTGGTGCAGCAGGCCGTGGGCAGCGAATAGCCGTCTTAAACCGAGTCGCTCGGTGCCTGCGCGCCTTGCTGGTGCCGCCCGCTACGCGCCAGCCAGCGCCAGGTGATCCAGGCGGCAGCGGCCAGATAAACCAGGCCGCCCGGCACCCACATCAATAGCCCCGCCAGTTGCTGATCGGCCAGGTCGCGCTCGGCCCCATAGAAGGAGCTAGTGCCGAATGTCAGCAGGGCACCGAGCAGGCCGGTGTGCATCAGGGTCAGCAGTATCGCCAGCAGCGCCTGCGGCACCTGCCGGGGCGGTGCGCGCAGGCAGTCCCACCAGAACAGCCAGGCGCTGAACAGGAAGCTGGCGTGTTCGAGCATATGCCACCAGAGATTCTCCAGGGCCAGGATATACAGACTCGGCGTATGCCAGATCCAGATCAGCGCGCCGTGCAGCATGGCCAGCGCCACGGGGTAACGGCCGATGCGCAGTAGGCTGCGCCATAGCGGTTGCAGCAGCGGCCCGCACACCGCGCGCCATTGTGGCAAGGGCCTGGCCAGTGCCCAGAGCGGGGCGATAACCAGGATAAACAGCATGTGCTGAAGCATATGCCAGCTGGTGCTGGTCTCGGCCCAGTCGTCCAGCGGGCCGAATACCGCCAGCACCGCGATCAGCATGGCCAGGTGCAGCCATAGCGCTTCCAGGCCATGGGGCCGTACCCGACGTGCGCCTAAGCCATAAAGCACCCAGGCCGCGCCCAGAAATAGAGCGCTGAGGAGCAGCGGCAAGCGCTGGCTGAGCGGGGTCTCCACCAGGCTGTGGGCGGCCGCCGTTTGCGCCGACAGCAGCAGGCAGATGGCCGCTATTACACGCATGGCGGCAGGCTCAGAATCGGCAAGGCGATAAACAGGGTGGCCAGCGCCGCCACCGCGTAGGTGCTGGCGGCGACCAGGGCGACAAAACGCTCATGGTCTGGCTGACGCAGCGGTTTGCCGGCGCGCCAGCACCAGAGGGCCAGGGCAGCCAGCGCCGCTGCCGTGAGCAGGGCGCTGATGCCAAGCAGGGCATTGAGCCAGTTCCATGGCCCTTGCTCGGGCTCTGGCGGGGCGAGCGCGCAGGCCACCGACAGGCCGCCGTAGAGGGCGACGAACCACAGACTCCAGAGCACCAGGCCGAGGGGGATATGGCCGGGGTGATAGGGCGAGCGCAGGCCTTTCATCCGCTGCCTCCCCAGGTGCTTGGAAACAGTACCAGGGCGAAGTAGCTGCTCCAGAGTACGCCGAGGTTGTAGTACCAGAGCTGGCCGACCACCAGGGGCTCGTAAGGCGCGTGGGCACCGACATAACCGCAGTGCACGCGCAGGGCCTGCAGGGCGCTGAGAATGGTTGCCAGGGCGCAGTGCAGCAGGTTGTAGATCAGCATCACCAGGATCACTGCATCGTGGGCGGTGGCGCGGGGGGCCAGCTCGCCGCCGAGCAGGGTCCACAGCAGCAGGCCGGTTTGGCCCAGGCCCAGGCCGGCCACCAGGGCCATATGGCCGCGCAAGCCGCTGTCATCGCCGCGGCGCAAGCGCTTGATCGCCCGCGCCTGCCACCAGGTCGCCAGGCTCAGCAACAGGGCGCTGGCCAGCAGCAACCCGTGGTTGAACGGCATATGTTCCGGCACCTGCCAGTTCGGCGCGACCGTCCACAGATAGAACCAGCCGAACAGCAGCGCCAGGTAGAGCGCGCCGTTGGCCAGCAGGGTCACGCCCATGCCCCATAAGCCGGGGCCATCCAGGGTGCGCGAGTGCAGCGGCGGCTCGCCGGGTTGCACCCGGGCATCCGGGGCGGCGGCGGGGTGGGTGCCGTTCTCCCAGCTCCAGCGCAGCAGCACCACGACGGCGGCGGCACAGCCCACGGCGGCCAGCCAGTAGACCTTGAGCAGCAGGCTGATGCACAGCACGGCGATAAACAGCGCGGCGATCAGCGGCAACCAGCTATTGCCCGGCAGGTGGATGATCTCGCGCACCTTGCCGGTCAGCGGGTCGGTGCCCCAGGTTTCGCGCCGGCCATGGTCGATCACCCCCAGGGCATGTTCGCCACGGGCGATGCTGTGCGGCAGTTCGGGGTTATCCCAGAGCGGATGACGGCTGTGAATCTCTGGCAGGCTGACGAAGTTGTAGGCGCTGGGCGGCAGGCTGGTGGCCCATTCCAGGGTGTCGGCGTGCCACGGATTGGCCTTGGCCGGTTGGCCGAAACGAAAGTGCAGGATGATATCCAGCAGCAGGGTGGCGATGCCGATGGCCATGATAAAGCTGCCCACCGAGGAGATCAGGTTGGGGATGTCCCAGCCCAGGCCGCTCTGGTAGGTGTAGATGCGCCGCGGCATGCCCATCAGGCCGGTCCAGTGCATGATCAGAAAGGTGATGTTGAAGCCGATAAACACCAGCCAGAAGCCCCACTTGCCCAGGCGCACCGAAGGCATGCGCCCGGAGAAGTGCGGCAGCCAGTAGTAGATGCCGGCCATCATCGGAAAGAACATGCCGCCGACCAGCACGTAATGCATATGGGCGACCACGAAGTGGGTGTCGTGCACCTGCCAGTCGAACGGCACCAGCGCCAGCATCACCCCGGTCAGCCCGCCGCAGACGAACACGATGAGAAAACCCACCAGCCACAGCATTGGCACGTGGTACACCGGTTTGCCCTGCCACAGGGTCGCCAGCCAGGCGAACACCTGCACCGCGGTGGGGATCGCCACCAGCATGCTGGCCGCGGAAAAGAACAGCTGAGCCAGTTGTGGGATACCCACGGTGAACATGTGGTGCACCCACAGGCCGAAGCTGATAAAGCCGGTGGTCAGCACGCCCAGCACCACCCAGCGGTAGCCCACCAGCGGGCGTTGGCAGAATACCGGCAGCAGGGTCGAGACGATGCCCGCAGCCGGCAGGAAGATGATGTACACCTCGGGGTGGCCGAACAGCCAGAACAGGTGCTGCCAGAGAATAGGGTCGCCGCCGCGGGCGACCTCGAAGAACGGCATGCCGGCGGCGCGTTCCAGTTCGAGCAGAATCGAGCCGAGGATCAGCGGTGGAAAGCCGACCACTATCATCATCGCCATCACCAGGATGTACCAGGCGTAGATCGGCATCTTGTGCAGCGCCATGCCGACGGCGCGGGTGCGCAGAATCGACACCACCAGCTCGACCCCGGCGCTGACCGCGGAGATCTCCACAAAGGTGATGCCGATCAGCCAGAAGTCCGAATTCGGCCCCGGCGTATGGGCGGCGCTGGACAGCGGCGTGTACATAAACCAGCCGGCCTTGGGCGCAAGGTCGAGAAACAGGCTGGAGATCAGGATCAGGCCGCCGAACAGGTAGCAGTAGTAACCGAACGCGGACAGCCGCGGGAACACCAGGTCGCGGGCACCGAGCATCTTCGGGATCAGGTAGACCGCCATGCCCTCCATCATCGGCACGGCAAACAGGAACATCATCACCGTGCCGTGCATGGTGAACACCTGGTTGTAGACGTCCGGGGCCATAAACTCGTGGTTCGGCAGCGCCAACTGGGTGCGGATCAGCATCGCCAGCAGGCCGCCGAGGAGAAAGAACACCGCGCCGGTGAGCATAAAACGCAGGCCGATGGTGGTGTGGTTGACGATGGTCAGGGCGCGCCAGCCCCGTGGGTTGCCCCATACCGCATTGAACTGGTCGTGCTGCTGACTATCGTTGTGGCTGCTCATGGTGCGAGACCTTCCAGCCAGGTGGCGATGACTTGCAGGTGAGTGGGGTCGATATCGTCATGCAACGGCATGGCATTGCCGGGTTTCAGGCGCTGGTGCTCGCGCAGCCAGGTGAGGATCGCACCGGGCTGATTGACCAGCACGCCGCTGCCCAGGGTCGGCCGCGAACCCAGGTCGGACAGATCCGGCGCGCGCTGGCCGTCGCTGACCCCGGCGACGCGGTGACAGGTGCCGCAGCGGGCGGCAAAGGTTTCCCCTGCTGGGCCTGCGGGTGGACTGATTTGCGCGGTCTGCCGGGCGCTAAGCCAGGCGGCGAAGTCGTCCTCGCTGTGGGACTGCACATGCAGAATCATATGGCTGTGCTGGGTGCCGCAGAACTCCGAGCACTGGCCGCGATAGATGCCGGGCTGGTCGGCCTGCAGACGGATCTGGTTGTCCCGGCCGGGGATCATGTCGATCTTGCCGCCCAGGCGTGGCACCCAGAACGAATGGATCACATCGGCGCTGCTGACCTGCAGATCTATCGGGCGGCCGGCTGGAATATGCAGCTGGTTGGCGGTGACCACGCCACTCTCCGGGTAGCGCACCTCCCACCACCATTGATGGCCGGTGATCTCGATGCGCAGTGGCTGCTCGCCGAGCAGCGGCAACGGCAGCATGCGCTGGCCGATGGGCACGCCGAAGACCAGCAGCACCATGATGCTCAGCCCGGGCAGGAGGATGCCGCCGCCGATTATCCAACGCAGCGTGATCCGCCTGGCCTGTTCGGGCGTGGTTTGCCGCGGCGTGCGGCGCATGGCGTAAATCCACAGCGCGCTGACCACCAGCAGCACCAGGCCGGCAAAGCCGCACATCAGCCACCACAGCAGCGCCACCTCGCTGGCCATGGGCCCGGCGGGGTCGAGTGCCGATTGCGGCCCGCTGCAGGCAGAAAGAATGGGAACTGCCAGGGTCAGTACGGTCAACTGCATAGGAGCGCTGCGCCGCGAGCACAGCGCCGCCGCTTTTTTGATCCACTTGAGGAGTCTTTGATGGCCGCCGAACACCAGCCCATTGTCAGCCGTGCCGCCATTGCCGGGCACCCGCTGCACCCGATGATGATCCACTTTCCGGTGGCGGCGCTGCTCGGTCTGGTCGCCAGCGACCTGGCCTACCTGTGGAGCGGCGACCTGTTCTGGCTGCGCGCCAGCCTGTGGTTGGCGGGTATCGGTTCCCTGGGCGGCTGGCTGGCGAGCCTGGCCGGCCTGGTCGACTTGCTCACGGTCGAGCGCATCCGCCTGAAAATCACCGCCTGGTGTCACGCCATCATCGCCGTGATGATGCTCTCGCTGGCCACGCTCAACTGGTTGCTGCGCTACCAGGGGGTCGAAGGCATGCAGCTGTGGTGCCTGTACCTGTCGCTGCTGACCGCAGGCTTGATCGCCCTGGCCGCCTATCTGGGCGGGCGACTGGTTTATGAACAGGCGGTGGGCGTGGAGGTGAAACTCTGAATTTGCTGATTCGGCGCTGGGGCAGGGGGTGTCCATAGGGTGTTTCGCTTCCTTGTTCAGAATGCCGGCTTGGCCAGGACCAGCCAGAGCGTGGCGGCGATCAGCGCGACTGTCAGCGCACCTATGCCCAGGCACTGGCGGCCGATGGCCAGCTCCGGGGTGCGCTCGATACGCAGAACCAGCACGCCGCACAGCGCATGGCACAGCACCATGCCGGCCACGGCGCTGAGCTTGAGAATCAGCCAGGGATCGAACACCGACTCGCGCACAAACAACAGCGTGCCCGTGCCTATCGCCAGCAAGGCCGCCGGTGTGGCGACCAGGGTGAACACCAGGCGGGTCAGATGGGCGTGATCGCGGTAGAACAACACCTCGGAGTTGCGGGTGCCGGCGGCGATCAGCGCAGGCAGGTAGAGCAAGGCACCGCACCAACAGATCAAGGCGATGAAATGCAGCAGTTTGAGTAGTGGCATAGCTGCCCTCCATTACCGGCCGCAAATGCGCACCTTCAGGTCTGTCCTTTGACTGTGACTGCCAAAGGGACGCTGGGGTTCGACTGCATTTCTGCCGGGGCTGGAGAGGGCGTGGATCTGGGGGGAGATGGGGGCAGAACGTAGCCCGGATGCAATCCAGGAGCGATCTGCCTTGGACACCGTCCGCGGATTTCATCCGGGCTACAAAAAGCGCTATAGCCCGTCAGCTGCGTTCAGCTGTCAATGGCTCCAGATCAGCCCTACCAGCAGGTAGCTGACCAGGGTCACCAGCACCACGCCGATCAGGTTGAGGGCAAAGCCGGCCTTGATCATCGACTGGATACGCATATGCCCGGTACCGAATACGATGGCGTTCGGTGGAGTGGCCACCGGCATCATAAAGGCGCAGCTGGCGGCGATGGCCGCGGGGATCGCCAGCATCTCCGCCGGCATGCCCTGGGCCACGGCCAGTGCGCCGAGCAGCGGCAGAAAGGCCGCCGCGGTGGCGGTATTGGAGGTGACCTCGGTCAGGAAGATGATCACCAGCACCACCACGCCGATCATCGCCAGCACCGGCAGCGCGCCGAGCATGCCCAGGCTCTGGGCGATCCATTCGGCCAGGCCGGTGCTGCGGATCACCCCGGCCAGGGACAGGCCACCGCCGAACAGCAGCAATACGCCCCAGGGCAGCTTGCTGGCGCTTTCCCAGTTCATCAGAAACACCTGCCGTTTGGCGTCCACCGGGATGATAAACAGCGCGACGGCGGCGGCGATGGCGATGCTGGTGTCGTTGACCCCGGGTATCTGCTGGGCAATCAGCGGCTGCAACACCCAGGCCAGAGCGGTGAGCACGAAGACCAGGGCCACCAGTTTCTCGCCGCGGCTCAGCGGGCCGAGGTCGGCCAGTTCGCTGCGGATCAGCTCACCGCTGTCGTGGCCGCTGAGCTGGAAGCCACCACGGGTCAGCCACCACCAGATAAAGGCCAGCATCAGGATCGACACCGGCAGGCCGATCAGCATCCATTGGCCGAAACCGATCTGCACGTCGTAGTTTTCCGCGAGGAAGGCGGCGAGCAGGGCATTGGGCGGGGTGCCGATCAGGGTGGCGATGCCGCCGACGCTGGCGGCGTAGGCGATGGCCAGCAGCAGGGCGGTGGCGAAACGTTCGCGCTCGCTGTCGCCGGCATCTTTCTCGCCGGTCAGCAGGGCGATCACCGACAGGCCGATGGGCAGCATCATGATGGTGGTCGCGGTGTTGCTTACCCACATGCTGAGAAAGGCGGTGGCCAGCATAAAGCCGGCGATCTGCTTGCTCGGCTGGCTGCCCATGGCCAGCAGGGTCATCAGGGCGATGCGCTTGTGCAGGTTCCAGCGTTCCATGGCCAGACCGAGGATAAAGCCGCCGAGGAACAGGTAGATGGTCGGGTTGGCGTAGGGCGCGGTGGCCGCATTCAGACTGTCGATGCCCAGGGCCGGGATCAGCAGGATCGGCAGCAGCGAGGTGGCGGGAATCGGAATGGCTTCGGTGGACCACCAGGTGGCCATCAATAGGGTCAGGCCGACCGCCGCCCAGGCTGTGTCGGACAGGCCGGCGGGCGGCGTGCTGAGCAGGCAGGCCAGGAGCAGCAGCGGGCCGAGCAGTAGCCCGATCCAGGCGGCCTTGGCGGGGGCGGGCGCAGCGGTGGTCGAATCGGCCATAACGGGCTTCCTTCCGAGAAAAAGGCTGCGTTATAGCCTAGCCAATGACGAGCTGGCCACCTGGTGGGTGGCCGGTTTTGCTTCAGTCTGTGTCGGTGTGCAGCTTTTGAGAGGGCGCGGCGAGCGGGTAAAGGGCGTGGCCGCAGCGGCTGCAGAAGGCGGCTGCCTGTTCGTGGTGGGATTTTTTGCAGCTCGGGCAGGGATGCTCAAACTCGCCTTCGGCACGCATGGCCGCGGCCAGCTCGGCGGTGAAGATGCCGGTGGGCACGGCGATGATCGAGTAACCGGTGATCATCACCAGGGTCGACAGCGCCTGGCCCAGCGGGGTTTTCGGCACGATGTCGCCGAAACCCACGGTGGTCAGGGTGACCACCGCCCAGTAGATGCCCTTGGGAATGCTGGTAAAACCGTGGGCCGGGCCTTCGATCACATACATCAGGGTGCCAAATACGGTGACCAGGGTGGCGATGCAGGCGAAGAACACCACGATCTTCTGTTTGCTGCCGCGCAGGGCGGTCAGCAGAAAGTTGGCCTGGCGCAGGTAGGGGCTGAGCTTGAGCACGCGGAACACCCGCAGCATGCGGATCACCCGGATGATCAGCAGGTACTGGGCGTCGGCATAGAACAGCGCGAGGATGCCCGGCAGAATCGCCAGCAGGTCGATCAGGCCGAAGAAGCTGAAGGCGTAGCGCAGCGGTTTCGGCGAGCAGTACAGACGCACCACGTACTCGATGGCGAACAGCGCGGTAAAGCCCCATTCAATCCCCGCCAGCAGCGGTGCGTACTGGCTGTGCACGCTGTCGATGCTGTCGAGCATCACCACCACCAGACTGGCCATGATGGCCAGCAGCAGGTAACGGTCGAAACGCTGCCCGGCCGGGGTGTCGGTGTGGAAGATGATGCTGTGCAGGCGTTGACGCCAACTTTGGCTGCTTTCCATGGATAAACCCAGTGGAGTGTGGGCACGCAGCCTAAGCAGCTCAATGGGGCGATGGCAAGACGTACGTGTTGGTTAGCCTGTTTAGGCTATCCAGCGACCAGCGTTTCTGGCGAGCGCCTTCGTGCGCTCAACCTGGATTCCGAGGCCGTTAGTATTTGGGGAGTTCGTTGCCATGTTTCGTGGTTGAGGGGGGTAGAGATCTCGGCTCGTCTTGGCAGAGTTGCCCGCCTGTAGGCGGGCAACTGCTGGGCGGGTCAGGACGGCTGGGGCTTGACTCTGGCGCTATCCGGCACTTCGGACGCCGTGGTTTGCCCCTGTGGGGTTGGCCAGGCCTGTGGGTCGATGTCCAGGTCGGGGAACATTCTTGGGTCGAAGCTGGGGCTGAGGATACCGGCAGCACGCTGGCGTTCGTAGTCGCGCATCAGGCGCAGACCTACCTTGAGCAACAGGACCAGGGCGATAAGGTTGACCAGCGCAAGCAGGGCCATGGTCAGGTCGGCGAAGGCGAATACTGTGTTGAGATCCTGCAGAGCGCCCCAGAGAATCAGAGCCAGGGTCAACAGGCGGAAACCTGCAATCGCCAGGGGGCTGTCGAGGCCCATGAAGCTCAGGCTGTTCTCGCCCAGGTAGTAGTTGTAGACCATCGAGGTGAAACAGAAGCAGAACAACGCCAGGCTGACGAAGACACGCCCCCACTCACCCACGTGTTCAGCCATGGCCGCCTGGGTCAGGGCGATGCCCCCGAGGCTGCCCCCCGGCTGGTAGGCCTCCGAGAGCAGTACGATCATCGCGGTGCAGCTGCAGAGCACCAGGGTGTCGATGAACACGCTGAATGCTTGCACGGTGCCCTGGTTGACCGGGTGGGGCACTTCGGCCACGGCGGCCACGTTGGGCGCACTGCCGAGGCCGGCTTCGTTGGAGAACAGGCCGCGCTTGATACCGTGCAGGATGGCCGCGCCGACACCGCCACCGATTGCCTGCTCCAGGCCGAACGCACTGTTGAAAATCATCAGCAATGCCTCGGGAATGCGCTCCACATGGCTGCCCAATACGTACAGGGTCATGACCAGATAGCCGAGAGCCATGACCGGCACAAGGATCTCGGCGAACCTGGCGATGCGCTGGAGACCGCCGAAGATGATCGCCGCCAGCAGGCCAGCGATCAGCGCTGCGCAGGCATAAGCCGGCAGACCGAGGGTATCGTTGAGTGAGGTGGCGATGGTGTATGACTGCAGGGCGCTGAAACCGAAACCGAAGGTCACCAGCAGCAGGATCGAGAAGACCACCGCCAGCCAGCGCGACTTCAGACCGCGCTCGATATAGAAGGCA
This sequence comes from uncultured Pseudomonas sp., assembly GCA_964578635.1. Taxonomy (GTDB): domain Bacteria; phylum Pseudomonadota; class Gammaproteobacteria; order Pseudomonadales; family Pseudomonadaceae; genus Aquipseudomonas. The sequence goes on from CAZOEC010000031.1 coordinate 27,505, forward strand.
GGCCCGCCACGATACAGGCCGTTGCTGCCGCGAACCTTGAAGGCCTGGGCCAGGGTGCATTCGAAGAAGCTGGTGGCCATGCCGAGGAGGCCAATCATCCACATCCAGAAAACCGCCCCCGGGCCGCCCAGGGTAATGGCGACGGCGACACCGGCGATATTGCCGGCACCTACTCGCCCGGCGACGCTCAGAGTCAGGGCCTGAAATGAGCTGATCTGTCCTTTCTGGTGTTTGAAGGCGCTGCGCAGGATGCCGAACATGGCGGCGAAGTGGCGCAGCTGGACGAAACGGGAGCTGCAGGTGAATAGCAAACCGATGGCCACGAGGGTGACGATCAGTACCTTGCCCCAGAGCAAGTCGTTGAGGAAATTAAGCATGGCGAAGCTCTCTGCGATTGGAGTTGGGATTGTCGAGGCAGAACGATTCAGCTTACGGCTTGGCAGGCGCAGGGAGCTGCAGGGCTCGGCCGGGGCGTTGCGCTGGCGGGTTCTCGGCGACCTGTCGATTCTTGTTATAAGCGGGCGGCACTCACGAAGGCCTGAAACAGGCGGTTCTCCTCCTGATTGATGCGGTATTCGGGGTGCCATTGCAGTCCCAGGGCGAAGCGCCGGTCACGGCGTTCCACGGCTTCGATCAGGCCGTCCTCGGCCCGCGCTGCCGGCAGCAGGTTATCCGGTAGTTGCCGGGCACCCTGGTGGTGTACCGAGTTGACCAGCAGGCGACTGCAGCCGAGCAGCTGCTGCAACTGGCTGCCTGGGGCGATATCTACCGGGTGCCAGGGATGATCGTGGGCCGTCGTCTGCATGTGCTCGAGGGCACCGGGCATGTCGCTGCCGAGGTCCTGATAGAGGCTGCCGCCAGAGGCGACCACCAACAGTTGCATGCCGCCGCAGATGCCCAGCACCGGCATGTCCCGATCCAGGGCACCACGCAGCAGCGCCATCTCGAAGGCCGTACGCGTCGCCTTGGTGCTCACGCTCTGGTGCTGGGTGTTCTGGCTGTAGAGCTCCGGTGGGATGTCGAACATGCCACCGCTGACGAGCAGTGCGTCGATTCGTTCCAGGTAGTCCTGCACCGCGGACAGGTCATGTGGCAGGGCGATCGGCAGGCCGCCGGCGGCACTCACCGCTTCGGCGTAGTTAACGCGCAGGGCGTACCAGGGGTCGAGCGAGTAGCCACCGCCTTGCGGTTCGACATCCAGGGTGATTCCGATCAGGGGTTTGCGCATGGCGGTTCCTTTCATTGAGGGCGGGCGGCGATCACCATCATCTCCACCAGTACGTCGGCTGAGGCGAGGTCGGCCTGGGTCGTGGCGCGGGCGGGTGCACCGCCCGTCGGCAGCCAGCGATCCCAGACCGCGTTCATGGCGGCGAAGTCCCTTTCGATGTCTTTCAGCCAGATCTGGACACTTAGCAGGCTGGAGCGATGGCTGCCGGCCTGCTGCAGAAGGTTGTCGATCTTTGCCAGCACCTGTTCGGTCTGGCTGGCGCAGTCACCCTGGCGGTCGTCCGGAACCTGGCCGGATAGGTAGATGAGATCGCCGTGGAGCACGGCACCGCTGAGGCGCGGGGTGCTGGCGATACGCTCGATATGCATGGGAAGCTCCTGTCGATTAGCGAGAGTTGCAGTTGGGAAGACTCAAGCCTTCCAGCGAGATCGGGCTTTTGCGCCCGGAAATCAGGGATGAAAGAACCTGGCCACTGGCGCAGGCCAGGGTGAAGCCCAGGCTGCCGTGGCCGCTGTTGAGCCAGAGATTGGTGTACGCAGTGGCACCGAGCAGAGGCGTGCCCTGCGGGGTGCAGGGGCGCAGTCCGGCCCAGGCCTCGGCCTGCTGGTAGTTGCCGGCGGCGGGAAAGGTGCGCTCGCCCAGGCGGCGCAGCGCGCTGAGACGTCGTACGTTGGGCAGGGCGTCGCCTGCACCGATATCGACCATGGCGGCGACCCGTAACTGGCGATCGAGGCGGGCGTAGACCACTTTGTGGTCGAAGTCGGTCACGCTGACCTCCGGGGCGATGGCGTCTGCTGCAAGCGGCAGGGTCAGGCTGTAGCCTTTGAGCGGGTAGATCGGCAGGTGCAGGCCCAGGGTACGGGCCAGGCTGGCGCTTTGATTGCCCGCGGCGAGGACGAAGGCATCGGCGATGATGGATTCTTCGCCCAGGCGCAACGCCTGAACCTTGCCAGCGGTATGTTCGAAGCCGGTCGCCGGGCGGCCGCTGAGACGACGATAGCGGCCACTGGTTTGCAGGCGTTGCTCCAGTACCTGGCAGAAGCGCAGGCAATCGGCAACCTCGTCGCCGGCGCTGTAGATACCACCGGCCAGTTGCCCGGATATACTTTCCAGGGCCGGCTCCAGTGCCAGGCATTGGGCCGCATCGAGTAGTTGCTGCCCGGCTACTTCGCTCATTCTGCTTGCGGCCTGACGCAGGCCGTTGGCATTGCGGTAGACCACCAGCTTGCCATTGCTGCGCCAGGCGAAGCCGTCGAGGCCGTCCTGCGCACGCCATTGCGCGAGGATCTGCTGGCTGTGCAAGGCCAGGCGCAGCAGGTGGTCGGCATTGCGCTGGTTCACCGAACTGCGGCAGGCGGCGAGAAAACGCAGGCACCAGCGCCATTGCTGTGGCTGCAGGCGCAGGCGGAACTTCAGGGGCGCGGCATCCCCCTGCAGCATCCAGGCGAGGGCCTTGAACGGCACTCCGGTATCGGCCAGGGGTGAAACATAGCGATAGCTGAGTTGGCCGCCGTTGGCATGACTGGTTTCCTGAGCGACCTGGGCGTGGCTTTCGCACAGGCTGACCTCATGGCCCTCGCGGATCAGTGCATAGGCGGTGGTCAGACCGACGACCCCACCCCCCACTATTACGACGTGCTTGCTCATCCGTGCCTCCATGACTGCTCGATGGGGCTCAGCTTGCCGCCGTCGGCAGCAGAGATCGAATGAACAGATGTAGGGCCGCCATTACCTAAGGTTATGGGGCGAAGCGCTATGCTGTGGCTCGGAGCGCCATAGTTCCGTCTTCGAATCTTCTACCCAGTGATAGGAAATCTTCGTGCGGCTGCGTCATATCGAAATTTTCCAGGCAATTCTGCAGACCGGCTCGGTCACCGGTGCCGCCAAGCTGCTGAATATCACCCAGCCAGCGGCGACCAAGGCGCTGCGTCATGCCGAGGCACAGCTTGGCTTCAGCCTGTTCTCCCGGATTCGCGGGCAGTTGCACCCCACCGCGGAGGCGCGTCTGCTGGAGGAGGCCACCGGCAAGGTATTCGACGACCTGCGGGAGGTTCGCCGTCTGGCCGGCAATCTGCGCAGTCATAGCGACCGCCCCTTGCGCATTGTCACCACACCGACCCTGGCGCAGAGCCTGCTGCCGGCGAGCATCGCGCAGTGGCGGCGAGGCTACCCGAAGACACCCTGTGCGCTGGCGACCCATCACACCCGGGAGCTGGTCGAGAGCCTGTTGCTGCATGAGGCGGATATCGGCTTCAGTCTGCAGGAGCCCAAGCATCCAGCATTGCGTAGCGAGACCTTGGCTCAGGGCTGCATGCGGGTGATCGCGGGCCGTGGCCAGTGGAGCGAGGTGCTGGCCGGCAAACCCATGGCCCTGCAGGAGCTGGCGGGCCAGCCGCTGATTGCCCTGGACACTCGCGACGGCCTGGGCAGTCTGCTGAGCAGCCAGCTGGATGAAATGGAGAATGCGCCGGTGATTACTACCCACGTGCAGACCTATCAGGTGGCGCGCTCGTTGGTGGAGGCCGGGCTCGGCCTGGCGGTGGTGGATCCTTTCACCGCGCTGGTCCATGCCTCATCAGCCCTGCAAGTGCGCGAGCTGCACCCATGCATTATGGTGACGCTCTATGCCGTCAGTCGCTCCAGCGACGGCAAGCATCCTACTGCCAGCGCCCTGATTCGGCAGATGGCAGAGCAGGCCAGGCAATTGCTGGAGCGCTGAGCACGGTTCAGTCTTTTTTCCGTGGTGCGCTGGCCGCTACCGCCTGTTGCCAGCAGTTGAGGCCGGACCGAACCAGCCAGCAGGTGAGGATAAACGGCATGGTCAGCGCCGGCAGGCCCAGGGCGCTGAAACCGGGTTGCAGCACCAGTGCCAGGGCGATACCGAGGGCCGACAGCCAGGGGCGGCGATGCACCTGGCTGAGGGCGATGGCCGCCAGGGCGGCGTTATAGCCATACAGGCCGGTCAGCGCGCTGTGCTGCGGCAAACCCTGATACAGCGCCAGAGCCAGGCCGCCAGTGGAGCCGAGCAGCGCCCAGCAGGCAGCGCGGCGATCGGCCAGCAGCAGGCCGAGCAGCAGGCAGACACCGGCCAACGGCTGATCGAGAAATATCACCTGGCCCAAGCCGCGCGCCATGGCGATCAGGCTGGCCCACCAGTCGAGCGGCTGCGCCTGGCTTGGCGCGGCCAGCGCCAACTCAAGTTGCAGAGCGGGAGCCAACCACAACAGCAGCCAGCTCAAGCCGACAAAGGGGAAGGTGAAGGCCGGCAGCCACTGACGCTCGCGCATGCGCTGCATCCAGGCGGCCAGCAGCAGGCTGGAGAAGCCGGCGCTGAGGATGATCAGCAGCGGCAGCAACGCCGACCAGGCGAACTGCAGGCTGATCAGCAGGCCCAGCAGAACCCCGTTGTAGCCATACAGGCCAAGCTCGATATCGGCTTTGGCATAGCCGCGGCGTTGCGCCGTCAGCGTGCTGCTAAGGCCACCGAGCAGGGCACCGCCGAGCAGCTGCGGTGCGCCGATGGCAATCGCCAAGAGCACCAGCAAGCCGCAGCCGGGATGGGCCTGCAGAAAGATCTGGCTAAAGCCGTTAAGCAGGGCGCGAGAGCCGCGCAGAGCATGACGATTGGGCAGAGGCAGTGACTGCATGCAGGCTTACCCTGGAATAAAAAGAGGCGTCCATCTGGACGCCTGCAAACTGGCTGGGCCAGCGTGGGATTTGTAGTGCGCAAAGCCGGGTTGCGCTTAGCTCAGTGTTTCGATCCGCAGGCTATTGGTGCTGCCCGGTTGGCCGAACGGCTCGCCTGCGGTGATCACCAGGGTGTCGCCGGTCTTGGCCATGCCGTGCGCCTGGGCAATGCTCAGGGCGGTGCGGGTGACGTCCTCGGCCTTGTGCAGACGCGCGTTGACTACCGAGTACACGCCCCAGGCCACGCTCAGCCGCCGGGCGATATCCAGGCTCGGGGTCAGGCTCAAGATCGGCGCTTTCGGCCGCTCGCGCGAGGCGCGCAGGCTGGAGTTACCCGACTCGGTGTAGTTGACCAGCACGGCCACCGGCAGGATGGTGCTGATGCGGCGGATCGCGCAGCTGATCGCATCCGAGGCAGTGGCTTCGGCCTGCGGGCGGCTGACATCGAGCTGGGCCTGGAAGTCCGGGCCGTTTTCCACCTGGCGAATGATCTTGCTCATCATCTGCACGGCTTCCAGCGGGTAGTCGCCGGAGGCGGTTTCCGCCGAGAGCATCACCGCATCGGCACCTTCGGCCACGGCGTTGGCCACGTCGGTGACCTCGGCGCGGGTCGGCGCAGGGGAGAAACGCATGGATTCGAGCATCTGCGTGGCCACCACCACCGGCTTACCGAGCTGGCGGCAGGTGCGGACGATGTCGCGCTGGATGCGCGGCACGTTCTCGGCCGGCACTTCCACGCCCAGATCGCCACGGGCCACCATGATCGCGTCGCAGAGCTTGGTGATCTCTTCCAGGTGAATCACGGCAGACGGCTTCTCGATCTTGGCCATCAGGAAGGCGCGGTCACCGATCAGCTGGCGGGCTTCGATAATGTCTTCTGGGCGCTGCACGAATGACAGCGCGACCCAGTCCACACCCAACTCCAGGCCGAAGCTCAGGTCGCGGCGGTCCTTCTCGGTCAGCGGGCTCAGTTGCAGCACGGCTTCCGGCACGTTGACGCCCTTGCGGTCGGACAGCTCGCCACCGGCGATCACTTCGGTGATTACCGCGTCACTGTGCTTGGCGGTGACTTGCAGGCGCAGGCGGCCATCGTCGAGCAGCAGGCTCATGCCCGGTTGCAGCGCTTCGATAATTTCCGGGTGAGGCAGGTTGACCCGATTGACGTCGCCCAGGGTGCTGTCGAGGTCCAGACGCAGGGTCTGACCGCGTTGCAGGATGACCTTGCCTTCGGCAAAGCGGCCAACGCGCAGCTTCGGCCCTTGCAGGTCCATGAGGATGCCAATCGGGGTGTTCAGCTGCTGCTCGACTTCACGCACCCAGTCGAAACGCTGGGCGTGGTCGGCGTGTTCGCCGTGGCTGAAGTTGAGGCGGAACAGGTTGACCCCGGCCTCCACCAGCTGGCGGATGTCGTCGATGGTTTTGATCGCTGGGCCAAGGGTGGCGAGGATTTTTACTTTCTTGTCGGCGTTCATTTGGCAGGGTTCTCAAGGATCAGAATGGCGCGAAAATCGTTGACGTTGGTACGCGTCGGCCCGGTGACGATCAGTTGATCGAGGGCGGCGAAGTAGCCGTAGCCGTTGTTGTTATCCAGCTCATCGCTGCTGCTTAGCCCCAGCGCCGCGGCGCGGGCATAGCTGTCGGGGGTCATGATGGCCCCGGCGTTGTCTTCCGAGCCGTCGATGCCGTCGGTATCGCCAGCCAGGGCGTACACCCCGGGCAGGCCCTTGAGGCTGTCGGTGAGGCTGAGGAGGAATTCGGCGTTGCGCCCGCCACGGCCATTGCCGCGCACGGTCACCGTGGTTTCACCGCCGGAGAGAATCACGCAGGGCGCCTTGATCGGCTGACCATGCAGACGCACCTGTTTGGCGATACCGGCATGCACCTTGGCGACTTCCCGCGATTCGCCTTCCAGATCACCGAGGATCAGCGTCGGTAAGCCGGCTGCGCGCGCCTTAGCTGCGGCAGCGTCGAGGGATTGCTGTGGGCGGGCAATCAGCTGGAAGTGGCTGCGGGCCAGGCACGGGTCGCCCGGTTTGACGGTTTCCGACGCTGGATTTTGCAGCCAGCTACGCACATTGGCCGGGATCTCGATGCTATAGCGCGCGAGGATCGCCAGCGCTTCAGCGGAGGTGGTCGGGTCGGCCACGGTCGGGCCGGAGGCGATCACAGTGGCCTCATCGCCCGGTACATCGGAAATCGCGTAGGTGTAGACGCTGGCCGGCCAGCTGGCCTTGGCCAGGCGCCCGCCCTTGATTGCCGAAAGGTGCTTGCGCACGCAGTTCATTTCGCCAATCGAGGCACCGGATTTCAGCAGGGCTTTGTTGACCGCCTGCTTGTCTTTCAGGCTGATGCCCTCGGCGGGCAGGGCGAGCAGGGAAGAGCCGCCGCCGGACAGCAGAAAGATCACCTTGTCGGCTTCGCTGAGGTTGCTGACCAGTTCCAGCACGCGGCGCGCCACGCGCTCACCGGCATCGTCCGGCACCGGGTGGGCGGCTTCGACCACTTCGATCTTTTTGCAGTTGGCACCGTGCTCGTAACGGGTGACCACCAGGCCGGAGACCTCGCCTTGCCATTCCTGCTCGATCACTTCGGCCATGGCGGCGGCGGCTTTGCCGGCTCCGATCACGATAACGCGGCCACTGCGATCTTCCGGCAGGTAGTCGGCCAGTACCTGGCGCGGGTGGGCGGCGTCGATGGCGCTGGCGAACAGTTCGCGCAGCAGAGACGTTGGATTGAAAGACGGATCGATGGACATGGCGATCTCTCTTGATAGGGCCGGAGCAACTTTTTATTACTGAAGCACGTTCGATTCTAGTGCGCAGCGCCCTGGACCAAGACGCTGCGCACTAGAATCGACCCACCCGGCAGGCAGGCCGTGACACCGCCTGCCGGACAGATCGAAAGGGGTGTGTAGGATGGGTGGAGCGTAGCGATACCCATCAAATGGGTTATCGACTCCTGATGGGTATCGCAGGCTCAACCCATCCTACGGTGTTACTTACTCACCACGGATGTTGAAGTTGGCCATATGTTCCAGGCCTTTGATCAACGCCGAGTGGTCCCAGTTGCTGCCGCCGATGGCCGCACAGGTGCTGAACACTTGCTGGGCGTTGGCGGTGTTGGGCAGGTTGAGGCCCAGTTCGCGCGCACCGGCCAGTGCCAGGTTAAGGTCCTTCTGGTGCAGGCTGATACGGAAGCCTGGGTCGAAGGTGCCCTTGATCATGCGCTCACCGTGCACTTCAAGGATCTTCGAACCGGCGAAACCGCCCATCAGTGCTTCACGCACCTTGGCTGGATCGGCACCATTCTTCGCAGCGAACAGCAGGGCTTCGGCCACTGCCTGGATGTTCAGAGCAACGATGATCTGGTTGGCGACCTTGGCGGTCTGGCCGTCACCGTTACCGCCAACGCGGGTGATGTTCTTGCCCATGGCCTGGAACAGCGGCAGGGCGCGTTCGAAGGCATTCGGGCAACCGCCGATCATGATCGACAGGGTGGCCGCCTTGGCACCCACTTCACCACCGGATACCGGCGCGTCGAGGTAGGCCGCGCCAGTGGCTTTGATCTTCTCGGCGAAGACCTTGGTGGCGGTAGGGGAGATCGAGCTCATGTCGATCACTACCTTGCCAGCGCCTACGCCTGCGGCAACGCCGTCAGCGCGGAACAGTACGTCTTCAACCTGGGGGGTGTCCGGCACCATGATGATGATGAATTCGGCTTCCTGCGCCACTTCGCGCGGGTTGGCCAGGCCGATGCCGTTGTCGCCCAGCAGGTCAGCCGGAGCCTTGTCGAAGTGCTCGGAGAAGAACAGGGTGTGCCCGGCTTTTTGCAGGTTCTGCGCCATAGGCTTGCCCATGATGCCGGTGCCGATAAATCCGATTTTTGCCATGAGTAGAATCTCCTGGAGTGTTGCGGTCTAGTGGCTCCGTAGGATGGGTGAAACCCATCACCGGGTGCCGTGCTTGATGGGTTTCACCCATCCTACGATTCAGATTGCGTTATGCGCTTTCATCCAGCCGAGGCCGGCAGCGGTGGTGGTTGCCGGCTTGTATTCACAGCCGATCCAGCCCTGGTAGCCGATGCGATCCAGGTGCTCGAAGAGGAAGCGGTAGTTGATCTCGCCAGTGCCCGGCTCGTTGCGGCCCGGGTTGTCGGCCAACTGCACATGGTTGATCACAGACAGATTGGCCTCGACGGTACGCGCCAGGTCACCTTCCATGATTTGCATGTGGTAGATGTCGTATTGCAGGTACAGGTTGCTGCTGGCGACTTTGTCGCGAATGGCCAGCGCCTGCTGGGTGGTGTTCAGGTAGAAGCCGGGGATGTCGCGGGTGTTGATCATTTCCATGACCAACTTGATGCCTGCGGCTTCGAGCTTGCCGGCGGCAAACTTGAGGTTGTCGACAAAGGTCTGCTCGACGGTGGCGCAATCCAGACCCTGCGGACGGATACCGGCCAGGCAGTTGATCTGCTTGTTGCCCAGCACCTTGGCGTAGGCGATGGCCTGATCGACACCGGCGCGGAACTCTTCAACGCGGTCGGGGTGGCAAGCGATACCGCGCTCGCCCTTGGCCCAATCGCCGGCAGGCAGGTTGAACAGCACCTGTTCCAGGCGGTTGGCATCCAGGCGCGCCTTGATCACTTCAGCGGCGAAGTCATAGGGGAACAGGTATTCGACACCGCTGAAGCCTGCGGTGGCGGCAGCGTCGAAACGGTCCAGAAAGTCCACTTCGGTGAACAGCATGGACAGGTTGGCGGCAAAACGGGGCATGGTGTGCTCCTTTAAAATTCGTAGGGTGGATGTCGCGCAGCACATCCACCAAAGGCGGTGGAAAACGCTGCGCGGTTTTCCACCCTACACACCATTGCGCGGATGTTGAG
>CAZOEC010000031.1:37310-40740 GCA_964578635.1 uncultured Pseudomonas sp.
GCAGCGTTTTCCACCAGGGAGTTGGTGGATGTGCTTCGCGACACCCACCCTACGGTTGCATCAGTCCAGCAGGGAAATCGCAGTCGGGGCGTCGGCACCGCGTTCGGCGAGTTCTTCGAACTCGTTGACCGCGTTGATTTCCACACCCATGGAGATGTTGGTGACACGCTCCAGGATGATTTCGACCATGACCGGTACGCGGAACTCTTCCATCAGCGCCTTGGCCTTGGCCAATGCCGCCTGGATGTCGTTCGGCTCGAATACACGCACGGCTTTACAGCCCAGGCCTTCAACTACGGCAACGTGGTCGACGCCGTAACCGTTGATCTCCGGTGCGTTGATGTTCTCGAAGGCCAACTGCACGCAGTAGTCCATCTCGAAACCGCGCTGCGACTGACGGATCAGGCCCAGGTAGGAGTTGTTCACCACCACGTGGATGTACGGCAGATTGAACTGCGCGCCCACGGCCAGCTCTTCGATCATGAACTGGAAGTCATAGTCGCCCGACAGTGCCACGACGTTGCGGGTCGGATCAGCCTTGACCACACCCAGCGCTGCCGGAATGGTCCAGCCGAGCGGGCCAGCCTGGCCACAGTTGATCCAGTGACGCGGTTTGTACACGTGCAGGAACTGCGCGCCGGCAATCTGCGACAGGCCGATGGTGCTGACGTAGCAGGTGTCCTTGCCGAAAAACTCGTTCATCTCTTCGTAGACGCGCTGCGGCTTGACCGGCACGTTGTCGAAGTGGGTCTTACGCTGCAGGGTGCGCTTGCGCTCGCGGCAGGATTCAACCCAGGCGCTGCGGTCTTTCAGCTTGCCAGCGCTTTTCCACTCGCGGGCCACTTCGATAAAGGCGTCCAGAGCGGCGCCTGCATCGGAAACGATGCCCAGGTCCGGGTTGAACACGCGGCCAATCTGCGTCGGTTCGATGTCGACGTGAATGAACTTGCGGCCTTCGGTGTAGACATCGATGCTGCCGGTGTGGCGGTTGGCCCAACGGTTACCGATACCGAATACCAGGTCGGATTCCAGCAGGGTGGCGTTGCCGTAGCGGTGCGACGTCTGCAGACCGACCATGCCAACCATCAGCTTGTGGTCGTCCGGAATCGCGCCCCAGCCCATCAGGGTTGGTACTACCGGTACGCCGGTCAGCTCAGCGAACTCAACCAGCTTGTCGGCCGCATCAGCGTTGAAGATACCGCCGCCGGCAACCAGCAACGGACGCTCGGCGTCATTCAGCATGGCCAAGGCTTTTTCAGCCTGCACACGGTTTGCCGCCGGCTTGGCCAGTGGCAGAGGCTCGTAGGCGTCGATGTCGAATTCGATCTCGGCCATCTGCACGTCGAACGGCAGGTCGATCAGCACGGGGCCTGGACGGCCGCTGCGCATTTCATAGAAGGCTTTCTGGAAGGCGCGTGGCACCTGGCCCGGCTCCATAACCGTGGTCGCCCACTTGGTCACCGGTTTGACGATGCTGGTGATGTCGACGGCCTGGAAGTCTTCCTTGTGCATACGGGCACGCGGCGCTTGGCCGGTGATGCACAGAATCGGAATGGAGTCGGCCGATGCCGAGTACAGGCCGGTCACCATGTCGGTGCCAGCTGGGCCGGAGGTGCCGATGCACACGCCGATATTGCCGGCATTGGTGCGGGTGTAACCCTCAGCCATGTGCGAGGCACCTTCGACGTGGCGAGCCAGGACGTGGTCGATACCGCCAACTTTCTTCAGTGCAGCGTACAGGGGGTTGATGGCGGCGCCGGGGATGCCGAACGCAGTGTCAACGCCTTCGCGGCGCATCACCAGTACGGCGGCCTCGATTGCTCTCATTTTGGCCATTGTCTTGTGCCTCGTTTGTTATCAGATTGTATACAAAACAGCTGGCTTGGATTCTATTCATGGCCTGACCTGTTGGTCAACCGCTTTTCTTACCTGGATTACCCACGGATAAAAATCTTTTAAAACGCCCGTTTCAGCTGGGGTGCCTGAGCTGGTGCGGAATCTTCATTGCAATACTGTATACAAATAGTCTTTCTATTGTATTCGTCTATTGAATTTTTTGTTTCTGATGGGATAGTGATGTCGACCTTTGGATGGCCGCGCCGGCCATCGCTCCCATTGCGGGGCGCTAGCCGGCCAGGCGTTTCGTACGATTTACCAACCTTGAGGACGTACCAGCATGAGCACGCTCAATCTGAATATCGCCAGCCGTATCAGTAACCGCGCCCTGGCGGTGGGCCGGGAAATATCCGCAGCACCTCTGACCGTCGTGGTACTGGATGCCGGTGGTCATATGATCAGCCTGCAGCGCGAGGATGGGGCCAGCCTGTTGCGCCCGCAGATCGCCATCGGCAAGGCCTGGGGTGCCCTGGCCCTGGGCAAGGGTTCGCGCCTGATCGCCGCCGACGCGCAGCAACGCCCGGCTTTTATCGGCGCGGTAAACGCCCTGGCGGAAGGCAGGCTGGTGCCGGCACCGGGCGGTGTGCTGATCCGCGATGAGCGCGGTGAGGTGCTCGGAGCCATCGGTATCACCGGTGATACCTCGGATATCGACGAGCAGTGCGCAGTCAGCGCCGTGGAGTCGGTGGGGCTGAAGGCCGATGCGGGTATCGTTGCCTGATAGCGCACGATTTGTGGGAGGGGCTTTCGGCTCTGGCATCCTGCTTCGCGATCCACAGGGATGTGGTGAATGCCGCAGGCCCGCCGGGAGCGGGTGCGGCCCTACCTCCTGCATCCATGCAGTCGTAGCCGCGATAACTGCGATTAAAAGCTCGCCGCTAAAGCGCCTCCCACGGTGTTCGCGGGCCATAAAAAAACGGTGAATGCCTGCACAGCATTCACCGTTTTTTTATGGCGTACCATTCCAGGCCGCCACCCTGCGGGCCGTTGCTGCTTTAAGTGCAGGGCAGGGCGGATAACCAGGCTTACGCGCGGGTGACCTGCTCGGAGGCGGCGGGCTGGGTTTCATCGATCTCGCAGCCCTTGATCACCAGGCGGATGATGGTTTGCGCGGCGGCTTCGTAGTCGGCCTCGTCCAGGCTGGCTTTACCGGTGACGGTGGAGATCTGCCAGTCGAAGTCGGCGTAGGTCTGGGTCGCGGCCCAGATGCTGAACAGCAGGTGGTGCGCATCGACCTTGGCCATCAGGCCCTGGTCGATCCAGCGCTGGATGCAGGAGATATTGTGCTTGGCCTGGGCGTTGAGCTGTTCGGTCTGCTCAGGCGACAGGTGCGGCGCGCCGTGCATGATCTCGCTGGCAAATACCTTGGAGGCGAAGGGCAGTTCGCGGGAGATGCGGATCTTCGAGCGGATATAGGCACGCAGTACGTCTGCCGGCTGGCCGGGCTGATTGAACGGCGCGGAGGCTTCCAATAGCGGCTCGATAATGCTTTCCAGCACCTCGCGGTAGAGGTTTTCTTTCGACTTGAAGTAGT
>CAZOEC010000032.1:0-40690 GCA_964578635.1 uncultured Pseudomonas sp.
CAGCAGCAGCAACCCGGCCGCGCCCATCAGCGCCGCATCGTCGGGGCTGGCGGCCGCCACCTTGACCGCCAGATCAGCCATGTTCAGGGTGCCGGTGATGCCATACATCATGCCCACGGCGATCAGGAACAGCGACGAGCCCAGCAGGTTGAGCACCACGTAGTGAATCCCGGCGCGCACCCGCTCGCCTCCACCGCCATGCAGCAGCAAGGCATAGGAGGCGATCAGCAGGATCTCGAAGAACACGAACAGGTTGAACAGGTCGCCGGTGAGAAAGGCCCCGTTGATACCCATCAACTGAAACTGGAACAGGGCGTGGAAGTTGCTGCCGCGGGTGTCGTCGCCGCGCACCGCATAGAGCACCGCAAACAGCGCCAGCACTGCGGTGACTGTCAGCATCAGGGCGCTGAGGCGGTCGAGCAGCAAGATGATGCCGAACGGTGCCTGCCAGTTGCCCAGGGCATAACTGTGCAGTTGCCCGCCATCGGCCAGGCGCAGCAGCCACAGGCTGACCAGCAGCAACGACAGGGTCGACAGCACCGACAGCAGGCGCTGTTGGGCCAGGGGCAGGCGCGCGGCGAACAACAGCAGGCTGCCGGCAACCATCGGCAACAGCACGGGCAGGATCAACGCATGATTCATGCTTTTGGCTCCTTGCCATCGACATGATCGGTTTTCAGCTCACCCAGCCCGCGCAGCGACAGCACCAGAATAAATGCGGTCATGGCGAAGCCGATGACGATGGCCGTGAGCACCAGGGCCTGGGGCAAGGGGTCGGCGTATTCGGCGCTACGGCCAATCACCGCTGGCATGCCGGTCTTCAGCCGGCCCATGGCGAACAGGAACAGGTTGACCGCATAGGACAGCAGGATCAGGCCCATCACCACCGGGAAGGTGCGTGCGCGCAGCAGCAGGTAAACGCCGCTGGCGGTGAGAATGCCCAGGGTTACGGCAAATAGAGCTTCCATCAATGCACCTCCTTGGCTGCATCGTCCTGGGTCAGCTTGCCCAGGTTGGCCAGAATCAGCAGGGTTGCGCCTATCACGGTCAGGTAGACCCCCAAATCGAAGAGCATGGCGCTGGCCAGTTCGATCTCACCCACCAGCGGAATATTGAAATGACCGAAGGTGGTGGTCAGGAACGGGAAGCCGAACAGCCAGCTGGCCAGCCCGGTCGCCCCGGCCAGCAGCACACCGCCGCCGGCCAGCTGGTGGTAATTGAGCGGCAGACGCGAGCGCGTCCACTGCACGCCATTGGCCACGTACTGCAGGATCAGCGCCACCGAGGTGATCAGCCCGGCGATAAAGCCGCCGCCCGGCAGGTTGTGCCCGCGCAGGAAGATAAAGGCCGAGATCAGCAGCGCCAGCGGCAACAGCAGGCGCGACAGGGTGGCGAGGATCAGCGGATGCCGGTCGCGCGCCCAGGCATGGCCTTCGGCGTCCTGCTTGGGCTGGAACAGATGCAGGCCGCCGAGCAAGGCATAGATGCCCACCCCGGCGATGGCCAGCACGCTGATCTCGCCCAGGGTGTCGAAGCCGCGGAAGTCCACCAGGATCACGTTGACCACGTTGGTGCCGCCGCCCCCGGAGACGCTGTTGTCGATAAAGAAGTGGGCGATCGACTCATAGGGCCGGCTCAGCACCGCATAGACCAGCAGCGCCACCAGGGTGCCGAAGCCACCGGCCAGGACGAAGTCGCGCAGGCCGCGCAGGCTGCTCGACTCGCCCGGCGTGGTGGCCGGGAGGAAGAACAACGCCAGCATCAACAGCACCATGGTGACCATTTCCACCGACAGCTGGGTCAGCGCCAGGTCCGGCGCGGAGAAGCGCACAAAGGCCAGGGCCACCAGCAGGCCAACCACGCTGAGCATCAGCAGGGCCACCAGGCGACGGCGGTGGAACACTACGGTGATCAGCGCCGACAGCGCCAGCATGCCCATGCTCAGGCCCGTGACCGCATCCACCGGGCTCATGGCCAGCGGGCCCTGCAGGCTCGACAAAGGCCCCAGCGCCACCGTCACCACCGCCAGCGAAGCCAGCAGCATCAGCGCCAGGTAGCGCTGCAGGGAGCCATTTTCGAGGAAGCCGGTAATCACCACGGTCGCGGCGACGAATTTCTGCACCGCGGTCTCGAACACCAGCTTGGCATCCAGTTGCGGCAACCCGGCGTACCAGCGGAACAGCGGCTGGCGGAAGGTGTAGACCAGGATGCCGCCGAACAGGGCGATAAAGCTCATCAGCAGCGGCAGGTTGAAGCCGTGCCAGATCGACAGGCTGTACTCGGGCAGCGGCCCGCCCAGAGTCGAGGCAGCCGCCACCGCCAGCAGCGGTGCCACGGTGTAGGCCGGCACGATGCCGACCAGCAGGCAGAGGAACACCAGCACTTCCACCGGCACCTTCATATAGCGCGGCGGTTCATGGGGCGGGAAATGCGGCAGGTTGATCGGCTCGCCATTGAAGAACACGTCGTGGATAAAGCGCAGCGAATAGGCCACCGAGAACACCCCGGCCAGGGTCGCGCCAGCGGGGATCACCCAGCTGAAGCTGCCCAGCAGATGCTGATTGAGGGTTTCGGTAAAGAACATTTCCTTGCTCAGGAAGCCATTGAGCAGCGGCACCCCGGCCATGGCGGAGGCCGCCACCATGGCCAGCACCGCCGTATGCGGCATGTACTTCCATAGTCCGTTTATTCGCCGCATATCGCGGCTGCCGGTTTCGTGGTCGATGATCCCCGCGGCCATAAACAGCGAAGCCTTGAAGGTCGCGTGGTTGATGATATGGAACACCGCCGCCACCGCCGCAAGACGCGTGTCGAGGCCGAACAGCAGGGTGATCAGGCCCAGGTGGCTGATGGTCGAATAGGCCAGCAGACCCTTGAGGTCGTGCTGGAACAGGGCCATCCCGGCACCGAACAGCAGGGTCACCAGGCCGGTGATGCTGACCAGATAGAACCACCACTCCGAACCGGCCAGCGCCGGGTACAGCCGCGCCAGCAGGAACACCCCGGCCTTGACCATGGTCGCCGAGTGCAGATAGGCCGATACCGGGGTGGGGGCCGCCATCGCGTGGGGCAACCAGAAGTGAAAGGGGAACTGCGCCGACTTGGTGAAGACCCCGAGCAGCACCAGGATCAGCGCCAGCGGGTAGAGTTCGTGGGCACGAATCGCATAGCCGGCGGCCAGCACCTGGGACAGCTCGAAGCTGCCGGCAATATGGCCGAGCAGCAGAATCCCGGCGAGCAGCGCCAGGCCACCGCCGCCAGTCACCACCAAGGCCATACGCGCGCCCTTGCGCGCATCCGAACGGCTGTTCCAGAAGCCGATCAGAAGAAACGACGACAGGCTGGTCAGCTCCCAGAACATCAGCATCAGCAGCAGGTTTTCCGAGAGCACCACGCCGAGCATGGCCCCCATAAACAGCAGCAGAAAGGCGAAGAAACGCCCCATCGGCTCCTGTTTCGCCAGGTAGTAGCGCGCGTAGAGAATCACCAACAGGCCGATGCCGAGAATCAACAGGGCGAACAGAAAGCCCAGGCCATCGAGGCGCAGGCTGAGGTTCAGCCCCAGGGCCGGCAACCACTCCAGCTTGAACTTGAGCAGCTCACCGGCAAACACCGAGGACTGCTGCGACAGCAGCAGCACCAGGGCGGCCAAGGGCGCTATCCCGGCCGCCGCGGCACACGCCGAACGGCCCAGGCGCTCTGCCAGCAAGGGGAGCAATGCCCCGAGAAACGGCAAGGCGATAATCAGCGCAAGCGTCATACATGAAACCCCTTTATGCGAACCCACCAGCACGGCAACGCCGCCCCCGTTTCCGGGCCGCGGCGTGCTTGTGTGGCTGCGGATCTATGCCCGCTTAACAATGCGTGGAAAATGACTGCGCCAGACGCAACGGCCTGCAGCAATCTGCTAACCCCCTGGCGGCACAGGATAATTCAGCGATTATCCATACCTATCGGCACGCCGTCATGGATAGAAGTATTACTAAACGCTCTTATTCAAGGTTTTCCGCCTGAAATTTAGCGGATATTCCCGATAAACACGGCCCAATACAAAACCCCAGGCAAGAAAAAGCCGGATCAGCCATTACTGATCCGGCTCGATCGACACTTAATGGGTAACGCGGCTGGTGCCGTTGACCGTCATGATGCGTACACGCTCGCCCACGCGGAAGATCTGGTTCGGCTCGACCTCCTGCACATAGGCACGCATGCTGCCGTCGTCTTCGCGCACGGTAATTTCCACGCCCTGGGTACGGGTCAGGCCTTCCTCGGCCGCTGCGCCCAGCAGGCCGCCCGCCACTGCGCCGATCACCGCCATCACCGCACTGCCGCGGCCGCCACCGACCGTGCTACCGCCAATACCGCCGATAACCGCACCGGCACCTGCGCCGATGGGGGTCTTGGTGCCTTCGATCTGCACCGGCCGCAGGGCTTCGATGGTGCCCATGCGCACGGTCTGCACGGCGCGGGCTTCGGCGCGCGAGTAGGTGTCGCCGGTCAGACTGGAGGCGCAACCACCCAACAGGGCCAGCGCGACCAACGAGGCAATCAACAAAAGGGGTTTACGCATGGTGGATCCTCCAGTTTGCGAGGCGCTTATTAGAGCGCGAGCACGGTCCGACTGTCACCCGTCAATATAAGGCAAAATTTTGCCCCAGCCGCGACATCGCACCATCTTTCGGCCCAGCGTGCCGCGGGCTTAAGCTGCAAAGAAGACCCAGGGGGATCCATGGATTATTTTATTGTTGCCATCACCACCGCGGCGGGCCTGTACTTCCACTGGTGGCTGTATGTGCGGATCAAACGCTGGGTCGACCGCGATCTGGCCCTGTCGCTGGCCGGCGACTCGCCAGGCAAGCGCAGCTATATGCTCGAACGCCTGCAGGAAGCCCGCGCGACCGGGATCAAGCGCGGCGAACTGCCGGCCTGGCTGGAGGCTGCCGCCAGGGATTACCGCGACGACAGCTGAGCCCATCCACAGGCCGTCAGGGTGCCAGACGCTCACGCACCCAGTTGGCATTATCCAGACGGTAATTGAGTCGATCGTGCAGACGGCTCGGCCGGCCCTGCCAGAACTCGATGCGCTCGGGCAATAGGCGGTAGCCGCCCCAGTGTGGCGGGCAATGCGGCGCGCGGTCGAGAAAACGCTGCTCGGTTTCGGCCAGCAGCTGTTCCAGCTCGCTACGGTCGACAATCACCTGACTCTGCGGCGAAGCCCAGGCTCCCAGGCGACTGCCCAGCGGACGTACCTGGAAGTAGGCATCGCACTCTTCGG
The DNA here is from genome assembly GCA_964578635.1 of uncultured Pseudomonas sp. Classification (GTDB taxonomy): domain Bacteria; phylum Pseudomonadota; class Gammaproteobacteria; order Pseudomonadales; family Pseudomonadaceae; genus Aquipseudomonas. Next base: position 5,276 of record CAZOEC010000032.1, read on the forward strand.
CGCTGACCCGCTCGACACACCCTTCGATACGCACCTGACGCTCCAGGCTGGGCCAGAAGAAGGTCATGGCCGCATAGGGCCTGGCAGCCAGCTGCTGGCCCTTGGCACTGTCGTAATTGCTGAAGAAGGTAAAGCCGCGCGAATCCAGGCCCTTGAGCAGCAGCACCCGGCAATGCGGCCGCCCCTCCTCGTCCACCGTGGCCAGGGTCATGGCATTGGGCTCGACCGGCAGTTGCTCGGTCTTTACCGCCTCGGCAAACCAGCGCTGAAACAGGCTGAAGGGTTCGAGCGGGGCTTGCGCCTCGCACAGCCCGTCACGGGTGTAGTCGCGGCGCATATCGGCCAGGGTCTGAGTCATAGGCGAATCCTCCAGAACAGATTTCGCCTAGCTTAACCCTCGCCGTATTACTTGGCTTGATCTACGACAACTAGTTATTTGGCACCGGTTTTGACGTCGGCGGCGGCGACCGCAGGAGCGGCAGCAGGAGCGGCGGCCGGCTGGCTGTATTTGGCGATCAGGCCGTTGAGGGTGGCCTTGGAGGTCAGAAGAATCTCGACCCGGCGGTTCAGGGCACGGCCTTCGGCGCTGTCGTTGGCGGCGCGCGGCATGTCCGAGCCCAGGCCCTTGACCATCAGGCGGTTCTGCTTCAGGCCACTCAGGCGGAAAATCGAGGTAAAGGCCCGGGCACGCTGGTGGCTCAGCTCGCGGTTGAGGTCATCCGCACCGCTGCTGTCGGCATGGCCCAATACCAGTACGCCAATCTTCTCGTCGCTTTCCAGCAGCTTGGCCATGCGGCTCAGAGGCCCCAGGGTCGACGGCAGCATCATGTGCGGACGGTCCGGGTTGAACGAACTGTGCACCGGCGCGGTGACCACCAGCAGATTTTCCCGGCGCTCCAGTTCGAAGGCACTGCCCTTGATCGCCTCGCGCACACGGGGTTCGTAATCATCGAGCCAGGCCTGGGTTACCGCGGGTGGTGGCATAGGCGCAGCCTTGGCGGCCTTGTCGGTTTTCTCGAAGGCGCTGCAACCGCTGACCAGGACACACAGAGCTATGGCAAGAGATTTGTTAGGCATTGGGTATCCACATCTAGAGACTTGAGAAACTGGCCTGCGCTCGTGGGCGGCAGGCCAAGCCATATTGCGCAGCAGTTTAGCCGAGCTTGCTACAAACAATCAGCCAATAGCCGCGCAAGTTTCTGCGCTCGGGGGTCCATCAAGACGAACGGTCCTAGGTTGTTGGTGACAAAACCGAAAGCTACATCCCGTTCCGGGTCGGCAAAGCCAATGGAACCGCCGGCACCGGGATGGCCAAAGGCGCGCGGGCCCATGCCGTAGGTGGCGTTGGCGACCTCGGGCTGGTCGAGCATGCAACCCAGACCGAAGCGGGTACGGGTCAGCAGGGTCTTGTCCTCGCCCACCGCGTGTTCACGGGTCAGCTCGGCCAGCAGCTCGCTTTCCAGCAACTGGCCATCGAGCAGGCCGCTGTAGAAACCGGCCAGGCTGCGGGCATTGCCATGACCATTCGCCGCCGGCTGCTGCATGCGTCGCCATTCGGGTTTGTTGGTGCTGGTCATGATCGATGGCGGGTTGGTAAAGGCCCGCGTACTCATGGCAGTGGGCTCGCTCATCATGGTTTTGAGCAAGCGCTGAGCGGCGGCATCGCCGAAGTTGCCCTTGCCGCGGGAAATCAGCGCCACCCGCTCGAACTCTTCATCCGCCAGACCGACATGGAAATCCAGCCCCAAGGGCTTGGCCGTGCGCGCGACGATGGACTCGCCCGGCCCGCGCCCTTCGACCCGGCGCAGCACTTCTCCCACCAGCCAGCCATAGGTGATCGGCGCATAACCATGGCCCTCGCCCAACGGCCACCAGGGCTGCTCGGCGGCCAGTGCGGTGGTCATCGCCTGCCAGTCGTACAGCGCTTCGGCCGGCAGCATGTGGCGCAGGGCCGGTAGACCGGCCTGATGGCTGAGCAGGTGACGCAGGGTGATCTTGTCCTTGCCGGCTGCAGCGAACTCAGGCCAGTAGCGCGCGACCGGCGCATCCAGCTCCAGCTTGCCCTCGCCCACCAGTTGCAACACGGTCACGGCGGTAAAGGTCTTGGTGCAGGAAAACAGGTTGAGGATGGTGTCGCTGTGCCAGGCCTGCTGGCCGTCCTTGTCCGCCGTGCCGGCCCAGATATCCAGCACGGTTTCGCCGCCGACCTGCACGCACAGCGCCATGCCGCGCTCCTGCGGATCGTCGAACAGCGCCGCAAACGCCTCCTTGACCGCCTCGAACCTGAGATCGAAATACCCCTGAACCTGCATCAACCTACGCTCCTTGAGCCCTGAAATACCGCGACCTTGAACGACTCTCGCGCAAGATGCCAGCGGCAAAGTGGGCCAATCATGCAACGTTCTGAAACCTCACGGAATAGCGATGCGCCTGCGCAATTCTCTATGCTGAAAAACAATCAGCCTTAGCCAAGGCTCAAATACCGGGCACTTGCCAAGCGCGCCGACAGGCGACTGCGCACAGGCAGCCAGCCAAAACCGCGAGAGGAGACTGCCGTGCTTTACCTGTTGGCCATCATTGCGCTGGCGGCCCTGCTGGCACCCTGGCTGACACAGCGACTGCCGCAACGGGCCGGCTGGGTGCTGATGCTCGCACCCCTGGCGACCTTCGCCTGGCTGGCCAGTCAGATCCCCCTGGTGGCCGGCGGCGAAGTGCTGCAGCAGACACTCGACTGGGTGCCTGCCCTGGGCATTCAGCTGAGCCTGCGCCTGGACGGTTTATCGCTGCTGTTCGCCCTGCTGATCAGCGGCATAGGTGCGCTGATCGTGCTCTACGCCGGGGCCTACCTGGCCGACCACCATCAGCTCGGGCGCTTTCATGCCTACCTGCTGCTGTTTATGTTGGCAATGCTCGGCCTGGTGCTGGCCGATGACTTTATCGCCATGTTCGTGTTCTGGGAGCTGACCAGCATCACCTCCTTTCTGCTGATCAGCTTCAACCACAAGAAAGGCGAATCACGCCGCGCTGCCCTGCAGGCGCTGCTGATCACCGGGGGTGGCGGCCTGGCCCTGCTCGCCGGGCTGATCCTGCTGGGCAGCGTCAGCGAGACCTGGCAATTCTCCCAGCTCGATGCCAGCCAGGTGGAAGAGCACGCCCTGCTGCCGGCGATCATGCTGCTGGTGTTGCTCGGCTGCTTTACCAAATCGGCCCAGGTGCCCTTCCATATCTGGCTGCCCAATGCGATGAACGCACCGACCCCGGTATCCGCCTACCTGCATTCGGCAACCATGGTCAAAGCCGGTATTTACCTACTGGCGCGCCTTAACCCGGTACTCGGCGGTTCCATCGGCTGGGGCACCCTGCTGATCACTTTCGGCGCGGCCACGGCGGTGCTCGGGGCCTTTCTGGCCTTTCGCCAGACCGACCTGAAACGCCTGCTGGCTTACACCACGGTCACCGTGCTGGGCCAGCTGACCATGCTGATCGGCACCAACACCAGTTACGGCCTGCAGGCCTTTGTGCTCTATCTGGTGGCCCACTCGCTGTACAAGGGCGCGCTGTTTATGGCCGTGGGGGCCATCGACCACGCCACCGGAACCCGCGAACTGGCACGCCTGGGCGGCTTGATCCGCTTTATGCCGCTGACCGGTGCGGCGGTGGCCCTGGCGGCTTTTTCCAACGCCGGCCTGCCGCCGTTCTTCGGATTTATCGCCAAGGAGTTCAAGTACAGCGGCCTGATCGAAATGGGCACGATCGGCTGGGCGGTGACCCTGGTGATGATCCTCACCAATGCCCTGCTGTTCGCCGCCGCCTGCCTGGTGTTTATCAGCACCTTTCTCGGCCGCCAGGGTGACTACCCGAAAACGCCCCATGAAGTTTCCCTGGCCATGTGGATCGGCCCAATGCTCCTGGCCATTGGCGGCTTTCTGCTCGGGGCCTGGAATGCCTGGCCGGAAACCTGGTTGGTGAATACCGCAGTGCAGGCCGTGGCGCGCGGCACGGTGGATGTCCACCTGTATCTGTGGGGCGGCATCACCCCGGCGCTGCTGGCCAGCCTGCTGACCATCGGCCTGGGCATTCTCTTCTACTGCCTGCGTGACCCGTTGCGGGCGCTGATTGAGCGGATCAACAGCGCCTGGAACTTCAGCGGCGATCTGCTCTGGGATCGCCTGCTCAAACGCATCTTCCTGTTTGCCGGGATGCTCGCCGCACGCTTCCAGCACGGCTCCCTGCGCCAGCATATAGTGCTGCTGGGGCTGACCATCGGCGGCCTGCTGCTGTTCAGCCTGGTTCCAGCTAGCCAGGTATTGAGCGATGCCAGCTTCTCACCGATTTCCCCGCTCGGCGTGGCCGGCTGCCTGCTGGCCCTGGCCGGCGCGGCGGCGGCAGCCCTGCTGCCCGGCCGCTTGACCCTGGTGGCGGCGCTGGGGGCTTGCGGCTTGGGTCTGGCGCTGTTCTTTGTCGCGGTCAATGCACCGGATGTGGCCATGACTCAGCTGATGGTGGAAACCCTCAGCGTGATCTTTCTCGCCCTGGTGTTTCGGCGCATGCCGAGCATGCCCAGCAGCGGTGCGCGCAGGCCGTGGAAGCGCCGCCTGCATGCTGCGGTGGCGATTATCTTCGGCGTCAGCGTGGCCGGCGCGCTGATCCTCGCCGTTAGCCTGCCACTACCAGGCAATATCGCCGACTGGTACCTGGACAACAGCCTGAGCGGCGGTCATGGCCGCAATGTGGTCAACGTGATCCTGGTGGACTTCCGCGCCTTCGACACCCTCGGCGAGATCCTGGTGGTGGCTTTGTCTGCCCTGGCCGCCGCCACTCTGCTGGCTGGCGGCAAGCACACCAAGCAAGCCGCGGGAGAACCTGAATTCACCACACTGCTGCTGCAACAAGGTATGCGTCCACTGGCGGCCCTGCTGTTGGCCGTCGCCCTGCTGCTGCTATGGCGCGGTCATAACCTGCCCGGCGGCGGCTTTATCGGCGGCCTGGTCGCTGCCTGTGGCATGACCCTGCTACTGCTGACCTTCGGCAACGGCAATAGTCCGCGCCGTTACACGCCAAGCCCGAGCAGCCTGATCGGCCTTGGCCTGGGCTGCGCCGCCCTGGCCGGCATCCTCGCACTGTTCGCCGAACAGCCGTTTCTCACCGGCCTGTGGGCCTTCCCGGGGGGGCTGCCGCTGGGCACCCCGCTGCTATTCGATGTGGGGGTATTTCTGACCGTGTTCGGTTCGGCCATGCACATGCTGACGCAACTGACAGGAGCACGACGCTAATGGAATGGATCGCAGCCATCACCACCGGTGGTATGGCCGGCTTCGGCCTGTGGATGCTGCTGGACCGCAACCTCAAGCGCGTGGTGCTTGGGGTTGCGGTGCTGGGTAATGCCATCAACCTGGGCGTGCTCACCGCCGGGCGCTTCGGCGCGCAGCAGGCAGCCTTCATCGGCACCAACAGTGCCACCGGCGAACTGGCCAACCCTCTACCCCAGGCCCTGGTGCTGACCGCCATCGTGATCGGCTTCAGCCTGTTTATCTTCGCCCTGGCGCTGCTCAAGCGCACCCGCGAACTGCATGGCGACAACTCGACCGATTCGATCAGCTCGGTCACCGAACAGCCGGCACCGGACTGGCCCGCCAGCGAACACGAGAATGCGAAAATCGCCAGCGAACACGCGGAGCCTCGCTTATGAGCGCACTGCTGGTCGGCCCGGTATTGCTGCCCCTGCTCACCCTGGTGCTGTGCCTGCTGCTGCGCCGCCACGCGCGCCTGCTGAAACTGGTCAGCCTGAGCGGTTCGGCGCTGCTTCTGTGTCTGGGCCTGGGCCTGGTCTGGCTGGCCGCTGGCGATACCGTGCTGAGCGGGCAGATGGGCAACTGGCAGGCCCCCTACGGCATCAGCCTGGTGATCGACCGACTGTCCGCGGCAATGATCGCGATCAGCGCGCTGATTGGCCTGGTCACCCTGGTCTACGGCATCAGCCGCGACAGTGACGAACAGCTGAGCGGCGACTTTCACCTGTTCGTGCATGGTCTGCTGACCGGTATCGGCGGGGCCTTTATCACCGCCGACATCTTCAACCTGTACGTCTGGTTCGAGGTGCTGCTGATCGCCTCCTTCGCCCTGATGGCCCTGGGCGGCGGCAAACGCCGACTGTCCGGCTGCATGACCTATGTGATCCTCAACCTGTTCGCCACCCTGCTGTTTCTATTGGCGGCGGGGATGATCTATGGCTCCAGCGGCACCCTGAATATGGGTCAGCTGGCATTGCTGGTCAGGTCCGGCGAAGCGCCACCGGGTACCACCCCGGCACTACTGCTGATGCTGCTGTCGTTCTCGATCAAGGCGGCGCTGTTTCCGGTATTCGGCTGGCTGCCGGCCACCTACCACGTGGCTTTCACCGCGGTGTCGGCGATGTTTGCCGGGCTGCTGACCAAGGTCGGGGTGTATGCGCTGATCCGCCTGGTGACGCTGCTCTGGCCCGATTACGGCCTGGTCCACGAGGTGCTGCTGTGGGTCGCCTGCGCCACCATGCTGGTGGGCGTGCTGGGGGCGGCGGCGCAGACCGAGATACGGCGGATTCTGTCGTTCCATATCGTCAGCCAGGTCGGCTACATGATCCTCGGCCTGGCCCTGGCCACCCCGCTGGCCCTGACCGGCGCGGTGTTCTACCTGATCCACCATATTGTGGTGAAGGCCAACCTGTTCTTTATCGGCGGCCTGGCCGCACGCATCTGTGGCTCCGAACGCCTGGCCGCGATGGGCGGGCTATATGCACGCTGGCCCTGGCTGGCCCTGCTGTTTGCCATACCGGCGCTGTCGCTGGCCGGCATACCGCCGCTGTCGGGTTTCTGGGCCAAATTTCTGCTGGTCAAGGCCAGCCTGGACAGCGCCGCCTGGTGGGCCGCAGCCATCGCCCTGCTTACCGGGGTATTCACCCTGCTGTCGATGAACAAGATCTGGAACGAAGCCTTTCTTAAATCCCACCCTGATGGCGATGACAGCCTGCAGAACGCCATCGGTCTGCGTTCGGCCTGGTGGAGTATCAGCGCCCTGGCCCTGCTCACCGTCGCCATCGGCCTGGCAGCGGGCCCGGTGATCGACTACGCCAGCGCCGCCGCCGCGCAACTGGCCGACCCCCAGGCCTATTTCCAGGGCTTCGCCCCGCAAGGAGGTGACTGAATGGTCCTCCTGCATCTGTTGCTGAGCCTGGCCCTGGCCGCACTCGCCGGGCATCTGCACGGCTGGGGTGTGTTGAGCGCCTTCGCCCTGCTCTACCTGCTGTGCAAGCTGGCATGGCCCAGCGTGCGGCTGCGCCAGTACGCCCGCCGGGTGGAGCTGGGTAGTCGATTTATTCCCTGGTTTATCGGCCAGGTCTTGCTCTCCAGCCTGCATGTGGCCAGGCTGGTGCTGGCGCGGCAGGTGGCCGTCGAGCCGGCGATAGTCGCCGTACGTCTGCGCAGCCGCGACGCCAATATGGTGACCCTGGTCGGCGGTCTGCTAACCCTGACCCCCGGTACCCTGGCCCTGGATTATCGAGCAGCCGATGGCACCCTGTTTGTCCACGCCCTCGATGCCCGTCAGCAGATGGAGGTCGAGAGTATGGTGCGCGACCTGGAAAGTCGCCTGCTGGACTGGCTTGAGCCCGCCTCTGATGGAGAACGCCAATGACTGTCGAACTGGCCGGAGCCTTCTGGGTGCTGCCCCTGGCCGCCGCGCTGCTGGCGTTAAGCGGTCTGTTGATTGTCTATCGTCTGCTGCGCGGTCCCAGCCGCCCCGACCGCGCGGTGGCCATCGATGCCCTGACCCTGCTGGCCGTCGCAGCCATGGCCCTGGCTGCGCTGTTCAGCGCACAGGCGGCACTGGTTGATGTGGCGGTGTTGCTGGCCCTGGTGTCGTTTCTCGGCACCGCCGCCTTCGCCTTTCTGTTTCGCGATGCCCCCGGCGACAAGGAGCCTGAATGACTGCCCCTCTGCTGGCCTGGCTGGCCTCGTTTCTAGTACTCGCCGGAGCGCTGGTTTCCCTGCTCGGGGCCATAGGCGTGGTGCGCCTGCCGGACAGTTACAGCCGTATGCATGCGGCAAGCAAGGCCGGGGTACTGGGCGCGGTGCTGGTGCTGTCCGGCGTCGCGGTGGCGAGTAACGCCGAGGTTGCGCTGGAAGTGCTGCTGGGTGTGCTGGTGCTGCTGGCCAGCGCCCCACTGGCCGCCCATGTGCTGTCGCGGGCGGCCTACCGGGCGGGGATCAAACCGCAGTGCGGCCGCCTGGGCGATGCCCTGCAGCAGGAGCGGGACAAGGATTGAGCAGCAGCGCCTCAGGCCCGCGGCTAGTCGATAGTCTCGACGGTGGCAACCTCATCGACTTCGTCCGGGTCGCGCAACGCCTGTTGCTCGGCGGCATTCTGCAAGCCAATGGCTGCGGCAACCGAGGCCGCCGTAGTGGAAACCACGCTCATGGCCTTGGCCAGGCCGCTGGTTTCCTTGGACTGGGCGGCGGCGGAAGTGCTGCTACCACGATTGTCCGCACGACTGGCCAGGCCCTTGCCGTTGGCCCCAGCCAGGCCTGCCTGGCCCTGGCCCAGACCGCTACCCTTACCGCCACCGACACCTGCGCCACCACCATCGCCGCGGCCGCCACCGGCACCGCCACCCGCGCCACCGCCGCCCCCTGCACCGCCGCCACCGCCACCGCCGGGACCGGCGTAGGCAGAACCGACAAAGGGATTGTGCTCGGGTGCCGCCATCGAGGACAGCAGCATAGCGCAAGCGGTAAAGGCCAGCACCTGGGTGAGTTTCTTAGCCATGATCACGTTCTCCAAGGAATACCCGGAAATACCTGGCAGCTCAGCGGCCGGTATAAGCCCTGCCCCAAACCGGCACGCCGCGATTGCTTGCCCGCTACGCGGGCCGGTGGGGACAGTGGTTGGAAAACAAAACGCCAGGGGCGGTTCCCCATCACCGACGGCCGGCACCGCACAGACCTTGGCGCAGCAGAACGCTAGCTGATCTCGCGGCGAAACGGCGGCAGCGCATTGAGAATGGCCTTGCCGTAGCGCTGGGTCACTACGCGCCGATCGAGCAGGGTGATGGTGCCGCGGTCTTCCTCGGTGCGCAGCAGGCGCCCGCAGGCCTGAACCAGGCGCAAGGAGGCATCCGGTACGGCGATCTCCATAAAGGGGTTACCGCCGCGCGCCTCGATCCACTCGGCCAGCGCCGCCTCCACCGGGTCGTCCGGCACGGCAAAGGGGATCTTGGCGATCACCACGTGCTCGCAATAGGCACCGGGCAGGTCGACCCCTTCGGCAAAGCTGGCCAGGCCGAACAGCACGCTCTCCTCGCCACTGTCGACCCGCGCCTTGTGCTTGTTCAGGGTTTCCTGCTTGGACAGGTTGCCCTGAATAAACACCCGCTTGCGCCAGTCGCGCTCCAGCCCCTCGAATACATCCTGCATCTGCTTGCGCGAGGAAAACAGCACCAGGGTGCCGCGCGAACCCTCAACCAGACCGGGTAAGTCGCGGATAATCGCCGCTGTGTGCGCCACGGCATCGCGCGGATCGGCATTCAGGTTGGGCACCCGCAGCACCCCGGCATCGGCATGATGGAAGGGGCTCGGCACCACGGCAGTCACCGCCACCTTGGGCAAGCCGGCGCGCATACGGTAGCGCTCGAAGGTGCCCAGCGCGGTCAGGGTTGCCGAGGTCACCAGCGCGCCGTAGGCGACGTTCCACAGGTTGCGGCGCAGGGTTTCGGCGGCGAGGATCGGACTGGCGTTGACCTCGATATCGAACAGCGCACCGCTGTCGGCCAGGGTCAACCAGCGTGCCATTGGCGGGCTGTCTTCCGGGTCTTCGGCGGTAAAGGCCAGCCACAGCTCCCAGTTGCCCTTGGCCCGCGCCAGCAGGCTGCCGAACAGCGGATACCATTCTTCGGCCTGGTGACTGGCAATACCAACAGCGCCCTCACCATCCATCGCTTCTTTGAGCTGTTCAGTCACGCCGGTGAACAGATCATTAAGCTTGGAAAAACCCTTCTTCAGCTCCACGCCCAGCTCGATCAGATGCGCCGGCACCAGGCCACCGACAAAACGATGGCGCGGCCGTTCGCGACCCTGCATGTCTTCGCCGGGCTTGAATTCGGCCACCTGCTCGCAGGCGGCGAACATAAATTGCTGCTGGGTCTTGATCTCCCGCGCCAGCTCCGGCACCTGCTCGATCAGCCGCCCCAGGTCACCGGGCAGCGGATGCTGGGCCAGCAGCTTGGTCAGGTTCTTGGCGGTCTGCTCCAGCCAGTCGGCGGTCGAACGCAGGCGGGTGAAGTGGGCGAAGTGGCCGATGGCCTTGTCCGGCAGGTGATGGCCTTCGTCGAACACATACAGGGTGTCGCGCGGGTCCGGCAGCACCGCACCGCCGCCCAGGGCCAGGTCGGCCAGGACCATATCGTGGTTGGTGACGATCACATCGACCTTGCCCATGCCCTCACGGGCCTTGTAGAAGGCGCACTGCTGGAAGTTCGGGCAATGGCGGCTGGTGCACTGGCTGTGATCGGTAGTCAGTTGCGACCAGCGGCTGTCTTCCAGCTCTTCCGGCCAGCTGTCACGGTCGCCGTCCCATTTATTGCCGGCGAGCTTTTCGATCATCGCGGTGAACAGTTTCTGACTCTGCTCGTCCACATCGATCTTGAACCCTTCCTCCTCGAACAGCTGGGCGGTGGCGCTTTGCGCCTGGCCTTCCTGCAACAGGATATCCAGCTTGGACAGGCACAGATAACGGCCGCGGCCCTTGGCCAGGGCGAAGCTGAAATTCAGCCCGCTGTTGCGCATCAGATCCGGCAGGTCCTTGTGCACGATCTGCTCCTGCAGGGCCACGGTGGCCGTGGCAATCACCAGGCGCTTGCCGGCGGCCTTGGCCGTGGGAATCGCCGCCAGGCTGTAGGCCACGGTCTTGCCGGTACCGGTACCCGCCTCCACCGCCACCACCGCCGGATCGCCCAGACGCCGACCTTCGTCGTCGGTCTTGATCGTCCCGAGTACCTTGGCGATTTCGGCGATCATCAGGCGCTGGCCATAGCGCGGCTTGAGCGACTTGGCCTCGAGAAAGCGGGAATAGGCCCCCTGGATCTGGGCCTTGAGTTCGGTGCTGAGCATAAAAGTGGCAAGCCTGTCGGACGTGACGCTGTTCTACCGCGCAAAATCGCAGCCGCGCACCCGTAAGAGGTGCCGCCTGGGTTGCGCTGTTTCGTTGACCCGTGGCCTGTTCGTCTGGCGGCGGCAGTAGCGTCCCGCAACCGTGTGCGGTCTGGCGGCGAACGGATAACTCCGCGCGCCGGCCGGACAGGAAAAGGCTGGATATATTTTCAGTGTTTGCAATGGGTCGCTATCATAGCGCGCAAAATGCTTCGGCGCAGAACCGCTTACCGGATAGGAACAAACCATGACCCCTTACGCCTTTACCTACGCACTACACCTGCTGGCCGCACTGATCTGGGTGGGCGGCATGTTCTTCGCCTGGATGATCTTGCGCCCGGCGGCCGTCAGTGCCCTGCAGGGCCCCGAGCGCCTGAAACTGTGGCTCGAAGTCTTCCCGCGTTTTTTCTACTGGGTCTGGGCGGCGGTCATCGTGCTGCCGGTCAGCGGCGTGGGCATGCTGCACCTGGGCTTTGCCGGGTTCGACAATGCCCCGCGCTATGTGCAGGTGATGATGGGCCTGTATATCGTCATGCTGGCGCTCTTCCTGCGGGTGCAGATACTGCAGCTTCCAGCATTGCGCAACGCCGTCGGCGCGGCAGACTGGTCCAGCGGTGCCACCGTGCTCGCGGGCATTCGCCGTCTGGTCGGAATCAACCTGATACTTGGCCTGCTGGTGGTAGCCATTGCCGCCGCACGTCCGGCCTTCTAACGGATCGGCAGGGTGCGTGCCGCGCCCCTGCCGACAGCAATCCTAGAAGCGCAGCAGATCGACACTGCCTGACGGGCCGGCCGCACCGGCGTTGCCGACCTGGCCAGGCCGACCATCGCCAGCGCCCTGGGTGCTATAGAGCAGGCAGCCCTTGCTCAGGCCACCGCGACCACCCTGCCCCGCCTGGCCGGCTAGGCCACCGGCACCGCCATCGAGGCGCACCTGCAACACCTGCGCCGGGAAATCGACCGGCAGTTCAAGGCGCACCTGGGCACCTGCCGCACCCTCCTGACCGTCGCCACCGTTCTGACCATCGTGACCACGGCTGGCCTGTCCCCAGGTACAGCCACCCGCCTGGCCATCGGCACCATCCAGCCCGGCATAGCCCGGCGCACCGTTACCGCCACGGGCATCCAGCAGCAGGCTCTCGGCCACCACGGCCTGCAGCCGGATACTCAATGTGCGTCCCGGCAGAGCGGGTTGTTGCGGGGTACCACGCGCGCCGCGGGCGCTGATCTGCGCACCGCTGGCAATCTCGCCGGACGCCACCTCAAGGCGAAAGGCCTGCTCAGCCGGAGCAATGGCAATCCGCGCGTCGCGGCCAAGGTGCAGTTCGGCGACGCGCATCTCGGTCAGATTGGCCGGGATCAGCAGGGTGCCATGCTCGGCAATCCGCAGGCGCTCGATGTGCAGCGTGCTGGCGGTGGTAGGCAAGCGCATCACCCCATGGGGTGCCACTTCGATCACGGCCTGGGCCAGGGCAAGGGGGCTGAACAATGCGGCCAGCAGCATCAGGTTACGCATTGCCTGCCTCCAGCGGCAGGTCATCCTGCTCCTGCGCCACAGGCTGAGCTGCAGACAGGCCGTGCAAATGAAAAATACCGAACAACAGAATTTGCACCCGCTCCTGGCCGGGGCTCTGGCAGGTGGCGAGGCGCTTATTGAAGGCCCAGAGTTCAAGACCGTGGATCAGCAGCAACAGCGCCCCGGCCAGCTGCAGCAGCAGGGCAAAAGGTTGTGCGAAGGGTTGCAGCAGATTGGCCAGCACCACGCCCCAGAAGATGGCGGCCAGCACCTTGCCCATAACCAAGAGTTTCTTCATACATGCCCCGGCAGTTTTTGTTTGGCAGCACCTTAACCGCTTTGGCCACAGGCGACCAGCAGGCCAGGACAAACAGTCGGCGCGACCGCTTTGGGTGGCCTTTTGAATGGCAACGCTGCGTGGGCGATGGTTAAAAACTGCGTGCGGGGGTGATGCAGTCCACGAGCCCTGGGCGGGCAAGTGCGAGATGGATGCGCCCCATGGTCAGAAGACGCAAGCCCGCGGGCAACTGGGGCGGAAAAACGCCGACAGCATTTTTCCACCACGCCCCATGCCCTGGGTACTAATTTGGCATCAGGGTCTGGCCTCGACCTCGGCCTCCACCCGACGGTTGATCGCGCGCCCGGCATCGGTGTCGTTATCCGCGACGGGCCGCGCCTCACCATACCCCACCGAGGAAACTCGACCCGCGTCGATTCCATACTGGTTGACCAGCACATCACGCACGGCATTGGCGCGCCGCTCGGACAATCCCTGGTTATAGGCATCGCTGCCCACCGAGTCGGTGTGGCCTTCGACGGTCGTGGTGGTTTGCGGGTACTGCGTCATAAAGTCGGCCAGGCTCTTGATATCGGCCTGACTGCCTTCCTTGACCACGGATTTGTCGAAATCGAATTTCACGTCCAGTTCGACGCGCACCGCTTCATCCATGACCACCGGTTCTGGCTCCATCGCCGGCGGGCTGCTGGCATATTCCTTGAGCGGGCAGCCATTGTGGTGCACCGGAGTATTGGCGGGGGTACCCGGGCAACGGTCGCGCCGGTCGAACACGCCATCGTCGTCCTCGTCGCCATCCTGGGCATAGCAGATCAGCGTACCGACAACCGCGCCGGCCACCGCACCACCCGCCGCCCAGGCGGAACTTTCAATCGCGCCCAGACCTGCACCGGCCAGGCCACCAATCACGCTACACAGGGGCCAGTTCCCTTGGTTGAGTGGCGCATCTCCCGTACTGGAAGTTGTGACACACCCCGAAAGAACACTGCTGACCAAGAGAATGGGGGCTACCCCAGTTATGAATCTGGCTCTCATGGTTGAAATCTCCTGTTATACCGGCCATTACCGGTACTGTTGGAGTAAAGACCCAGCCTTGAAAGCACACAAGCCAGACCTTGAAGGGTCTGGCTTGTTTTTTACTGACAGCAGTTGTGCAAGCGGCTTATGGGCGCGCTTCCACCTCGGCTTCTACGCGACGGTTAACGGCACGGCCACTGTCGGTAGCATTGTCTGCAACCGGACGCGACTCGCCATAACCCACAGCGTTGACCCGATCAGCGCCTACGCCGTACTGGTTGACCAGTACATCACGCACCGCATTGGCACGCCGCTCGGACAGGCCCTGGTTGTAAGCATCGCTACCAACGGAGTCGGTATGCCCTTCAACCACGGTAGTGGTTTGCGGGTACTGGCCCATGAAGTCGGCAAGGTTCTTGATGTCGCCGTAGCTTTCCGGCTTGACCTGAGCCTTGTCGAAATCGAACTTGACGTCCAACTCGACACGCACAGCCTCAGCAGGTTCGGCCATTGGCACAGGCTCTTCGACCACTTCTTCGACCATCACCACCTGCTCTTCACCGGCACCATGTACCCAGCAGTAGGCTGCGGCCATACCCGCACCGACCACGGCACCGCCAGCGGCCCAGGTCGAACTTTCAATTGCGCCCAACGCCGCGCCACCCACACCACCTACAGCGGCACAGGTCGGCCAGTCTGTTTTCTGCAACCCGGCACAACCGGTCAGAAAGCTGCTCGCGATGATCAGGGGTACTGCCTTCCTCATAATGCTCATATATACCTCTCCTATTGGTAAGTCGGCCTGAAACCGATACATAAGCAGTAAAGACGCCAGTTTGCGAATACGCCAGAGAATAAGCATCTGCGGTACATTCGCCTGCGATTTGTCAAGTTCGCCCTTCCCGGGGCAAGCCAGACCCTCACGACACTAGTGGCTGCGTTAAGTTCGACAGGCCGCTAGGCCATAGTGCCTCGGCACGTTAGTCTTTCTCAACCGGAGCGAGGACACTTTATGCCTGAAAGCACGCACTGCCGCACACCCCAGCAAGCACTGGCGGCATTATTGGCCCGTTATGCCCCGCAGCGCCTGCTGCTGGTGGGGGCCAGTCAGCTGCCCGCACTGGAGGCATTCAAGGCTGCACACCCCGATTGCCATATTGAACATGCCGATGCCGGCCCCCTGTCGACGGAACTGGCAGCGCAGCGCTTCGACCTGGCCCTGTTTGTCGATTGCCTCGAACACCTGCCCAAACGTACGGCCCTGGAACTGCTCGCCGGCATTCGCAACCTGAATGCCAGCCGCCTGGCGGTGCTGGTCGACCTGCAGGCCTGCGGCTGGCGGGAAACCGACTTCTTCGCCCTCGCCCTGCAAGCCAGCGAACGCTTCCAGCGTGGCGATCAGGTGCTCGAGCTGTTTACCTACGACCTGCTCGATTACAAACAGGTGCCCGACTGGCTTAACGCAAAGTTCTGGGCCAACCCAGAAAACTTCGGCAAATACTGGTGGTGAGTTGATGCCCACAGCAACATGCCCGTGCGGCAGCGACAAACCACTGCAGCAATGCTGCGCGCCCTATCACCGGGGGCAGCCAGCCCCCACTGCAGAAGCCCTGATGCGCTCGCGCTACAGCGCCTATGCACTGGGACTGATCGACTATCTGCAGGCCACCACACTTCCCGCCCAGCAGGCCGGGCTGGATCTGCCGGCCATCAGCGTCTGGAGCAGGGAAAGCAGCTGGCTGGGCCTGACCGTGGAAAGTGCCGAAGTATTCGCCGGACAGCCCGAACATGCCCGGGTCACCTTTACCGCGCGCTGGCGCGATGCCGGCGGCGAGCACAGCCATCGCGAATGCTCGGCATTCGTCCGCAGCGCTGACGCCTGGTACTTCATCGACCCCACCGTCGAGCTGCGGGTCGGGCGCAATGACCCCTGCCCCTGCGCCAGTGGGCAGAAATTCAAGAAATGCTGCTCGGCTTTTTTCTAACAGGCAGAACTCATGGCTGCAGCTTTAAATGCGAGATATCCGGCGGTGGGGCGGCCGGGGCCTTCTTCGCCTCACTCATATCACTGCCGACCGGAGCCAGGCTGAACTGCGACAGATCGAGGGCGGGAGCAGCAGGCGACGGCTTGTCGTCCTGTACATCGGCTCCCAGGGGCGCAATGCCGAAGTCCGGTGCATCCACCTCGGCAAAGGCCGCCATATATTCGTCCCGCGGGACCACCTGCAGACGCCCGACTGCGGGCTCCCCAGCCCCTGTAGCGGCCACGGGCTCGGCGGGTGGCGGGGCCAGTTCGATTTCCTCGATCTCCTGATCCAGGTCGACCACCTCGATCAGGGCTCCGGCGCGCTCCAGGGTGCTGCGGTATTTCTCCGCCCCCGCCGCATCGAGATTGCTCTTGATCACGACCCGCCGCCCCGAGAACAGCAGGGCCAAACGCTGCTCATCGGCCTGAAACAGCTTGGCCAGATTGGCCTTCACCAACTCCAGTTGAGCGCCCGGCACCAATTGCCCACTGAACGCGATCTCGTAACGAGCCATGGTCATACTCCTGTCCTAATTCCTGCTCAGTATGGCGCAGGTTTTTTTACCCTCACAACAGGTTGCAGCCGAGCACTTGCTTGTTACACTGATACGTCATTCGGAGTACGCAATGTTTTATCAGGCGCAAACGATAAGAATTCTTAGCCTATTGATTGTTTTTGGCCTCTTTTCTGGCCTTAGCGGATGTTCCTCCTGGATGTCAGGCGACTTCAAGGACCCGGATGTTCGCTTGATCAAGGTCGACGTGGTCAGAGCCAAACTGCTGGAGCAGCATTTCACCCTGCGCTTTCGCATCGACAATCCCAATAGCGCCAGCCTGCCCGTACGCGGGCTCGACTACGTGGTCCACCTCAATGGGGTGAAACTGGCCGAAGGGGAATCCACTGCCTGGTTCACCGTACCGGCCCACGGGCACCACAGCTTCGATGTACCGGTACGCACCAACCTCTGGCGACACTTGCGCCAGATCGTCAAGGCCTTGGAAAAACCCGACCAGCCGATCCCCTATCGCCTGCAGGGCAAGGTGAAAACCGGCCTGATGTTCGGACGAAGCGTGCACATGTCGCGCAATGGCGAGATAATTCCCGGCGAATATATCTCGGAGTAGTTCCCATGAATCAACACGCCCATGTCCATGGCCCTGACTGCAATCACGACCATGATCACGCCCACGATCATGATCACGGCCATGTACACGGCCCCCACTGCAGTCACGGCCATCAAGAACCGGTGCGCAACAGCCTCAAGGATGTCGGCCGCAACGACCCCTGCCCATGCGGCAGCCAGAAGAAATTCAAAAAATGCCACGGCGCATAACCCCGCAATGAGCAACCTCAACCTGTTCCTGCTGGGCCTCGGCGGCCTGCTGCTGGCAGCCTTGGCAGCCTATGCCCTGCTGCTATGGCGTCGCGTCTGGGCCCGGGAAAAAGCCCAGGCCGCAGCGGCCAATGCGCAACGCGAACGGATCGGCGGAGATCTGCAGATCCTCGCCGGCAGCCTTCTGGAAGGTCAGCTGCCGCTGATCGAAGGCGCGATCCGGATCAAGGTGTTGCTCGACAATTACGACACCTCGCTCACCCAGGATGCCCGCTGCCAGGTTTTCCATCTGCTGTTCGAAGCCACCGCACAGGTGCCAACCCACGCCGAATGGAAGGCCCTGGACAAGCACCTGCGCCGTCAGCACGAGAAGCATTTCAACGAGCTAGAGCTGCAGCACAAGGCGGCGGCTCGTGCAGCGGCACGCTGGCTGCTCGACGAAGGCCTGCAGGCACCGCGTAAAAGCGCCTGAAGTACCCACCATGCGCCTTGCCAGGCGCATGGCCGCTGACTAACTTAACAACCCCGCACCTGCACCCTGTTTGCATAGCAGCGAAGGCGCGTGCCCCATCGATGTCTGCCCGTACCGCAAGGAGCCCGCTGCATGCTATCGCGCCTGTTTCGCCCCATGGCCCACCTAAGCCTGGCCGCCGCCCTGACTGCCACGGTGACGCTAAGCGGCTGCCAGTCGCTTCTGCACAGTCGCTACAGTGCCAGCGTGCACCCGGACCAGGGCACCGTACGCGTCCAGGGGCTGGCGCAAAGCGTGGTCATCCGCCGCAACGCGCTGGGCATGCCGCTGATCGAAACCAACACCTTCCATGACGCGCTGTTCGCCCTGGGCTATGTGCATGCCACGGATCGCCTGAGCCAGATGGTGGGCCTGCGCCTGATGGCCGAAGGTCGCCTGGCAGAAATGGCCGGTCCCGGCGTGCTGGAGATCGACCGTTTTATGCGCGCGGTCAACCTGAAGAAAAGCGCCGAGGTGCTCTACCGCAATGCCTCCCCGCGCCTGCAGCGCTTCTTCGAGGTCTATGCCCGCGGGGTCAACGCCTACCTGTTCCGCTACCGCGACAAGCTGCCGATGGACCTGGCCGAATCCGGCTACCGCCCGTCCTACTGGAAGGCGGAAGACTCGGTGCTGGTGTTCTGCCTGCTGAACTTCGGCCTGTCGGTCAACCTGCAGGAAGAAATCGCCGCTCTGGTGCTGGCGCAGAAAGTCGGCAGCGACCAGCTGGCCTGGCTGCTGCCAACCTACCCCGATGAGCCACTCCCTGTAGAGGAAGCGGCCAAGCTCAAGGGCCTGAACCTCAATGGCCAACTGGCGGGACTGAACGCCGTCAGCAATGCCGTCAGCCAATTCGCCGACGCCCATATGCTCGGCGTCGCCGCGTCCAACAACTGGGCCATCGCGCCGCAGAACAGCCGCAGCGGCAAAAGCCTGCTGGCCAACGACACTCACCTGCCGCTGTCGATGCCTTCGGCATGGAATTTCGTGCAGATCCGCTCGCCCAAGTACCAGGCCGCCGGCGTGTCGATTGCCGGGGTACCGGCGGTGGTAGCCGGCTTCAACGGCAAACTCGGCTGGGGCATGACCATGGTCATGGGCGACAACCAGGACCTGTTTCTGGAAAAGATCAAACGGGAAAACGGCCGACTGCTGTACCTGGCCGACGGCAAGTGGCTAGCCGCCCAGCAGCGCCAGGAAACCTTCTTTATCAAGGGCCAGCGGCCAATCCGCGAAACCCTCTACGAAACCCGCCACGGCCCGCTGTTGAACTCCGTGCTGGGCGAACGCAAGCACATGCTGCAACCCATGCAGCTGAGCAGCGGCTATGGCCTGGCGCTGCAAACCACCCAGTTCGAAGCGGATAAAACCCTCGATGCCTTCTTCGACCTGTCCCGCGCCCAGTCGGTGGAGCAGGCCTTCGAGGCCACCCGCGAAGTAAGGGCCATGCCGCTCAATGTCGTCTTCGCCGACGCTAGGCATATAGGCTGGCAGGTTACCGGCCGCTTCCCCAATCGCCGCGCGGGCCTGGGCCTGATGCCGTCGCCCGGCTGGGACAGCCAGTATGAATGGGACGGTTTTGCCGACCCCATGCTCCATCCCTATGACCAGGATCCGCCGCAGGGCTGGCTGGGCACCGCCAATCAACGCACGGTTCCGCGCGGCTATGGCATGCAGCTGTCCAACTCCTGGTACTACCCCGAACGCGCCGAACGCATCGCCGAGCTCGCCGGCACGGGCAAGCATGACAGCCAGAGCATGATCGCCATGCAGTACGACCAGACCTCGCTGTTTGTCGGCAAACTGCAGAGCATGCTCGGCGCACCGGGCATGGCCGAAGGCCTGAAAACGGCCATCGACGCCCTGCCGCCAGCAGAACGCAGCAAGGCCCGCGAAGCGCACAGCCGGCTGATGAAATTCGACGGCAAGCTGGCTGCCACATCGGCGGATGCCGCGCTGTACAGCGCCTTCCTCTACCAGAGCGCGCGGGAGACCTTCCTCGACGAGCTGGGCCCGGACACCAGCCCGGCCTGGCAGGCCCTGGTGGCAACCGCCAACAGCTCCTACTCGGCCCAGGCCGACCACCTGCTGGGCCGTGAAGACAGCCCCTTCTGGAACGATATCCGTACCCCGCAGCAGGAAGACAAACCAGCCATCCTGGCCCGCAGCCTGGCCGGCGCGGTGAGCCTTATGGAAAGCAAGCTGGGCACAGAGCGCAGCGCCTGGCAGTGGGGCAAGCTGCACAGCTACAGCTGGACCAGCGAAACCAGCCACCTCGCCCGCTATATGAGCGCCAGCCAACGCGCCAGCATCAATGCCCTCAAGGGCTATCTGGATCGCGGCCCCTACCCGGCAGGCGGCGACCACAGCACACTCAACGTGTCGGCCTACAACTGGGGGCAGAACTTCGACACCTGGCTGATACCCGCCATGCGCATCGTCGTCGACTTCGGCCGCGAGGAACCGCTGATCGGCCTGAACAGCTCCGGGCAATCCGGCAATCCGGCCAGCCAGCACTACGCCGACGGCATCGACGCCTGGCTCAAGGGGCAGTACATGACCTTCCCCTTCCAACCGCAGAACCTCGACAAGGCCTATGGCAGCAGACGTCTGGTGCTGGTGCCCGGGCAGTAACGACCGTTCGTCGGGAGTTACTGAACCCTTTCGGCCAACACCACTCAGAGTGAATGGACTTACTCCATAGATCATCGTTTTAGGGCGCTTATATAGCGCCCTTTCTTTTGTCCGCTCGGCGGACAGTTACTGACAAATCATTGAACTTTGGCCGCAGAGTCCACTCAGAAACTCTGCATCGATTGATTCTCCAGGCGCTTTAAGCGCCTATTTTTTTGCCCGGACTTTGCCCGCAGCCAGCCTGCGGGCGTAAAAAAGCCGGGCACTGCCCGGCTCTTCAAGCCCTGCAAACGCCTCGTCAGGCGCGGGGCAGGGTCACGCCCAACTGGCCCTGATACTTGCCGCCGCGATCCTTGTAGGACACCTCACAGGCTTCGTCGGACTGCAGAAACAGCATCTGCGCCACGCCCTCGTTGGCGTAGATCTTCGCCGGCAGGGTGGTGGTGTTGGAGAACTCCAGGGTCACGTGGCCTTCCCACTCCGGCTCCAGCGGCGTCACATTGACGATGATGCCGCAGCGCGCGTAGGTGCTCTTGCCCAGACAGATGGTCAGCACATCCCGGGGAATGCGGAAGAATTCCACGGTGCGAGCCAGGGCGAAGGAGTTCGGTGGAATGATGCACACGTCGCTTTTCACATCGACAAAGCTCTTCTCGTCGAAGTTCTTCGGGTCGACCGTGGCCGAATTGATATTGGTGAACACCTTGAACTCGTCGGCGCAGCGCACATCGTAGCCGTAGCTGGAAACACCGTAGGAGATCAGCGGCTGCGCACCCTCGGCACGCACCTGGCGCTCGACGAAGGGTTCGATCATGCCGTGCTCTTGGGCCATGCGGCGAATCCACTTATCCGATTTAATGCTCATGGCGGGCGTCCTGAATGGGCTGATGATGAAAAAGTGAGCGCATCTTACCGGGGCCGGCCACCGGGTTCAAAGCCTCTTGCACCACTGCGGACGACCAGCAGGCCATCCACCTGCACCCGACCAAATAACAGAAAGATGCACAGAGCATTCGCGCTTAGCGTTAAAAGCGAGTATGGTGATTCCACTGTGCTGCATGTGTCACCGCGAATCGCTACTTGATGCCTAGATTTCGATCCAAACATCGTCCGACTCCTAGTACTCGTTGCACTCAGTCCCGGCCTGGGCTTTTCCAGGGCTGTTATTAAAATTGTTAGGAGACATAACATGTCGAATCGTCAGAATGGCACCGTCAAGTGGTTTAACGATGAAAAAGGCTACGGCTTCATCACTCCGCAATCCGGTGACGACCTCTTCGTACACTTCAAAGCTATCCAGAGCGATGGCTTCAAGAGCCTGAAAGAAGGCCAGCAAGTGACTTTCGTGGCCACCCGTGGTCAGAAAGGCATGCAGGCTGAGGAAGTTCAGGTTGTATAACCTGATCTAACCTCGCTTGAGAAAAAGCCCCGCCTAGTGCGGGGCTTTTTTGTGGGTGTATGTTTTGTGATTAGGCTTTTACAGCAACGGCGCGCAGAGCCTGCGCGCCGCAACCTCTCAGTCCTCGCTGATTTCGATGCTCGGCATGGCCTGCTGCCCGGTGCCCTGGGCGATACGCGCACCGACGTTGCGCGCGGTTTCCTGGTAGATCATCGCAATCTGGCTTTCCGGGTCAGCCACAGTAGTCGGCTTGCCACCGTCGGACTGCATGCGGATGGCCATCGACAGCGGCAGGGAGGCCAGCAGGTCGACGCCGAACTGCGCCGCCAGCTTCTCGCCGCCGCCTTCGCCGAACAGGTGCTCGGTATGCCCGCAGTTCGAGCAGATATGCACGGCCATGTTTTCCACCACGCCGAGCACCGGGATATTCACCTTGCGGAACATCTCCACGCCCTTCTTGGCATCCAGCAGAGCCAGATCCTGGGGCGTGGTGACGATCACCGCACCGGCCACCGGCACCTTCTGCGCCAGGGTCAGCTGGATATCGCCGGTGCCCGGCGGCATATCGACCACCAGGTAATCCAGGTCATCCCAGGCGGTCTGAGTGATCAACTGAATCAGCGCCCCGGACACCATCGGCCCGCGCCAGACCACCGGGGTGTTCTCGTCGGTGAGAAAGGCCATGGACATCACTTCCACGCCATGGGCCTTGAGCGGCACAAACCACTTCTGATCGCGAATCTCGGGGCGCGTGCCTTCAGGGATGCCGAACATGATGCCCTGGCTCGGCCCATAAATATCCGCATCAAGAATGCCGACCCTGGCACCTTCGCGAGCCAGGGCCAGGGCCAGATTGGCCGCAGTGGTGGACTTGCCCACCCCGCCCTTGCCGGAGGCCACGGCAATCACGTTCTTCACATTGGCCAGGGCCGGTATCTGCTCCTGGGCCTTGTGCGCCTCAATCACGCAGTCGACCTGCACCTGGGCGCGCTCGACGCCGTCGAGGCTCTCCAGAGCCATCTGCAACATCTGCGCCCAGCCGCTCTTGAACAGCCCCGCGGCGTAGCCCAGCTGCAGACGCACCTTGACCTGGCCGCCCTGAATATCCACCTCGCGCAGGCAGCCGGCGCTGACCGGGTCCTGATTCAGATGCGGGTCGGTGTATTGAGACAGGGCGGCTTCGACCGCTGCGCGGGTGACGACACTCATGGAAGGCTCCGAAAGGCTGAGTAAAGCAGGCGGACATCATAACGTAGGGTGGAAAACCGCCGCAGGCCTTTTCCGCCGCCGACGCCGCCCACGACGACAATCGTCACGCAGTTTTCCACCCCACAGGCCTGCGGCTTGTGGCTTGCAGCTTGCAGCTGCTTTATAGTTACCGGCTTCCCTGAGTTACCAGTGCAGCCGATCCCCATGAGCGAAGCCCGCAAGATTCTCGTTACCAGCGCCCTGCCCTATGCCAACGGTTCGATCCACCTTGGCCATATGCTCGAGTACATCCAGACCGACATGTGGGTGCGCTTCCAGAAGCTGCGCGGCAACCAGGCCATCTACGTCTGCGCCGACGATGCCCATGGCTCGGCCATCATGCTGCGCGCCGAGAAGGAAGGCATTACTCCCGAGCAATTGATCGCCAATGTGCAGGCCGAGCACACCGCCGACTTTGCCGACTTCGGGGTGAACTTCGACAACTACCATTCCACCCACTCGGATGAGAACCGCGAGCTGTCGGCGGCCATCTACCTGAAGCTGCGCGACGCCGGGCATATCGCCACCCGCTCGGTGACCCAGTACTTCGACCCCGAGAAGGGCATGTTCCTCGCCGACCGCTTTATCAAGGGCACCTGCCCCAAGTGCGCGGCCGAGGACCAGTATGGCGACAACTGCGAAAAATGCGGTGCCACCTATGAGCCGACCGAACTGAAGAACCCGCGCTCGGCCATCTCCGGTGCCGTGCCTGAGCTGCGCGATTCCAAGCACTTCTTCTTCAAGCTGCCGGACTTCGAGGCCATGCTGAAAAGCTGGACCCGCGGCGGCGCACTGCAGGATGCAGTGGCCAACAAGATCGCCGAATGGCTGGATTCCGGCCTGCAGGAATGGGATATCAGCCGGGATGCGCCCTACTTCGGCTTCGAGATCCCCGACGAGCCCGGCAAATACTTCTACGTCTGGCTGGACGCGCCGATCGGCTATATGGCCAGTTTCAAGAACCTCTGCGCCAAGCGCCCGGAACTGGACTTCGACGCATTCTGGAACAAGGACTCGACCGCCGAGCTGTACCACTTTATCGGCAAGGACATCGTCAACTTCCACGCCCTGTTCTGGCCGGCCATGCTCGAAGGCGCAGGCCTGCGCAAGCCGACCGCTGTGGCCGTACACGGCTACCTGACGGTCAACGGGCAGAAGATGTCCAAGTCCCGCGGCACCTTTATCAAGGCGCGCACCTACCTGGATCATCTGAACCCCGAGTACCTGCGCTACTACTACGCGGCCAAGCTGGGCCGTGGCGTGGATGACCTCGACCTCAACCTGGAAGACTTCGTACAGAAGGTCAACTCGGACCTGGTCGGCAAGGTAGTGAATATCGCCAGCCGTTGCGCCGGCTTTATCCATAAGGGCAACAACGGCCTGCTGGTAAGCGGCAACGCAGCGCCCGAGCTGACCGAGGCCTTCACCGCCGCCGCACCGAGCATCGCCGAAGCCTACGAGGCCCGCGATTTCGCCCGCGCCATGCGCGAGATCATGGCCCTGGCCGACCGCGCCAACGCCTGGATCGCCGACAAGGCACCCTGGTCTCTGGCCAAACAGGACGGTAAGCAGGATGAAGTGCAGGCCATCTGCGCCCTGGGCATCAACCTGTTCCGCCAGCTGGTGATCTTCTTGAAACCGGTACTGCCCAAGCTGGCCAGCGATGCCGAGGCCTTCCTCAATGTCGCGCCGTTGCGCTGGGACGATCACCAGACGCTGCTGGCCAATCACCAGCTGAACCCGTTTACCGCTCTGCTGACCCGTATCGAGCCTGCGAAAATCGACGCCATGATCGAAGCCTCCAAGGAAGACCTGGCCGCCAGCGAAGCTGCCCCAGCTGCAGCAGGCAACGGTGAGCTGACTAAAGACCCGCTGGCCGCCGAGATCGCCTTCGACGCCTTTGCCGCGGTGGACCTGCGTATCGCCCTGATCGAGAAGTGCGAGTTCGTCGAAGGTGCCGACAAGCTGCTGCGCCTGACCCTGGATATCGGTGATGCCAAGCGCAATGTATTCAGCGGCATCAAGAGCGCCTACCCGGATCCGAGCAAGCTGGAAGGCCGCCTGACCCTGTATGTGGCCAACCTGGCGGCGCGCAAGATGAAGTTCGGCATCAGCGAAGGCATGGTGCTGGCAGCAGGCCCCGGCGGCGAGGAAATCTACCTGCTGAGCCCCGACAGCGGTGCCAAGCCGGGCCAACGGGTCAAATAAGCCCGGGCAGCCCATAGCTTCTTGGGCTGCCAGCCTTATGCCGACACCTCAAGGTGGCTGATCCAGCTTGTCTGGCTGGGTCGGCTTACCGATAATAGCCGCCCTTGAACATAGTAAGTCGCGCAGCGACAGCATCCTTCTGGCCTTCTACCCCTGGGAGAAGGTGGCGCGTAGCGCCGGATGAGGGAAATGGCCTTTTGCCCGTCCATCAATGGAACCTGCAATGACCGAACTCGCCTTGATCATGGTCAGCGCCATCCTGGTCAATAACTTCGTGCTGGTGCAGTTCCTCGGCCTGTGCCCCTTTATGGGCGTGTCGAAGAAGATCGAGACGGCCATCGGCCTGTCCCTGGCCACCACCTTCGTCCTGACCCTGGCCGCCATGTGCAGCTATCTGGTCCAGCAGTACGTGCTCAAGCCGCTGGATATCGAATACCTGCGCACCATCAGCTTTATTCTGGTGATTGCCGTGGTGGTGCAGTTCACCGAGATGGTGGTGAACAAGACCAGCCCACTGCTGTACCGCGTACTGGGTATCTTCCTGCCGCTGATCACCACCAACTGCATCGTTCTGGGCGTGGCCCTGCTCAACGCCAACAAGGCCGAGTTCACCTTTATCACCGCCACCGCCAACGGCTTTGCCGCAGGCCTCGGCTTCTCCCTGGTGCTGGTGCTGTTCGCCGCCATGCGTGAGCGCATCGCCATCGCCGACGTGCCCAAGTCCTTTCAGGGCGCGGCCATCGGCATGATTACTGCCGGGCTGATGTCCCTGGCCTTTATGGGCTTTACCGGGCTGATCAAGCTATGAGCCTGGTGCTGATCGCCGTTCTGGCCCTGCTCGCCCTGTGCCTGCTGGCCGGTGCCATCCTCGGTTTCGCCGCGGTGCGCTTCAAGGTCGAAGGCAACCCGATTGCCGAACAGATCAACGCCCTGCTGCCGCAAACCCAGTGCGGTCAGTGCGGCTATCCGGGCTGCAAACCCTACGCCGAGGCGATTGCCGGCGGCGACAAGATCAACAAATGCCCACCCGGCGGCGAGGCAACCATCGCCGCCCTGGCCGACCTGCTCGACGTCGAAGCCGAGCCGCTGGACGCCGTGGAAGGCGAAAAACCGCAGATGGTCGCCTATATCCGCGAGGCCGAGTGCATCGGCTGCACCAAGTGCATCCAGGCCTGCCCGGTGGACGCTATCGTCGGCGCGGCCAAGCAGATGCACACGGTGATTGTCAGCGAGTGCACCGGCTGCGACCTGTGCGTCGAGCCCTGTCCGGTGGACTGCATCGACATGCTTGAGGTCGGCAGCACGGTACAGAGCTGGAAATGGGAAAAACCCCTGGCCCCCGGCCAACTGATTGCATCGGACCGGGAGCAGGCAGCATGAGCGCGCAGCAACTCATCTGGGATATCCCCGGCGGTATTCACCCGGCCGAGCGCAAGGAACTGTCCAACCGCACGCCGATTCAACCCGCACCGCTGCCCAAGCGCCTGGTCCTACCGCTTAACCAGCATATAGGCGCGGCGGCCGAGCCGGTGGTGACCGTGGGCGAGCGCGTGCTCAAAGGCCAGCTGATCGCCGCCGCCAATGGTTTTGTCAGTGTACCGGTGCATGCGCCGACTTCCGGCACCGTGAGCTTTATCGGCCCGCAGCCCTACCCGCACGTGTCCGGTATGCTCGCCCCGGCCATCGTTATCGACAGCGATGGGCTGGATGAGTGGATCGAACTGACGCACTGCGCAGACTATCGCCACCTGGAAAACAGCGCCCTGATCGAACTGATTCGCCAAGCCGGGATCAGCGGTCTGGGCGGCGCGGGCTTTCCCACGGCGGTCAAGCTCAACGCGCGGCCGACCCAGAAGATTCACACCCTGATCATCAACGGCACCGAGTGCGAACCCTATATCAGCGCCGATGACCTGCTGATGCGCGAACGCGCGAGCGAACTGATCTCGGGCATCGATATCCTCGCCCAGCTGATCCAGCCCGATCAGGTGCTGATCGGCGTCGAGGACAACAAGCCCGAAGCCATCGCCGCGCTGCGTGTGGCCCTGAGTGAGCGCAGCTATCAGCTCAAGGTGTTCCCGACCAAATACCCCTCCGGCGGTGAGAAGCAGCTGATCCAGATTCTTACCGGCGTGGAAGTGCCCAGCGGCGGTCTGCCCGCGGATATCGGCATCCTCTGCCAGAACGTCGGCACCTGCGTGGCCATTCATGACGCGGTGAACAACGGCAAACCGCTGATCTCGCGTATCACCACCCTCACCGGCGAAGCCCTGGCGCGGCCGATGAACGTCGAGGTGCTGCTCGGCACCCCGGTGGGCGAACTGCTGGAATTTGCCGGCCTCGACCGCAGCAAGCTGAACCGCCTGATCATGGGCGGACCGATGATGGGCTTTACCCTGCCGGATTTTGCCGTACCGCTGATCAAGACCACCAACTGCCTGCTGGCCTCGACCGCGGCCGAGTTGCCAGCGCCGCCGCCGGCCATGCCCTGCATCCGCTGCGGCGAATGTGCCGAGGCCTGTCCGGCCAGCCTGTTGCCACAGCAGCTGCACTTCTTCGCCATCGGCCAGGAGCACGAGCAGCTCAGGGCGCATAACCTGTTCGACTGCATCGAATGCGGTGCCTGTGCCTATGTCTGCCCGTCGAGCATCCCGCTGGTGCAGTACTACCGCGCGGCCAAGGGCGAGATTCGCGACCTGGAGCAGAAGCAGCTCAAGGCCGAACAATCGAAACAGCGCTTCGAGCTGCGCCAGGAACGTCTGCGCCGCGCCGAAGAGCAGAAAGAAGCCGAACGCCAGGCCCGCGCCGCCAAAGCGGCCCAGGCCAAGGCCGCCCAGGCACAAGCCGCAACTGCTGCGGCCAGCAGCGACACACCTGCAGCCAAACCGGCCGGCCTGAGTGACGAACAGAAGAAACTCAAGATCGAAGCCAGCATGGCCCAGGTCGCCCTGAAAAAGGCCGAGAAACAACTGGCCGCCCATGCCAGCCCCGAGCTGCAGGCCCAGGTCGACGAACTGCGCAGCGCCGCAGCCGCCGCGCAGCAGGCGCTCGACACAGCCATGGCCGCCAACCCGCCAACCCCGGCCGCCCCCCCTGCCGCTGCCGATGATGGCGCACTGAAAAAGGCCAAGATCGACGCTGCCATGCTCCGTGCCCAGTTGCGCAAGCTGGAAAGGCTCGAAACGCCCAGCCCCGAGCAGCAGGCCGAACTACCACAATTGCGCAGCCAGCTGGAAGCGGCGGAAAAACTCCTGGCCGGCCTCGAAGCCCAGGCACCGGCCCCGGCAGCCGCCCCCGTAGCCAAAACTGCTGCCGACGATGGCGCACTGAAAAAAGCCAAGATCGATGCCGCCATGCTCCGTGCCCAGTTGCGCAAGCTGGAAAGACTCGAAGCACCCAGCCCCGAACAGCAAACCGAACTAACGCAACTGCGCAGCCAGCTCGAGGCGGCAGAGAAGCTACTGGCTGGCCTCGAAGCCCAGGCCCCGGCAGTCGCAGAAAAAACGACTGATGCACAAGCCGTCGATCCGTTGAAAAAGGCCAAGATCGAACTGGCGATGAAGCGCGCCGAACTGAAAAAGGCCGAGAAAGCCGGCAGCGACGATGCCACGCTCGAACCACTGCGCTGCGCATTGGCGGCGGCTGAACAGGCGCTGCATCAGGCCGAGGATGCCTCCGGCAAACCCGCGCCAGAGCTGGTGCGCACCGACAAGAAGCCCATCGACGAAACCACCCGCGCCCTGAAAACCGAGGTGGCCTTCGCCCGCGCCGACCTGCGCAAACTGGAGCGCGACGACAGCAGCGCAACCGATGCCCTGGCCGCCGCACGCCAGCGCCTGACAGAAGCCGAAAGCAAGCTACAGGAACACGCGGACAGCTGATAACAGCCCCGCGCAACCAACCCAAGCATCAACCGGAGCACCAATGGCCCTGCCCCGCATCACCTCGCCCCACGCCAAGGGCAGCAACCGCACCCAGCAGGTCATGCTGCAGGTGCTGCTGGCCACGGTGCCGGGCATCCTGGCCCTGACCTGGCTGTTCGGTGCCGGCACCCTGATCAACCTGCTCTGGGCCAGTGCCTGCGCCCTGGGCTTCGAGGCCGCCATCCTGGCCCTGCGCAAGCGCCCGCTGCTGTTCTTTCTCAAGGACTACAGCGTGCTGGTCACCGCCGTGTTGCTGGCCCTGGCGCTGCCGCCCTACTCGCCCTGGTGGCTGACCCTGGTGGCCACCGGCTTTGCCGTGATATTTGGCAAGCAGCTGTATGGCGGTCTCGGGCAGAACCCCTTCAACCCGGCCATGCTTGGCTATGTGGTGGTGCTGATTTCCTTCCCGGTGGAAATGACCAGCTGGCCAGCACCCCATACCGTCGGCCTGCTGGACGGCCTGCAGCAGATCCTCGGCATCGCCAACCTGCCTGACGGCTGGGCCCAGGCCACCGCACTGGACGCGCTGAAGGTCAACAAGAGCCTGACCATCGACGAGCTGTGGGCGCAGAATCCGGCCTTCGGCTACCTCGGCGGTGCCGCCACCGAAGCGGTCAACCTGGCCTTCCTCGCTGGCGGTCTGTACCTGCTGCACAAGCGCCTGTTCACCTGGCATGCGCCGGTCGGCATGCTCGCCGCCCTGGCCCTGATGAGCCTGCTGTTCTGGAACGGCTCGGGCTCGGACTCCCACGGCTCGCCGCTGTTTCATCTGCTCACCGGCGCGACCATGCTGGGGGCCTTCTTTATCGTCACCGATCCGGTCAGCGGCGCGACCAGCAACCTCGGTAGGCTGCTCTTCGGTGTCGGCGTCGGCGTGCTGGTCTATGTGATCCGCGCCTGGGGGGGTTACCCGGATGGCGTGGCCTTCGCCGTGCTGCTGATGAACCTGGCGGCCCCGACCATCGACTACTACACGCGGCCACGTACCTATGGCCACCGCAAGCCGACTCGCGGCTTCAAGTTGGGAGAGTGACCGTGGCCCTGCCTGAAATTAGCCGCTCGATGCTGAAAAACAGTCTGGTACTCGGGCTGTTCGCCATTGCCACCGTGGGTCTGGTGGCGGTGCTGCAACAAGCCACTGCCGGGCGTATCGCCGCCTCCGAGCGCGCGGCCCAGGTCCGCGCCCTGAGCGAAATCCTGCCGCCGGGCAGCTACGACAATCAGCTGCTGGACCACAGCATCCAGTTGCATGACCCGCTGCTGCTCGGCAGCAAGTCGCCACAGCCCGCCTATATCGCCCTGAAGAATGGCCAACCCAGCGCCATTATCCTGCGCGCCACCGCCCCAGATGGTTACAGCGGCGCGATCCAGTTGCTGATCGGCATCCAGGTCGATGGCCGCCTGGCCGGGGTACGGGTGCTCAACCACCGGGAAACCCCGGGCCTGGGCGACAAGATCGAACTGGCCAAGAGCCCCTGGATCCACAGCTTTGTCGGGCGCTCGCTGCAAGCGCCTGACGAAGCCGGCTGGGCGGTGAAGAAGGATCGCGGCGAGTTCGACCAGTTTGCCGGTGCCACCATCACCCCGCGCGCGGTGGTCAAGGCGGTGCACAAGGCCCTGCAGTATTTCGATGCCCATAAGCAGCAGCTGTTCGCAGCCCAGGTGAAGTCCAATGGCTAGCCCCAGTTACCGCGATATCACCCTAAACGGCCTGTGGAAGAACAACCCGGCGCTGGTGCAGCTGCTCGGCCTCTGCCCGCTGCTGGGGGTGAGCAACTCTGCGGTCAACGCACTCGGCCTGGCGCTGGCCAGCGCGGTGGTGCTGATCTGTTCCAACACCGCGGTATCGCTGGTACGCGGGGTGGTCAACACGGCGGTACGGCTGCCGGCCTTTGTGATGATCATCGCCGCCCTGACCACCTGCATCGAATTGCTGATGCAGGCCTTTACCTACGAGCTGTACCAGATCCTCGGCATCTTTATTCCGCTAATCACCACCAACTGCGTGATCCTCGGCCGCGCCGACGGCTTCGCGGCGAAGAACGACCCGGCCCGCTCCGCCTATGACGGCCTGGTCATGGGCCTGGGCTTCGGCGCGGTGCTGGTGATGATCGGAGCCCTGCGCGAGCTGTTCGGCACCGGCGTGCTGTTCGCCAATATGCACCTGCTGTTCGGCCCGCTTGCCGCCAACTGGCAGGTAACGGTGATTCCCGAGTACCGCGGCTTTCTGCTGGCCATCCTGCCGCCGGGAGCCTTTATCGTTCTTGGTCTGTTGATCGCCTGCAAAAACCGCGTGGATGAGGTGCTGGCCGAACGGGCCAAGGCGCGCCAGGTCGATGCGCCGGTGCAAAGCCGCCGGGTGCGGGTGACCGGAGTCATCGAGTGAACGCGGCCAAGCGCTACGAGATCTTCCGCCGCCTGCACGAGGACAACCCCGAGCCGAAGACCGAGCTGGCCTACAGCTCGCCCTTCGAGCTGTTGGTGGCGGTCACCCTGTCCGCCCAGGCCACCGACGTCAGCGTCAACAAGGCCACGGCCAAACTGTTCCCGGTAGCCAACACCCCCGAAGCCATCCATGCCCTGGGCGTCGAGGGCCTGAGCGAGTACATCAAGACCATCGGCCTGTACAACAGCAAGGCGAAGAACGTCATCGAGGCCTGCCGCATCCTGATCGAAAAGCATGGCAGCCAGGTGCCGGACAACCGCGAGGACCTCGAAGCCCTGCCGGGAGTCGGCCGCAAGACCGCCAACGTGGTGCTCAATACCGCCTTTCGCCAGCTGGCCATGGCGGTGGACACGCATATTTTTCGGGTCAGCAACCGCACCGGCATCGCTCCCGGCAAGAATGTCGTGGAAGTGGAAAACAAGCTGATGAAGTTTGTGCCCAAGGAATTTCTCCTCGACGCCCACCACTGGCTGATCCTGCATGGCCGCTATGTGTGCCAGGCACGCAAGCCGCGCTGCGGCAGCTGCCGCATCGAAGACCTGTGCGAATACAAGCAGAAAACCTCTGACGATTGAGCGACTATTCAGGCACTCGATAAACCGATTGAAAAAATCTTTTTTACCCGCACAGGTTTTGCCGCTATAAGGTGCGCAAATGGCCCCCTGTAGCCAGGAGTGAAAAAGATGAGTACCGCGAAAGAAGATCTTGAACTCGATGAAGACTTTGTTGCAGAAGAGACCGAGGATGCGGAAGCCCCGGTCGAGGTGGCAAAAACCAACCTGACCAAGCGCCGCATCATCGATAACTTTCTCGAGGAACGACGCCTGCACAAGCAGCTGGCCGAATACGATTTCGACCTGTAAGCCCCAGCCCGTCATAGAAAGCCCCGCTGATCCGCGGGGCTTTTTCGTTGTAGCGCCCGCTTAGCTCACGGCCTGCAAACCACGCCTGGCGCACTTGTTGGCGTACATCGCGGCATCGGCCTGGGTCAGCAACTGTTCCAGGCTTTCGCCAGCCTGCAACGACGACTCGGCAATGCCGACACTCAGCGATAACTGCCGGCCGCTATTGCGGCAGAAGGCCGCCACGGCCTTGTCCAGACGCTGCAGCACCTCTTCGCTGCTGCTGTAATGACAGGCCAGCACCACGAATTCATCGCCACCCAGGCGCGCCACCACATCGGTGGGGCGAAACAGCGACCGCAGCACCTGGGCCGCATCGATCAGCATGCTATCGCCCATGGCATGGCCAAAGCGGTCGTTGGCCTGTTTCAGATAATCCAGGTCGGCATACAGCAGCAGGCTGCGTCCCTTGCGCCGCCGCGCGGCCTCCAGCTCGCGCTCGGCCAGCAGCAGAAAGCCGCGCCTGTTGTAGAGACCGGTCAACTCATCGCTCAGCGACAGTTGGCGCACCGCCTGTTCGGCCCGCTCCCGCTCCGCTATCTCGACGCGCAGACGGCTATTGGTCTCGGCCAGTTGCGCGGTGCGCTCCGCTACTCGACGCTCCAGCTCGGCATACACCTGAACGTTCTCCAGCGCCACCGAGGTGGCGTCGGCCAGGGCCTGGAGCATCTCGACCTGCTCCGCCGTAGCGCGGTGCTGGCTGGCCCAGTAGGTGCCGAGAGCGCCTATGGGCTCCAGTGCACGGATCGGCACCATGACCAGGCTTTTGACGAAGGTAGGTCGATAGACGGCGTGGGGAATCCGCTCATCCAGGTAGATATCTTCGATGACCGCGGCCTGGCGATTGAGCATGGCCCAACCGCTGATGCAGGCCTGCAGAGGAAAGCGCTGGCCCTTCCACAGCGGGCTGATGGCGTCTTCGTCCTTGTAGAAACACTGCTCGCCGTCGCGCAAGACGAAGGTGGCACCGTCGGCCCCGACCAACTCGCGCGCCGCATGGCGCACGACTTCCGCTACCGCATTCAGGCTCCTTGCCATGGATAACTCCTGCACGGCCTGGATCAGCCGCTGTGCATAGTTCTCGCTAGCCATGGAACACCTCGCCCGGCCTGGCAAAACCGCCATTAGTCTTGTAAGCCATTACTTACAAAGTCTAGCAGCTGTCAGTCGGCACGCGACGGCGACAGCAGTTCGATCTTGTAGCCATCGGGGTCTTCAACGAAGGCCAGAATGCTGCTGCCATGCTTCATCGGCCCCGGCTCGCGGGTGATCTTGCCGCCGCGACCGCGAATATCCTCACAGGCCTTGTACACATCGGCCACTTCCAGGGCGATATGGCCATAACCCGTGCCCAGCTCATAGCCGTCGACACCCCAGTTATGGGTCAGCTCGATCACGCTGTTGTGCGCCTCATCGCCATAGCCGACAAAGGCCAGGGTGAACTGCCCTTCCGGGTAGTCCTTGCGCCGTAGCAGGGTCATGCCCAGCACTTCGGTATAGAAAGCGATGGATTTATCCATATCGCCGACGCGCAGCATGGTATGCAGCAGTCTCATCAGATTTCTCCTCATCATTGCCCATCTTGCGGGCTTATAAATGCAAACCCCGGCTTATGGCCGGGGCTTGGTGTGGCTCAGGCGTTCAAGTCTATCAGAGCATCTTGCGCCCTTTGCCCGCCGCGATGCGCATGCGCAGGGCGTTGAGCTTGATGAAACCGCCGGCGTCGGCCTGGTTGTACGCGCCGCCATCTTCTTCGAAGGTGGCGATATTGGCGTCGAACAGCGAGTCATCGGACTTGCGACCCGTGATGATCACGTTGCCCTTGTACAGCTTCATGCGTACCACGCCGTTCACGTTGGCCTGGGAAGCGTCGATCATCTGTTGCAGCATCAGACGCTCAGGGCTCCACCAGAAACCGTTGTAGATCAGGCTGGCGTATTTGGGCATCAGCTCGTCTTTCAGGTGAGCGACTTCGCGGTCCAGGGTGATCGACTCGATGGCGCGGTGGCCCTTGAGCATGATGGTGCCGCCGGGGGTCTCGTAGCAGCCACGGGACTTCATGCCGACAAAGCGGTTCTCGACGATATCCAGACGACCGATGCCGTTCTCGCCGCCGATGCGGTTGAGTTCAGCCAGCACGGTGGCCGGGCTCATGTCCTTGCCGTCGATGGCAACGATGTCGCCCTTGCGGTAGGTCAGTTCGATATAGGTGGGGGTATCCGGTGCCGCCTCGGGGGAGACAGTCCATTTCCACATATCTTCTTCGTGCTCGGTCCAGGTGTCTTCCAGCACGCCGCCTTCATAGGAGATGTGCAGCAGGTTGGCATCCATGGAGTACGGCGACTTCTTCTTGCCGTGACGCTCGATCGGGATTTCATGCTTGGCGGCGTAGTCCATCAGCTTCTCGCGCGACAGCAGGTCCCACTCGCGCCAAGGGGCAATCACTTTCACGCCGGGCTTGAGGGCGTAGGCACCCAGTTCGAAACGCACCTGGTCGTTGCCCTTGCCGGTGGCACCGTGGGAGATGGCGTCGGCACCGGTCTCGTTGGCGATTTCGATCAGGCGCTTGGCGATCAGCGGACGGGCGATGGAGGTGCCCAGCAGGTATTCGCCTTCGTAGACGGTGTTGGCGCGGAACATCGGGTAGACGAAATCGCGCACGAACTCTTCGCGCAGGTCGTCGATGTAGATTTCCTTGACGCCCATGGCCTGAGCCTTGGCGCGGGCCGGCTCGACTTCCTCACCCTGGCCGAGATCCGCGGTGAAGGTCACCACTTCGCAG
>CAZOEC010000033.1:0-39532 GCA_964578635.1 uncultured Pseudomonas sp.
TCGGCGCTGGTCTTGGCCAGGTCGGTGGCGCTGCCCATGGCCACGCTGATATCGGCGGCGGCCAGTACCGGCACATCGTTGACCCCATCGCCGAGCATCAGTACCCGGCGGCCCTGGCTGTGCAGCTGTTGCAGCACTTGCAGCTTGGCATCCGGGGTCAGGCCGCCGCGAGCATCTTCGATGCCCAGCTGGCGCGCCACTTCGCCGACCATTGGCGAGCTGTCGCCGGACAGCAGCATGATCTGCCAATGCCGCGCCTTGGCCGCGGCGATCAGTTGCGGCGCATCTTCGCGCAGGCGGTCATCTAGGACGAACCAGGCCAGCGGCCCTTGTTCATCACCCAGCAGCAGCCATTGGCCGTGTTCGCCGGTAATTGCCGGTACCGCTTGAGCGCTGAGTGCGCAGACGAAACCCGCCTCACCAATACGCAGCAGACGCTCGCCAACTCGCCCTTGCAGGCCCAGCCCCGGGTGGCTGTCGACCGCTTCAGCGGCTTCAGGGGCCTGGCCAAAGGCGCGGGCAATCGGGTGCTCGGAGCGGTTTTCCAGGGCGGCGGCCAGGGCCAGGCAGCTGTCGGCATCCAGCTCGCGCAAGGGGTGAATGGCGCTCAGGGTCAGGCGGCCCTCGGTGAGGGTGCCGGTCTTGTCCAGCACCAGGGTATCGATCTGCTTGAGGCCTTCCAGCACATGGCCGCGGGTCAGCAGCAGGCCCAGCTTGTGCAGGGAGCCGGTGGCGGCGGTCAGCGCGGTGGGGGTGGCCAGGGCCAGGGCGCAGGGGCAGGTGGCGACCAGCAGGGCCAGCACCACCCAGAAGGCGCGCGAGGGGTCGAGCTGCCACCAGACCAGGCCGACCACGGCGGCGACCATCAGGACGATCAGCAGGAACCACTGCGCCACCTGGTCGGCCAGCACCGCCAGACGCGGTTTGTCGCTCTGCGCGCGTTCCAGCAGGCGGACGATGGCCGACAGCCGGGTGGCGTCGCCCAAGGCCTGCACCTGCACGGTCAGTGGGCCTTCGACGTTGAGGGTGCCGGCGGTGACACTGTCGCCGACGGCGCGGGCCTGAGGCAGGTATTCGCCGGTCAGCAGTGATTCGTCGACACTGGATGTGCCTTGCAGGATGCGTCCGTCCGCCGGCAG
Source organism: uncultured Pseudomonas sp. (assembly GCA_964578635.1). Lineage (GTDB taxonomy): Bacteria > Pseudomonadota > Gammaproteobacteria > Pseudomonadales > Pseudomonadaceae > Aquipseudomonas. The sequence continues at coordinate 1,140 of CAZOEC010000033.1, forward strand.
CAGGGCACCGGGCGGGACCAGCACGCTGTCGCCCGTGCGCAGCTCGCTGAGCAGAATGCGTTGGCTGTGGCCGTCGGCATCCAGGCGCAGACAGGAGGCCGGCAGCAGATTGACCAGCTGCGCGGTGGCCGCCGCCGTGCGTTCGCGGGCGCGGCGCTCCAGGTAGCGGCCGGCCAGCAGAAATAGCGCGAACATGCCCACGGCATCGAAATACAGATCGCCCTGGCCGGTCACTGTCGACCAGATACCGGCCACATAGGCCCCACCGATGGCCAGGGACACCGATACGTCCATGGTCAGATGGCGGGTGCGCAGATCGCGCAACGCGCCGCGGAAGAACTGGCCGCAGCAGTAGAAGACGATGGGCGTGGTGAGAAACAGGCTGACCCAGCGCAGGATCTGGTCCAGCTCGGGGCTGAGGTCGATATTGAATTCCGGCCAGGTGGCCATGCTCGCCATCATCACCTGCATCCACAGCATGCCGGCCACGCCCAGCTCGCGCATGGCGCGGCGGTTCTCGCGCTGCAACTGTTCGGCGGCGGCGTCGGCCTGCCAGGGGTGGGCGGCGTAGCCGATCTTGCGCAGGGCCTTGAGCAGTTGGCTCAAGGGCAGCTGGCTGTCGGCCCAGCGCACCTGCAGGCGATGGTTGGACAGGTTGAGGTGCGCTTCGCTGACGCCGGGCAGGTCGCGCAGGTGTTTCTCGATCAGCCAGCCACAGGCCGCGCAGCTGATGCCTTCGATCAGCAGGCAGGTTTCGCTGAGTTCGCCGTCATGTTCGACAAAGGGCTGTTGCACATCGCTGCGGTCATACAGGGCCAGCTCGTCGGGCAGGGCCTGGGGCAGGCTCTGCGGGTTGGCGGCGCTTTCGCTGCGGTGCTTGTAGTAGTGCTCCAAGCCTCCGGCGACTATGGCCTCGGCCACCGCCTGGCAGCCGGGGCAGCACAGCTCGCGGCGCGCACCGAGAATCTCGGCCTGGAAGCGGCTGCCGGCAGGCACCGGCAGGCCACAGTGGTAGCAGGGGGTTGGGCTGGCCATCGCTGCGCTTACTGCTCATCCCCGAGGCGGATGCTGTTGCCGCTGGCGACGTTTTCCTCTTCGAACAGGCGCCAGTCCTTGCCGCCTTCCTGGCCGATCAGCTCGACGAAACGGCGGCCTTCAATGGCGTCGATCATCTGCCCGCTGTAACTGCCATCGTCCTGGGGTTGCAGGACTACCCGGCGGTCGCGCTCAGGCTGGGTCGGCGAGATCAGGTTGAGCACCAGTTGCTGGGGGCGGCTATTGCCCTGCAGCTGCAGGCTGGCAACCCCGGTTTCATCGTCGAGCACCAGAGTGGCGGTCAGCTTCAGGCGAACCGCATGGTTTTCCCGCTCCAGGGACTGGTTGATGCCCTTGCCGACATCGTAATAGTCATCGGAAATCAGCCCCGGCGGGTTCTTCGTGGCGATGGTCAGCAAGGTCAGCCCCTGGACCACCGAGTAGGCCAGCAGGCCAATCAGGAACCAGGGCCAGAATTGCTTGTACCAGGGCTTGATGATCTCAGGGCTTTGCTCAGTCATGGTCTTCTCTGTTCAGCGCACGCTGGGGCCGATAAAGCGGCTGGCGGCGTCGGTTTTGATGCTTGGGTCATCCGCCGAGTGCAGGCGGAAGGTGATTTCATTGGTGCTTGAGGGCAGCTTTTCCGGGTCGATGGACAGCTCGATCGGCAGGGACAGTACCTCGCCAGCCAGGGCGGTGATCTCGCTTTTGCCTTCGTAGACCAGGCCGTCGAGGCCGTCGGCTGCGATCAGGTAGGTCACTTCGTGCTGGGCCTTGTTCATGATCTTCAGGGTGTAGACGTTCTCGATCCGGCCTTCTTCGTTTTCGCGGTAGAGCACGCGGTCCTTGAGCACGTCCAGTTCCACCAGCGAGCGGCTGGCGATGGCCCAGGCGAACACGCAGAACATCGCCAGCAGGGCCACGGCGTAGCCGATCAGGCGTGGCCGCACCAGATGGGTCTTCTGCCCGGACAGGTTGTGCTCGGTGGTGTAGCTGATCAGCCCCTTGGGGTAGTTCATTTTGTCCATGATGCTGTCGCAGGCGTCGATACAGGCGGCGCAGCCGATGCACTCGATCTGCAGGCCGTCGCGGATGTCGATGCCGGTGGGGCAGACGTGCACGCACATCTTGCAGTCGATGCAGTCGCCCAGACCGTCGGCCTTGTAGTCGGCATCACGCTTGCGCGGGCCACGCTGTTCGCCACGGCGCGGGTCGTAGGAAACGATCAGGGTGTCCTGGTCGAACATCACGCTCTGGAAGCGCGCATAGGGGCACATATAGATGCACACCTGCTCGCGCAGATAGCCGGCGTTGCCATAGGTGGCGACGGTAAAGAAACCGACCCAGAACAGTGCCCAGCCGCCGGCCTGCAGGGTGAACAGCTCGGGAATCAGTTCGCGGATCGGCGTGAAGTAGCCGACAAAGGTGATCGCCGTGACCAGTGATACGCCAACCCAGATGCCGTGCTTGGCCAGCTTGCGCAGGAATTTGCGCGTGGTCATCGGGCTCTTGTCGAGCTTCATGCGCTGGTTGCGATCACCCTCGGTGACCTTTTCTGCCCACATGAATACCCAGGTGAATACGCTCTGCGGGCAGGTGTAGCCGCACCACACGCGGCCGGCGAATACGGTAATAAAGAACAGGCCGAAGGCGGCGATGATCAGCAGCGCCGAGAGCAGGACGAAGTCCTGGGGCCAGTAGGTCGAGCCGAAGATATAGAACTTGCGCTCCGGCAGGTTCCACCAGACGGCCTGACGGCCATTCCAGGTCAACCATACGGTGCCGAAGTACAACAGAAAGAGGGCTGCGCCACCGAGCATGCGCAGGTTGCGGAAGATGCCGGTGAAGGAGCGGGTATAGATCTTTTCGCGGTTGGCATACAGGTCGACAGTTTCGACCTTGGCCGCGATGGGGGTGACATCTTTGACTGGAATCTGTGCGCTCATCAGTTCGTACCACGGCGGTTGATTGGCTGCCCCGGTCGATACGTGCCAACCGGGGTCATACGGGCTCTTGCGCTATGGTACGCCTGACATTGCCTGGTCAGGTGCGACCGGGGGTCGCGCCTGGCTCAGGCTCCTGGCGAGCTCGCAAGCGTCCCTGGGGACGCCCGGAGCCGACAGGTATGCGGAGAATCACTTCTCGAGCTTTTCCTGGGACAGGCTGTACACGTAAGCCGCCAGCAGATGGACCTTGTCGTTGCCGAGGAAGTCTTCCTGGGCAGGCATCTTGCCGTTGCGGCCATAGCGCAGAGTTTGTTGCACCTGGGCGAAACTGGAACCGTAGAGCCAGATCCTGTCGGTCAGGTTCGGCGCGCCCATGGCCTGTTGGCCCTTGGCGTCAGCACCATGACAGACTGCACAATTGGCGGCGAAGATGTTTTGACCTGCGGCAAGGTCAACCTCGATACCTTCCGGGTTTTTCAGACCGGACAGCGTGCGGACGTAGCCGGCCACGTTGCGGATGCCGTCTTCACCGATCACCGCAAGCTGTGCCGGCATTGCGCCCTGGCGACCTTTGAGGATGGTGGTCTTGATGGTTTGCGCATCACCACCATACAGCCAGTCGTTGTCGGTCAGGTTGGGGAAGCCGTAGGCACCCTTGGCATCGGAACCGTGGCAGACCGAGCAGTTGGAGGCAAACAGGCGACCGCCCATTTTCAGCGCTTGCTCGTCCTGAGCGACCTGTTCGATAGGCATGGCGGCATATTTGGCGAAGATCGGCCCATATTGCGCGTCGGCCTTGGCCATTTCCTTTTCCCACTGGTGCACGCCGGTCCAGCCGGCATTGCGCACGCCATCACTGACTTGAATGTCGGTGGCGAAAGGCGTTTTGGCCTCGTTGTCGAGGTAGTCGTAGCCCGGCAGGAAGCCCTTGAAGTTACCCAGGCCCGGGTAGAGGGCCAGGTAGCCGAGGGAGAAGATGATGGTGGCGAGGAACAACATAAACCACCACTTGGGCAGCGGATTGTCGTATTCCTCGATACCGTCAAACTCGTGGCCGACGGTTTCCTCGGTGGTTTCCTGGCGCTGGCCCTTGCGGGTGCCGAAGATCAGCCAGGTCAGGGCGAAGATGGTGCCGAGGGACAGAATTGTTACGTACCAACTCCAGAACGTGGTCATTGGTCATTGCTCCTGGAAGATTGCGCGTCACGCTCTTGGGGTTTGGGATCATCGGCGAAGGGCAGGTTGGCAGCCTCGTCGAAGCTATCTTTACGTCGGCTGCTGTAGGCCCAGAGCACCACGCCAATAAAGGCGATGAACACCACTGCTGTGCCTATGCCGCGAATAGTCCCGATATCCATGTGCGTTACCGTTTGTTTTTGATGGAGGTGCCGAGAACTTGCAGGTACGCCACCAGGGCGTCCATTTCAGTCTTGCCCTTCACCGCGTCCTTGGCTCCGGCGATATCTTCATCGCTGTAGGGGATGCCAAAGTCACGCATGACTTCCAGCTTCTTGGCGGTGTCGCGGCCATCGAGCTTCTTCTCTACCAGCCAGGGGTAGGACGGCATCTTCGACTCGGGCACCACGTTGCGCGGGTTGTACAGGTGCGCGCGGTGCCACTCGTCCGAGTAGCGCCCGCCAACCCGGGCCAGATCCGGACCGGTACGCTTGGAACCCCAGAGGAAGGGGTGATCCCAGACGCTTTCGCCGGCGACCGAGTAGTGGCCGTAACGCTCGGTTTCGGCGCGGAACGGGCGGATCATCTGCGAATGGCAGCCGACACAGCCTTCCTTGATATAGATGTCGCGGCCTTCCAGTTGCAGCGCGGTGTAAGGCTTGAGGCCCTCCACCGGCTCATTGGTGACGTCCTGGAAAAACAGCGGAACGATCTGGGTCAGGCCGCCGATGCTGACGGCCAGAACCATCAGCAGCGCCATCAGGCCGATATTCTTCTCGATGATTTCGTGTTTCATCAGTGCGCTACTCCGGCAGGCATCTGTGCAGCTGCTTCATATTCCGAAGCTTTGGCGGCACGCACGGTGCGGTAAGTGTTGTAAGCCATCAACAGCATGCCAGCGACGAAGAACATGCCGCCGATCATGCGCACCACGAAACCGGGGTGGCTGGCTTCCAAGGCTTCAACGAAGGAGTAGGTGAGGGTGCCGTCTTCGTTGACTGCACGCCACATCAGGCCCTGGGTGATGCCGTTGACCCACATCGAGGCGATATAGAGCACGGTACCGATGGTGGCCAGCCAGAAGTGCGCGTTGATCAGGCCAACACTGTGCATCTGCGGACGACCGAAGACCTTCGGGATCAGGTGATACAGCGCGCCGATGGAGATCATCGCAACCCAGCCGAGGGCACCGGCGTGTACGTGGCCGATGGTCCAGTCGGTGTAGTGGGACAGGGCGTTGACGGTCTTGATCGCCATCATCGGACCTTCGAAGGTCGACATGCCGTAGAACGCCAGGGACACCACCAGGAAGCGCAGGATCGGGTCGGTGCGCAGTTTATGCCAGGCACCCGAGAGGCTCATCATGCCGTTGATCATGCCGCCCCAGCTCGGTGCCAGGAGGATGATCGACATCGCCATACCGAGGGACTGGGCCCAGTCCGGCAGTGCGGTGTAGTGCAGGTGGTGCGGGCCGGCCCAGATATACAGGGTGATCAGCGCCCAGAAGTGGACGATGGACAGGCGATAGGAGTAGATCGGGCGCTCGGCCTGCTTGGGCACGAAGTAGTACATCATCCCCAGAAAGCCGGTGGTCAGGAAGAAGCCCACGGCGTTGTGGCCGTACCACCACTGGATCATCGCGTCAGTTGCACCGGCGTACATCGAGTACGACTTGAACAGGCTCACCGGCATGGCGGCACTGTTGACGATGTGCAGCATCGCGGTAACCAGGATAAAGGCACCGTAGAACCAGTTACCGACATAAATGTGCTTGGTCTGGCGCTTCATGATGGTGCCGAAGAACACCACCGCATAGGCGACCCAGACGATGGTGATCAGCACATCGATCGGCCACTCGAGCTCGGCGTATTCCTTGGAACCGGTGAAACCCATGGGCAGGGTGACCACTGCGGCGACGATTACGGCTTGCCAACCCCAGAACACGAATGCCGCCAGGCCATCGGAAATCAGGCGGGCCTGGCTGGTGCGTTGCACCACGTAGAACGAGGTTGCCATCAGCGCGCAGCCGCCGAAAGCGAAGATCACCGCGTTGGTGTGCAGGGGGCGCAGACGGCCGAAGCTCGTCCATTCCAGACCCAGGTTGAGTTCCGGCCACACCAGTTGTGCGGCGATGAAAACACCCAGGCTCATGCCAATGACTCCCCAAATCACCGTCATCACGGCGAACTGGCGAACCACCTTGTAGTTATAAGCAGTCGGACTGATTGCTGTGCTCATTATGGGTTCCACGGTTAATGGAGTTTCTAGGGGGCAAAAATCGGCGGCAAGTATGGAGAAAGCAGTTTCTCATTGCAACGACACAAGCCGGCGCGATAGGGCTTTCAGGGCTGTTGGCAAGGGTGCAAATGGCAATATGCAGTGCAATGCCGCAAGCAAAAATTGGCCTAATTGGCCGCGCGCTGAAGATGGGAATCGCCTTGGAGTTATGACAGGTGGCGACTGTCGACAAGATTAGCCCATGTCGCGCAGTGTGCACGCAGGTGCTTGCCGGGGTGCGACCTTGGGTCGCATGAGTGCGCCGGTCAGGCCGGACGGGGGAAGGGGGGTTGCGAGGATCGGGGTGGGCGGCTGCCGGGTAGCTGCAGATGCGGGGCTGGCCCGCACCTGCAGGGTAGCGGTTACTGCGCCTTGTTCTGGCTCAGGCTCAGTACATAGGCAGCCAGCAGATGCACCTTGTCGTTGCCAAGGTATTGCTCCTGCGCCGGCATCTGGCCGTTACGGCCGTGGCGAATGGTCTGCTGCAGCTGGGTCAGGCTGCTGCCGTAGATCCAGCCGGCCGGGGTGGTCAGGTCTGGCGCGCCGAGCAGGGCCATGCCTTTACCTTCGGCACCGTGGCAGGCCAGGCAGTTGGCGCTATAGATGGCAGCGCCTTTCTCCAGGTCAAAGCTCTTGTCGGCCGGCAGCGGCAGACCGGCGAGGCCGTTGCGCACATAGGCGGCGACCTGTTGCACGCCATCTTCGCCGATTACCGCCGTCCAGGCCGGCATGGCACCCATGCGACCATTGAGGATGCTGGTCTTGATCGCGGCAGGTTCGCCGCCCCAGCGCCAGTGGTTGTCGGCCAGGTTGGGGAAGCCCACCGCGCCCTTGGCATCCGAGCCATGGCAAACCGAGCAATAGGTGGCGAACATGCGGCCGCCCATTTTCAGTGCTTGCGGGTCGTTGGCCACTTCTTCCAGGGGCATGGCCGCATATTTGGCGAAGATAGGCCCATACAGCTCGTCGGCCTGATCAACTTCGCGCTGCCACTGGCCAACCTGGGTCCAGCCGTCTTCATAGCCCGGCAGCAGGCCCTTGAAGTTGCCCAGGCCGGGGTACAGCGCCAGGTAGCCGATGGAGAAGATCAGGGTGCCGAGGAACAACATGAACCACCACTTGGGCAGTGGGTTGTCATACTCCTCGATGCCATCGAAGGCATGACCCATGGTCTGCTCGGTTTCGCTCTTGTGAGTTTCGCTCTTGCGGGTGGCGAAAATCAGCCAGAACAGGGCGAGCAGGGTGCCGATGGTCAGCACTGTGATGTACCAGCTCCAGAAAGTGCTCATGGGGTCTTGCTCCTCGGTGCAGCCAGCTTGGGTTCATCGGCAAAGGGCAGTAAGGCGGCCTCAGCGAACGCCGTGCGGCGCTTGCCGCTGTAGGCCCACAGGGTGACGCAGACAAAGGACAGCAGAACCAGTGCCGTACCTATGCCGCGCAGGGTGCCGATATCAAAAAATTCGAATGACATGGCCCTACCTCTTGTTCTTCACGGCAATGCCGAGCACTTGCAGGTAGGCAACCATGGCGTCCATCTCGCTCTTGCCTTTGACCGCGTCGCCGGCAGCGGCGATGTCCTCATCGCTGTAGGGCACGCCGACGGTGCGCAGGGCCTTCATCTTGGCCGCGGTGTCCTTGCCATCCAGGGTGTTTTCCACCAGCCAGGGGTAGGACGGCATCTTCGACTCGGGCACCACGTTGCGCGGGTTGTACAGGTGCGCGCGGTGCCACTCGTCCGAGTAGCGGCCGCCAACCCGGGCCAGGTCCGGACCGGTACGCTTGGAGCCCCACAGGAAGGGGTGGTCGTAGACGCTTTCGCCGGCTACCGAGTAGTGGCCGTAGCGCTCGGTCTCGGCGCGGAAGGGACGGATCATCTGCGAATGGCAGCCGACGCAGCCTTCCTTGATATAGATATCGCGGCCTTCCAGTTGCAGCGCGGTGTAAGGCTTGAGGCCCGCCACCGGCTCATTGACCACATCCTGGAAGAACAGCGGGACGATCTGCGTCAGGCCGCCGACACTCACGGCCAGCACCATCAGCAGGGCCATCAGGCCGATATTCTTTTCGAGTAATTCGTGTCTCATCAGTGGGCTCCTTCAACCGAAAACTGCGCGGCGGCTTCCATCTCTGCCGCCTTGGTATGACGCACGGTCTGCCAGACGTTCCAGGCCATCACCAGCATGCCGCTGAAGAAGATCGCGCCGCCGAGCAGGCGTACGACAAAGCCGGGGTGGCTGGCTTCCAGGGCTTCGACAAAGGAGTAGGTGAGGGTGCCGTCTTCGTTGACTGCACGCCACATCAGGCCCTGGGCGATGCCGTTGACCCACATCGAGGCGATATAGAGCACGGTGCCGATGGTGGCCAGCCAGAAGTGCACGTTGATCAGGCCAATGCTGTGCATCTCGGCGCGGCCGAATACCCGTGGGATCAGGTGGTAGAGCGAACCGATGGAGACCATGGCAACCCAGCCGAGAGCACCGGCGTGTACGTGGCCGATGGTCCAGTCGGTGTAGTGGGACAGGGCGTTGACGGTCTTGATCGCCATCATCGGACCTTCGAAGGTCGACATGCCGTAGAACGCCAGGGACACCACCAGAAAGCGCAGAATCGGGTCGGTGCGCAGCTTATGCCAGGCCCCCGAGAGGGTCATCATGCCGTTGATCATGCCGCCCCAGCTTGGAGCCAGGAGAATCAGCGACATCACCATGCCCAGGCTCTGCGCCCAGTCCGGCAGCGCGGTGTAGTGCAGGTGGTGCGGGCCGGCCCAGATATACACGGCGATCAGCGCCCAGAAGTGCACGATCGACAGGCGATAGGAGTACACCGGACGCTCGGCCTGCTTGGGCACGAAGTAGTACATCATCCCCAGGAAGCCGGCGGTGAGGAAGAAGCCCACGGCGTTGTGGCCGTACCACCACTGGATCATAGCGTCAGTCGCCCCGGCATAGGCCGAGTAGGACTTGGTCAGGCTCACCGGAATGGCCATGTTGTTGACCAGGTGGAGGATGGCCACGGTGAGGATAAAACCACCGAAGAACCAGTTACCCACATAGATATGGCTGACCTTGCGCTTCATGATCGTGCCGAAGAACACGATGGCGTAGCTGACCCAGACCACGGTGATCAGGATATCGATCGGCCATTCCAGTTCGGCGTATTCCTTCGAGCTGGTCCAGCCCATGGGCAGGGTGATGGCCGCCAGCAGGATCACTGCCTGCCAACCCCAAAAGGTGAAGGCCGCCAGTTTGGGCGCGAACAGGGTGGCCTGGGAGGTGCGTTGCACCGCGTAGTAGCTGGTAGCAAACAGCGCACAACCACCGAAGGCGAAAATCACCGCGTTGGTGTGCAGCGGGCGCAGGCGGCCGAAGCTCGTCCATGGCAGGTCGAAGTTGAGCGCGGGCCAGGCCAGTTGAGCGGCGATTAATACGCCAACTGCCATGCCGACTATGCCCCACACCACTGTCATGATGGCGAATTGACGGACCACCTTGTAGTTGTAGGCGGAACTGCTGGTTGTGTTCCTGGTTATGTTCATTTCAGGGGGGCTTCCATCCAGGTTATAGGCCGATCATCGAAAATCATTGGCTGCGTGCCTGTACCATCAGCGCCGCAGTCCGACAGATTCTTTAAACGAGGCAAGCATGAGCAATGGGCAAAGTGCCGGTATTGACGGGGATCAATACGCACGGCCGCAAGGCGACGATCCGTGGCTATGGGACAGGCCTGCTGGCGAGGTGCGCGCCACCCTGATTCTGGCCCACGGCGCAGGCGCGCCGATGGACAGCGAATTCATGCAGAAAATGGCGCAAAGCCTTGCCGCCCGTGGCATTGCGGTGCTGCGCTTCGAGTTCGCCTATATGGCCGCACGCCGCCTGGATGGCAAGAAACGCCCGCCCAATCCGCAGGCGCAGCTGTTGCAGCAATGGCGTGAGGTCTATACCCGGGTGCGCCAACGGGTCGCAGGGCCATTGGCCGTCGGCGGCAAGTCCATGGGCGGACGCATGGCCAGCCTGCTGGCCGATGAACTGGGTGCCGACGCCCTGGTGTGCCTGGGTTATCCCTTCTATGCCGTGGGCAAACCGGAAAAACCGCGCATCGCCCACCTGGCCGAACTGCGCAGCAGAACGCTGATTATCCAGGGCGAACGCGATGCCCTGGGCAATCGCGAGGCCGTGGCGACTTACCCGCTGTCCGCGGCCATCAGGCTGCACTGGCTGACGGCGGCCGACCACGACCTGAAACCCCTGAAAAGCTCAGGCTTCAGCCATGCGCAACACCTGCAGAGCGCAGCCGATGAAATCGCAGCCTTTCTAACCGGCGGTTAAGGCCGCAGGACTTGTCGTAAGACTGCACGGCTTACGCCGATAAGTTCGGGGAGAGGGCGAGAGTGAGGGGCGGTTAACGATCATGCCGCGCCCGGCCAGGCGGCATGCAATCGGTAGGGTGTGCCGTGCGCACCAGTCAAACCTCGGACGCCTGGTGTGCATCCGCTACACCACGGAGCCTTGGCGCGCACGGCGCACCCTACACGTCTTCCATGGCCCGTCTTAGCAGTTGTCCTTGATGGTGCTGCTAGTTCCGTTGTTTTTGACGCTGCTGATGCCGTTATCCCGCGAGGCTTCGGAGGCATACATCTGGCTGCTGCCGATGACCTGGTGGTTGGCCGCTTTCAAGTTGAAGTAGGGCTTGCCGTTAGCCGCCGTCTTGCGCTCGTAGCGTTCGTCCAGCGCGCAGTTGGTCTGTACCGAGGCGATGCCGTTTTCTGCCGCGGCTTTGGTCTTGTACAGCTCGCTGGTCAGAATGGTTTCTGCATTAGCGGCCTTGAGTACAAAGCGAAACTGTCCGTCACTGCTTTTACCTAGCTCGAACCAACCCGCCATATCCGTGCTCCTTGTTTATTCAGAGAGGTGTGGGGTGCCACGCACCGGGCCCCGCCCAGGCAAGCGTAGACGCTGCCTGGCATTTTGTCGGGGGAGGCGGGGCTCTGCGCCACGGGCTGCGGCCTGTCAGCCGCGGTGCAGGCGTTGAAGGAAGTGCGCAATGGCCGGGTTGACCTGGTCCGGATGGGTGACCGGCCCCATATGCCCCAACTCGTCGAACTCCAGCCGTTCGACCCGCGGTAGCGCGCCCAGCAGCAGGCGCGCCACTCCATGCGCCGAAACGGTGGAGCGCTTGCCCAGCATAAACAGCACCGGCATATCCAGGGTGCGCATCGCCGCCAGTGGGGCCGGCTCGCTCAACAGCGCATGGGCCCAGCGGCGTACATTGCCGACGGCGGCGGCAATGGCCGGTTTGCGTGATTCGGCCGTCATCGCCCAGCTGCCGGGGCCCATCCAGTAATCGATAAAGTGCTGAGCGGCGCTGTCTGCCTGGCCGCGGTCGAGGGCCGCGCTGGCGGCTGTCACTGCGCCGCGAATGCCGTCTGCCTCGTTCGGCGGGGCGCGTTCGGCGTCCAGCAGGGCGAACAGGGTAGGTTCATAGAGCACCAGGGCGGCGACGCGGCCCGGATTGGCCAAGGCCACGATCAGGGCCAGGGCCGCTCCGTAGGAATGCCCCACCAGCGTCAGCGGTGCACCGGCGCTGGTCAGCACGGGCTCGATCAGGGCGGCCTCGTCATGCAGGCTGATCACCTCCCGGGAGGGCCAGTCCGGACTCTGCCCGCTGCCATACAGGTCGGGGGCCAAGACGCGAAAATTCGGGGCCAGGCAGTCCATCAGGCTGCGCCACTGGCTCGATGTGCTGGCGTTGGCATGCAGACAGACCACGCCAGGGCCGTTGCCGGCTTCGCGAAAAAAGGGGATGGGCTGGGCCATGCCGGGCTCCTGCGGGTCGTGCTGCCGATTACCTTTTCAGCATAGGCGGCGTGGGCTCGTTGACCAACCTTCGGGCAGGCCCGCCACAGATCATGGTGGTTCGGGCCTTTATCTTAGGTGGCGTATCAGCGGTTTGGATGGCTCTTGCGGTGCTTGAAGGCCGCCTCGCAGGCCGGCAGATCATAGAACCTGGGGCTACCGCCCAACCTGTTGCCATTAACATCCGCGCTCTTGCGCCTGCAGTCCTCCGCCGTATTGGTGCTGCGCTTGGCCGTCATGCATTCATCAAAGGCCTGAGCACGCAGGGGCTGCAGCTTTACCTCCCGGGCGCTTTCGCAGGCCTGGTCGAGTTCGGCCTGCTTTTGCCTGATGCGCTCCTTTTCCGATTCGAGCGCACCAACCTGGGGGGCGGCGCACAGCAGTGCGGCCAGTAGCGAGAACGTTGAGTATTTCATGGTCTTCCTTGAAAGGTTGGGGCCTGAGGTCGGGTGCCGTCTGCGCCTGCCGCTCAGGCGGGCGTCTGGGCGAACACATGCATGGTAGCCAACAGCCAGAGCGCAATCAGCACCAGATTGCTGGCGGCGAATGCCATGAGCCGGTGGTACACATGGTTGTAGCTCAGATGGATCAGGCTGTGCAGCACGCGCAAGGCTACATAGGCCCAGGCCAGGGCGACCAGCGCGGTCGATGCACCGTCGGTGACATACAGCAGCAGACAGGCGACATAGAACAGCACCGGCACCTCAAGCAGGTTCATATAGTTGCGATTGGGGATGCAGACATAGCCGGGCACCGTCGCCGACTCGCCGTATTTGAAGGCGCAGGCCGTCACCTCGCTGCGCCAAGCGCGAGCGTTGCGGCAATACCAAATAGGGCCGTCAGCTCTTGCATGAGGGTGCTCCTCTGACGGTTGCGATGGCGTTAAATCATGCTGGGCTTACCGCCCCGGCTGCCATTCCAGATAGGCCGCAACGCCCTCGTACTCCAGCCAGGGCACGTCATGAGTTGTCCAGATATGCTGCTGCGGCCGCACGCCCGGATCTTCATCGAGGGTGGCGACGCGGACTATAACGTGAGCTTGCTGCGGGCGTTCGGCAACCAGATGGGAGCCGCATAGGGAGCAGAAGTGGCGCAACTTTCCCGGCGAGGATTCGAAGGTCGACAGGCGCTCCTGACCTTTGACCCAGCGAAAGTGCTCACGCTTGACCCCAGCGGTGGTGGCAAACGCAGCGGCGTGGGCTTTGCGGCAGGTGCGGCAGTGACAATGGCCGATGGGCATATCGATGCGTTCGACGGCGTATTCAATGGCACCGCATAAACAACTACCTTTCATTGCTCTTCCTTGGCGTCTGTTGGTAGATCGCGCTTTTTACGTTGCATTGTCTAGGTTTGCCCTGATGACGGGCCGAGGTTTTTTGCTGCAGTGTTGATTGGGTACGGAGAGGGGCGACGCCGGGTTTCACTGCCCGGCTTCGCTCGACGGGTTGCCGAACTCTACCGCTGCCAGCGGATTGTGGAAACCCTGGAATACTGCGCGTGTAGTAGCGGGAAGCAGCCCCGCAGGGCTGCTGTCGATCAGAGCGAGGCGACTGGTGTGCTGGGCACAAAGCGCAGGCGGAAGGTAACCGGCACTGCGCTGGCAATGGTCTTCAAACCCGCCAGTTCCATCAGCTTGAGCAGGCCGCTCTGCATGCCGAACTCATGGGCGTTGATGATCAGCGGCTGCGAAGTGGAAACCTCGACCACGTCCGGGCGCAGTTGCAGCACATAGAGCTCGGCGCGCACGACTCTGTTGTGCCCGTGCAGATCCAGGCGCACGTTCATCTCCCGGGTGAAGCTTTCGCCGACCTGCAGCTGCTCGTACAGCTTGGAGGGCAGGCTCAGGCTGGCAACAGCCTCGGGGTATTGGGCGACTTCGAACAGGTGCTCGCGGATGCGTTCGTTGCGCTTGTCGATATTCGATTCAACGCTGGCCAGGCCAATTCGCAGCCAGGCCTTGCCACCCTCGTCGACCGCGCCTGTGAGTTGGGCGAAACCGTGGTGGTCGCTGATGCTGGCGTCCTTGGTGGTGGTAAAGCTGAGGAACGAATGTTGCGGGTCGAGCGTCCAGCTTTGGGCCGGGGCCATGGAGCTGATGAAGACTAGAAGCAAGGCAAAATAGCGCATGGAGTTCTCCTGCGGCTTGTTGTTGTTTTCCTTGGTCGCGAGAAGCAGTTGCTGTTGCGTCTCCGACTGCGCCTTTACTGTGCGAGCAGTCGGCGACGGGGGAAATGCGACCAAAGTTGGCGGATGGTTAATGGGCTGCGGCTGGCTACGAAACCTCAACCCAGTTGCACACAGAGCCCCCTGTAGCGAACCGGCCCGGAGGGTTGATCGGGGGCCGCGGCATTCGCTTCTTCGGTGACGATCAGAGAGTGCGCGCCTTTGATCAACAGCCACTCCTGTTCGCTCAGGGGGCGTTGTTGCTTGGCCTCGTTACCTAGTGCGCCCAGCGAATGGATCTGGCCGGTTTCGGCGGAGACCGCCCACAGATGCAAGGTCTTGTCGCTGGCCAGCGGCGGCGTTTTGACCAGTTCCAGGGTCAGTTCCCAGGGTGCCTTGCGGGCACTGGCGACTATGCTCGCCACGGACTCCTCGGCGGCCATCACCGCGAGGTAATCAGCCGGCCGAACCTCAGGCGTCCTCACCAGGATCACCGCCAACACCAGCACTGCAGTGCTGGCCAGGGCGCTGAAACCACGCCACAGCGCCAGGCTGCTTAGCCAGCCCGTTTTTTGCACGCTGGCTTGTGGCGCATGGCCAAGACGTTGGGCCAAGGCGTTCCAGATCGCGCGCGGCGGTGTCTGCGGCGGCAGTTGATCGGCCAGGGGCTGCAAGTGCTGTTCCCAGCGCAGAACCTGTTTCTGCAAATCGGCATCGGCGTTGAGCAGGCGCTGGAAGCGCCGTCGCACCGCCGCGGTCATGGTGCCGAGCACGTACTCGCGGGCGAGACGTTCCTGCACCTGGGGTTTCTGGTATCTCATTGCTCCAGGCATTGTCTGAGTTTCTCCAGCCCACGGCGCACCCATACCTTGACGGTGCCGGTTGGCGTGTTCAGTTTGTCGGCGAGTTGCTGATAGGTCACGCCGTCCCAATAGATCATCGCGATGCACTGACGATGCTGGTCGCGCAGTTGCTCCATGCAGATGCCCAGACGCCCGGTGGCGTCGCAGTGCAGGGTTTCGCTTTCGGGGTCGTTGCCTGGGTCGGCAATCTCGATATCGCCATAGTCCGCGTCCCGGTCGAGCAGGCGTTCATGGCGGCCATGGGCGCTCAGCAGATCCAGGGCCTGATTGCGCAGGATGGCGATCATCCAGGTCATCGGGTTGCCCAGGTCGGGCCGGTAACTGCTGGCCCGATACCAGATCTTGGCGAATGCCTCCTGCATTACATCGTCCGCTTGCGAGCGTTGTTTGAGCAGGCGCACGGCGATGCCATACAGCTTGGGCGAGGCCAGTTCATAGAGGCGGGCGAAGGCACCGCGGTCTCCCAGGGCGCAACGACTCAGCAGGTCACTCAATGGCTCGTTCATGCAATCCCTAGACAGTTCCTTGGACAAAGCTCGGCGGGCAGGATGACCGTAGCGGATTATCCACCGCGACGCATCCAGCCCGCCAATGGCATCAACTATCTCTCGGTTATCTATCGGCAAGCTGTTGTTGCTGATGTACGGCTATGGCCTGCTTCAGTTCGCGGTATTCCTCGCAACCGAAGGTGCAGGCCTTGTCCAGCACCGCGAGGCGCTCCTGGGCTTTTTCCAGTTTGTCGGTTTCCAGATACAGGTGGCCGAGGTAGTTGTTGGCACCGCGATGCTTAGGCTCCAAGGCCAGGGCCTTCTGGTAGTAGCTCAGGGCCAGATCGTAGTTTTGCAGCTTGCGATTGCTGTAACCCAGCAGGTTCTGCACATCGGCATTGTTCGGGTCTTTGGCGGCTTCGACCTTGAGCAGTTCGATGGCTTCTTTGTAGTCCCATTTCTTGATGGCCAGGCGCGCTGTTTCCAGGCCTGAGGTCTCGACAGCTTTAGCCGGTTTGGCCGGGGCCGAATAGTCGGCGGCGGACACCGCGCCGGCAAACGCGAAGATTACCGCGCCGATCAAACTCTTGAGCTGCTGGGCTGTGCTGAACATAAGTGCTTTCCTTCAGTGGGTTTTGAGTAACGACACTGATAGATACGGCGGGGAAGGGTGTTTGGTTACACCTGCAAAAAGAAAAAAGTCAGTTCGCCCCAGCACTGCAGCATCGCCGGCCCTATTGGCCATACTTGCGCCGCCATGCCTTGGCGGTAAGGCATTCGACTGCCGCGTTTTGCTCTGCCTGAGTAGGGTGTTTAGCGCTTTTCACCTGCATCGTGGCGAGACAGGCCCTCGGCCATAAGGCGAGGCACTGCTCGAACCACGGGCTCGAGACCCTAGGCCGTCTGATTTTCCAACATGACATGGAGGGTCGCATGCGCCCCAACATCGGGAAGATCCACCCGTGGGGCACGGTGATGGGCCACGACGCTTTGTTCTTCGGCGGCGGTGATCTGGTTGGCCATGTCGGTGATATTGGCCACCGCTTCGCTGATGCCGGCGAGGGCGTCGTCGGCTTTCTGCACGCGCTCGACCCCTTCGTGGGCCTGTTTGCGGCCGATTTCCATGGTCATGACCGCTTCTTCGGCGGTGCGTTGCAGTTTGGCCATCAGCTGGTGGATCTGCCCGGTGGATTCGGCGGTGCGCTGCGCCAGGGAGCGCACTTCATCGGCCACCACGGCAAAGCCACGGCCCATTTCGCCGGCGCGGGCGGCTTCGATGGCGGCGTTGAGGGCCAGCAGGTTGGTCTGGTCGGCGATGCCTTTGATCACGTCAACCACGCCACCGATTTCGTTGCTGTCCTGGGCAGCCTGGCGCTGACATCTGGAGGTAGACATCCGAAGGCCGCAATTTCAGGCTCAAGGGGAGGTGATTCAGCAGAGCTGCTGGAGCTTTTCCGGGGCTTCCCTGGGCAGTTTGAGGGTCAGCGCAATCAGGACCATAGCCACTATGACAATGGCACCATAGATGCCGGCAAAGCTTCCGCTATGGCTGGCCCAGAGCCCTGCACTGTAATTGCCGAGCATTCCCCCGCTACCCTGCATCACGTTGGCAATGCCAAAGATAGCCACAGCCGTGGCGGCTGAAGAGGCCTGCTTGGACACATAGGCAGGTATCAGCCCGAAGATGGGGTAGAAGGCGATAGAAAACAGCACGGCGGCTATCGATGGCCAATATCCCGATGGCTGCACCAGAAGGATAAGAGCGGCAACAGCCACGCTGACATACACCAGCAGCATCGCGATGCGCAGCCCTATGCGGTCCGACAGCCAGCCGACAGCCAGCCCCGCGAACATGCCCACCAACCCGATGGTGGCCCATATTTGAGCGGTGTAAGCCACCCCAAAACCCAGCTCGATACGCAGGTAGGATGAGAGATAGTTTTGAAACGGGAAGGTCGAGAATCCGATCAAGAAGTTCATGGACCAGACCATCAACACCCAGGGCTGCATCAGTTCAGCCTTGGGGCCCGTTTGGCGCACCTGCGGCGTGGCATCCTCGGCTAATACTGGCCGGGCGGCTGGAGAGGGTACCCTGCCGAGCAAGCCACCGCGCCTGAACACCCACCAGACCAGGACGCTTAGACCCAGGGCGATCAGCCCCACCAGCCACCATACGGTTCGCCACTCGCCCTGGGGGGCATAGATGGGCACCAGCAGGCTGTTGATAAACACCCCGTAGCTTGTCCCGCTCGATACGAGCCCCATCGCCATCCCGCGGTAGCGGTATGCAACGACCCTGGCAATAACATCGACCATAGGCACAAAGACTGTTGCCGCAGTGCCGGCCAGCACGACCAGCATTGCCCCTATCACAAGGCTATTGTTCGACAGTGAAATAAGCAGCAGCGCCATGGCGCACACCACGCCCGACCCCAGGATCAGCCAGTCACCGCCCACCCTTGGCGTCAGCCAGGCTGCCAGGAGCGCACATAGCAGAAAGCCCAGTTGCCCCGCCGCAGTGATGGTGCCGACATAGGCAAAGCTGAAGCCCAGGGACGCCTGCATATCGGGGACGAGTTGTGCGAAGAGATAAATGCCGAAGCCATAGGTCGCAGCGACGAGCCCTGTTAACAACACGACAACCGCAGCATTCAAACGCATGGCAGGCACCCTATTGGAGGTTGAAGTTCGCCACCGCGGGTCAGCATGCAGAGCCCCATGGCCAGGCTTCAGCTGCCACTGCGCGTGGTCTGGCCCATAGCCTTGGGTGCCCATCAATATCAACCCGGCGGCGAGCCGACTATATGCCGCCCGGCAAACCTCCCCAGCAACAGAAACAACCCCTGCATGCCTGAATGCGACAGCTGCAGATGGCGGCCAAGAACAGCACCTATTCGATCTCCCGCGACCATCAGTCGAGAGGTGCGCCGCAAGCGAGATGCCCGCGGTGGCTACTCGGCTCGTGTAGCCCAGCAACAGATGCAGGCCTGCTGTCAGGTGTGCGGCCGATGCGAAAGCTGCTGCCGGGTAGCGAGCGCTTCGAGTTGGTTGCCCATATGCTGCGTGAGCGTTTGGCCCCCGAGCAAATTACCGGCAAGGCGTAATGGTTTTCTTGTGGTTGTGGTGAGCAGCACTGTCGGAACAGGCGAGTCCTGCCGCGGAACAAGGCCGATAACAATGATGATCTGCGTGATCGATTGAACGCTTGGCCCCCGCTGCGCGAACTACAGAATGGCCAGGGCGGTAAAGCCCAAAACAGGCCGGATATACGCATGCAACCGCGCTGACGACAGGTGCAAAAGCAAGGCTTTACTCACTACTTGTGGGGAGAGTCCATATACACTTGTTAGGCGGTAATTCGATAGCAAATTATGCTCCGATCACTTCTCTAGCGCGAATTGCTGCTGAGGTAATTATGTTAATTGCATTTTTCGTGATTTTTTCATCAGGGTTAAGTCTGCCGTGGCATTGCAGTACCCAATTTCCAGCAGCCATTTTTAGCGCTGCAGGTAGGTATTTTTGGAGTACAAAATAATCGCTTATCTGCATTCCAAGCAATGCAATAATACTAATCTCATTCGATTTTTCTAGGTACTGCGTGAGTGGTCCAAACAAATTTACACTTTGTGCTCCGGATATTTTCCTCAAAAAATTATCGCCGTCGGAAAGTCTTCTGTCTGGTTTTGGTAAGTAATCAGAGATTTTTTCGAATAGCATAGCTTTTGCGATTGACAGTTCAGCTATAGCTTGCTCGTACTCTTTGCTTTCTAGCATGGTTTCCGCACTTTTTATCTTGGCGCGAATGTGCGGGTATGGAATTAGCTCGGCGAGTGATAGTGATGAAAACTCTATTGAGTAGAACTCATAAAAGCTGATAGATAAAAATTCTTCGGTGTATGCTTTAAATTTCTTTGCTTCAGAAATGTCTGGTAAATTTCCGTAGTGCTTGAAGTTAACTCGTGCCTTATTTAATTCTAGTATTTTGGCTTTGAAAGGAAGTGATGAGTTATTTGTATTTCCTTTGGCGCTCTTTACAAGATCAAAAAAAGCGGTGAACGGGGTTTTGTCATTTGCTTCGGCGTCAAGGGTTTTTAGAAGTGACCAAATGAATATTTCTATCGAGTCTTGGAATAGTGAGATTGAAACCCCTGCCGAGACAGGATCATCTTTTTCAGCATATCCTGAACCAATCAAAAATAACCTTTTGGCTAAAAGTAACTGCTCTGTCATGTGTATTCCTTTTAGCCTAACGTTTGGTTAAGGGGCGGGTTTTAGCCGTCCCAGTGAGCGAAGCGAACGGTTTGAACCGTTTGTTGTATGTCACTTGCTCAGAACTCCCAACCGGTAATTTGATGATGCCTTGTAATGTACTCAGCTAAAGGTCTTTGGTTTAACTTGTGTGGCAAGTGCATTTTTTGACCATGTAGCCTTGAAGTAAGCAATTGATCAAATTTTGAATAATTACCATCTTCTTCTTTTGGATCGCAGAACACAATTTCATGGCTTGTTGATATTGTTATTAAGCCGCGATCAAATAGTTTGTGATGCAAGCTGTTTAACAGTATTCCGTTTCTTATGTCTAGGCGCTCATTTTCATTGGCTAAAGACCAAGGAATAATATGGCAGGCCTCAAGCGCTGATGTAAATGAAAGTTCAGTAAAGGCGCATTTATGTTTGTACGCTTTAAGCAGTGCAGAGCGAAATAATAATTGTTTTATTCCGCGTGATGGAATTCGCGTGTATATTTCCGCTGATGATCCAGGTTCTTTGGCTAGAGTAGTAATTAATGAGTTTAATGAATCGCCGGAGACGGAAAATGCGAATGGATTTTCTTGCGCCTCCCAGTTCCAATCCCACACTACGGCAAGACCCTTTTCAAAACGACTCAAGTCATAGGCAATAAAGCCGGTGCCGGGCTTGCCTGAGCCGTTTACGATAAGAATTGTGAGTGGGGGTAAATTTTCTTCAAGGCAATAGTCTTGAAGAATTCCGAGCACATAGCGTACGGCTCGATGATGAATTCCAAGTTTTGCCCCGAGCTCACCATAAGTAATGGTGTTTCGATGCCTTGCAACCTCAATGAGTATCGGCCATGCACGAAACGCTCGTTCTAATTGATTCACAACCACGTGCGATTTCCCCGTGATATATAACGTTTGGTTAAGGGGCGGGTTTTAGCCCGTCCCAGAGAGCGAAGCGAACGATTTGAATACCACTTGTTAGGAGTCTTATGCAGGGTTTCTGGCTGTAAAATCAGCCACTGCGTGATCTATTAGCTCCTTTACATGCCTTTGCTTGATTATTATGCCGAGACCAAGGATTTGCTGGACTCCAACTTGCGGAAAATTTGCTGGAAGTGTTTGTAATTGGGCGTGGCGAATCATTGTTTCTGTTACTACGCCAAGCAATAAGTAGTGCCCATTGTTTGCTGTGAATACAGGGCTTCCGCTAGAGCCTTGAAAAACTTGTGCGTCGATAACTATTTGGCCTTTCCCGTTGAAATCTACTGCTGGCAATGATGCGATTGAACCTTTCCTTATTAAAGGTAGGTTGTTGACAACATCGTAGCGGTTTTCGGGGTAGCCAACAAATAGTGCACTGCTGCCTGTGTTTATATTTTCGTAATTCGGTGTATTTAAAAATTGGTCGTTGAGTGTTTTATAAAATGCATCTGTATGTGTAATTTGTGAGGCATTGATGCACGCTAGATCAATTCCCGCATCTGGGTGTGGTACGTAAACTTCTTGAAAGTCTTTTTGCACAAAATCTATTGTGTTTCCATAATCTGGTGTGCCATCTGCTTTTTTCTTGTTTAGGCTAATGGTTATAGTCCCGTGAGGGTCAAGGAATACGTGTTTGTTAGATATTAGTAATGTTAGTGTTCTTTCACTGCCATCGTTTAGTTTTGCCAAATAAAGAAAGCCTGTGCCAATAGATGATCTTTGAGTGCCGTCTAGCTGAACAAATATCCTGGCAGTTATGAAGGCTATTGCTTTGTCGAGAGTATCGAGTTCCATGTTGACTCCTAACTATTAATTAGGCGACACGTCTATCACGATACATGTCGCATTAACTTCCTTGTCATCGACTATGTCCTTGTTTTGCTTAAGATCGGCCGGCGCAAAGGCGGCAGGGCTTAAGGGCAACGCGACAGGGGATGGCAAGCCGTTTTGCGGGCAGGGTTGTTCTGCCCGGCAGCTTTGCCAGAAGCTATTCCATTCCGGACGGGGCTGTCCATCTTCAATGCTGGTAAATGGCCATCGTCTGGTGGGCGAGGCGGTTGGAAGGAGGGGGGAGAGAGTGCGCCGGCAGGCCGGCGCACTTGGGCAGGGGTTAGCGGTTAAAGCGTTCCACCAGGGAGTACTGACCCTGGGCGGTGGCGGTGAGGGCTTCGCTGAGCAGGGCGGTGTTGTGGGCTTCGCCGGCGGTCTGGTCGGCCAGTTGGGCGATGGTGGTGATGCTGCGGTTGACCTCGTCGGCCACGGCGCTCTGTTCCTCGGCGGCGGCGGCGATCTGGTTGGCCATGTCGGTGATATTGGCCACCGCTTCGCTGATGCCGGCGAGGGCGTCGTCGGCTTTCTGCACGCGCTCGACCCCTTCGTGGGCCTGTTTGCGGCCGATTTCCATGGTCATGACCGCTTCTTCGGCGGTGCGTTGCAGTTTGGCCATCAGCTGGTGGATCTGCCCGGTGGATTCGGCGGTGCGCTGCGCCAGGGAGCGCACTTCATCGGCCACCACGGCAAAGCCACGGCCCATTTCGCCGGCGCGGGCGGCTTCGATGGCGGCGTTGAGGGCCAGCAGGTTGGTCTGGTCGGCGATGCCTTTGATCACGTCAACCACTCCACCGATTTCGTTGCTGTCCTGGGCCAGGCGGGTGACGGTTTCACCGGTTTCACCCACGGAGACGGAGAGGCGCTGGATGGCTTCGCGGGTTTCCGAGGCGATGGTGCGGCCGGCGGTGGTCAGGCGGTTGGCGTCCTGGGTGGCGATGGCGGTGCGCGCCACGTTGCTGGCTACTTCCAGGGTGGTGGCGGCCATTTCGTTGATGGCGGTAGCCACCTGGTCGGTTTCCTGGCGCTGGCGTTCCAGCCCGGCGGAGCTGCTGTGGGCCAGGGCGTCGGCCTGTTTGGCCTGGCTGGTGAGGTGTTCGGCGGTGTCCTGCAGGCGGGTCAGGCAGGTGCGCAGGCGGGCGTCCTGGCTGAGCATGGCCATTTCCAGGCGGGCCTGGGCACCGCTGCTGTCGGTGTACATCTGCGCGATCAGCGGGTCGGAGGTGGACTGTTCGGCCAGTTGCAGCAGGCGTTTGATACCGCGGTTCTGCCAGGCCAGGCCGATCAGGCCGAGGGGGATGGACAGGCCGGCGGCGAGCAGAAAGCCCCAGCTATGGCCCAGGGTCATGCCGATCAGAAAGCCGATCTGGCTGATCAGGATAAAGGGCAGCCAGTCCTTCAGTACCGGCAGCCAGGTGTCGCGTTTGGGGATGGCCGATTTGCCGGTGTTGATGCGCTGGTAGAGAACTTCGGCGCGGCGCACCTGTTCGGCGGTGGGTTTGACCCGCACGGACTCGTAGCCCACCACCTGGTTGTTTTCCAGCACGGGGGTGACATAGGCGTTGACCCAGTAGTGGTCACCGTTCTTGCTGCGGTTCTTGACGATGCCCATCCACGGCCGGCCACTTTTCAGGGTGTCCCACATATGCTGGAACACCGCGGGCGGTACATCGGGGTGGCGCACCAGGTTGTGCGGCGCACGCAGCAGCTCTTCGCGGGAGAAGCCGCTGATGTCGATAAAGGCATCGTTGCAGTAGGTGATCTGGCCTTTGACGTCGGTGGTGGAGATCAGACGTTGCTGGGTCGGGAAGGTACGTTCCCGCTGGGTAACCGGTTGATTATTGCGCATGGGGTGACGTGTCCCTTAGGTCGATACCACTTGATCGGCCGCGTAAGCCTTTAATTTAATCGTTTTACTGTTCGCTGCATTCTAGCTGGCATCGGCCGACAACGCGCCGGGCAGACGCCTGCTGACTGCCCGGCCTGGTTCAGGAAGCGGCGATCAGCTGGCGCAGCACATAGTGGAGGATGCCGCCGGCCTTGAAGTACTCGACCTCGTTGAGGGTGTCGATACGGCACAGCACTTCGAAGCTTTCGCGGCTGCCGTCGTCACGGTTTATTTCCAGCATCAGGTTCATATGCGGATGCAGTTCGACGCCGTCCAGGCCGTAGAGGTTAAGGGTTTCCCGGCCGGTCAGCTTGAGCGTCTTGCGATCCTGCCCAGCCTTGAACTGCAGCGGCAGCACGCCCATGCCGACCAGGTTGGAGCGGTGGATGCGCTCGAAGCTCTCGGCGATTACCGCCTTGACCCCCAGCAGGTTGGTGCCCTTGGCCGCCCAGTCGCGGCTGGAACCGGTGCCGTATTCCTTGCCGGCGATCACCAGCAGCGGGGTGCCGGCGGCCTGGTAACGCATGGCCGCGTCATAAATCGACAGCTTCTCGCCGCTGGGCAGGTGCAGGGTGTTGCCGCCTTCCTCACCGCCGAGCATTTCGTTCTTGATGCGGATATTGGCGAAGGTGCCGCGCATCATCACTTCATGGTTGCCGCGCCGCGAGCCGTAGGAGTTGAAGTCGAGCGGTTCCACGCCCTGTTCGCGCAGGTAGCGCCCGGCGGGGCTGTCGGCCTTGATATTGCCGGCCGGGGAGATGTGGTCGGTGGTCACCGAGTCGCCAAGCAGGGCGAGGATGCGCGCGTTGTGGATATCGCCGATATGCGGCGGTGCGTCGGCGATGCCTTCGAAGAACGGCGGATGCTGGATATAGGTGGAATCGGCCTGCCAGGCGTAGGTGGCGGCTTGCGGCACTTCGATGGCCTGCCACTGGGCGTCGCCGGCGAACACCTCGGCGTATTCCTTGTGGAACATCGCGGTGTCGACCTTCGCGATCGCCTCGGCGATTTCCGCCTGGCTCGGCCAGATATCGCGCAGGTACACCGGCTGGCCGTCCTTGCCCAGGCCTAGCGGTTCTGTGCTGATATCCAGGCGCACGCTACCGGCCAGGGCATAGGCCACCACCAGGGGCGGCGAGGCCAGCCAGTTGGTTTTCACCAATGGATGCACACGGCCCTCGAAGTTGCGGTTGCCGGACAGCACCGAGGCCACGCTCAGGTCGTGCTGCTGGATGGCTTTTTCGATGGGCTCGAGCAGCGGGCCTGAGTTGCCAATGCAGGTGGTGCAGCCGTAACCGACCAGGTCGAAACCCAGTTCGTCCAGGTAGCGGGTCAGGCCGGCGGCGTTGAAATACTCGGTCACCACCTTGGAGCCGGGGGCCAGGGAGCTCTTGACCCAGGGTTTGCGCTGCAGGCCTTTTTCGATGGCCTTTTTCGCCAGCAGGCCGGCGGCCATCATCACGCTGGGGTTGGAGGTGTTGGTGCAGGAGGTGATGGCAGCGATCACCACTGCGCCGTTGCTCAGTCGATGAGTCTCGCCCTCATGTTCATACTCGAACTCGTTATGGGGTTCGTCGCTGCCGATGGCGGTGCCGCCACCGCCTTCGTTGAGCAGGCGCGCGTCGTCCTTGGCCGCGGGCTTGAGTTGCAGGCCGAGAAAGTCGTCGAAGGCCTGTTTGACCTGGGGCAGGGCGACCCGGTCCTGTGGGCGCTTGGGTCCGGCCAGGCAGGCCTCGACGCTGCCCATGTCCAGCTCCAGGCTGTCGCTGAACGCAGGCTCAACGCCCGGTTCGCGCCACAGGCCCTGGGCCTTGCAGTAGGCCTCGACCAGCCTGACGCTCTGCTCCGGGCGGCCGGACAGGCGCAGGTAACCGAGGGTGATGTCGTCCACCGGGAAGAAGCCGCAGGTCGCGCCGTATTCCGGGGCCATATTGGCGATGGTGGCGCGGTCGGCCAGGGGCAGGTCGGCGAGGCCGTCGCCATGGAACTCGACGAACTTGCCGACCACGCCCTTGCTGCGCAGCATCTGGGTGACGGTGAGCACCAGGTCGGTGGCGGTGATACCGGCCTGCAATTTGCCGCTGAGCTTGAAGCCAATCACCTCGGGAATCAGCATCGACACCGGCTGGCCGAGCATGGCCGCTTCCGCCTCGATACCGCCGACGCCCCAACCGAGGATGCCGAGGCCGTTGATCATGGTGGTGTGCGAGTCGGTGCCGACCAGGGTGTCGGGGAAGGCGAAGGTCTGGCCGTCTTCTTCCTTGGTCCACACGGTGCGGCCGAGGTATTCCAGGTTGACCTGGTGGCAGATGCCGGTGCCCGGCGGCACCACGCTGAAGTTGGCGAAGGCATGCTGGCCCCAGCGCAGAAAGGCGTAGCGCTCGCCGTTGCGCTGCATCTCGATGGCGACGTTCTCGCCGAAGGCGGCGGCGCTGGCGAATTTATCCACCATCACCGAGTGGTCGATTACCAGGTCTACCGGCGACAGCGGGTTGATCTTCTGCGGGTCGCCGCCGGCCTTGGCCATGGCGTCGCGCATGGCGGCCAGGTCGACCACCGCCGGTACGCCGGTAAAGTCCTGCATCAATACCCGGGCCGGGCGGTACTGGATCTCCCGCTCCGAGCTGCGGCTGTGCAGCCAGTCGGCCATGGCCTGCAGGTCGGTGCCGGTGACGGTCTTGCCGTCCTCCCAGCGCAGCAGGTTCTCCAGCAGTACTTTCAGCGACATGGGCAGTTTGTCGATATTGCCGAGGCTTTTGGCCGCTTCCGGCAGGCTGAAGTAGTGGTAGATCTGGCCGTCCACGTCGAGGCTACGGCGGCTGTTCAGGCTATCTAAGGAAGGCATTGCGCATCTCCTGAGGCTTGCCACGGTGCAAGCCGGATTTAATTGCTGCAGAACCTTCACCCTAGCAGGCCGTGGCAGAACGGCCTGGGTTACCGCTAAGGCGCTAAACACGCTCTGCTCGACAAGGGGCGTCGTAATAGGCGCGGACGGCGGGCGAAAGCATCGGGTCTTGTCACTGGACAGGTTGCAAGCGCTTCGGGTTCCCGAGTCCGTTATGATGCGCGCCTTGAGGAGAGCCCCGATGACCACCCCGCCTATCACCACCTTGCTACTGCACTGCCGCCCCGGTTTCGAGAACGAGGTGTGTGCGGAAATCGCCGAGCACGCCGCCCGCCTGGACGTGGCCGGCTATGCCAAGGCCAAGCCGAGCACCGCCTGCGCCGAATTTATCTGCACCGAGGCGGACGGTGCCGAGCGCCTGATGCGCGGAGTACGCTTCAATCAGTTGATTTTCCCAAGGCAGTGGGCCCGCGGGGTGTTTATCGACCTGCCGGAACTGGACCGCATCAGCGTGCTGCTGGCCCACCTGGCCGGCTCGCCAGTGTTCGGCAGCCTGTGGCTGGAAGTGCTGGACACCAACGACGGCAAGGAACTGTCGAACTTCTGCAAGAAGTTCGAAGCGCCGCTGCGCAACGCCCTGAGCAAGGCCGGCAAGCTGGTGGAGGATGCGCAGAAGCCGCGCCTGCTGCTGACCTTCAAGAGTGGCCGCGAGGTCTTCGTCGGCATGGCCGAGCCGCATAACTCGGCGATCTGGCCCATGGGCATTCCGCGCTTGAAGTTCCCCCGGGACGCGCCGAGCCGCTCGACCCTCAAGCTGGAGGAGGCCTGGCACACCTTTATTCCCCGCGAGCAGTGGGACGAGCGCCTGTCGGACGAGATGACCGGCGTCGACCTCGGTGCCGCACCGGGTGGCTGGACTTACCAACTGGTCAGGCGCGGCATGCTGGTGACCGCCATCGACAACGGCCCCATGGCCGAAAGCCTGATGGACACCGGCCTGGTGACCCATCTGATGGTCGATGGCTTTACCTGGAAGCCCAAGCAGCCGGTGGACTGGATGGTTTGCGATATCGTCGAAAAACCCGCACGCAGCGCCGCCTTGCTGGAAACCTGGATAGGCGAGGGCCATTGCCGTGAAGCGGTGGTCAACCTCAAGTTGCCGATGAAGCAGCGCTACGCCGAAGTGCGCCGCCTGCTGCAACGCCTGGAAGACGGCTTTGCCGAGCGCAAGATCAAGGTGTCGATCGCCTGCAAGCAGCTCTACCACGACCGCGAGGAAGTGACCTGCCATCTGCGTCGGTTAGGTAAGTAAGCCGGGGGTGGCTCCGGCGGTCATCGGGTTGTTTCGCCTAGCGGCTTACACACTGACCATGTAGGAGCGGACTTGTCCGCGATCAGCTCCCTTCGCGGCCAAGGCGGAGTGCCGCCCAGCCGCGCCTGCTGAGCCGTAGGGTGGATGACGCTTTACCCATCCACCAGCATCGATGGTGGATGAAAAAGGCGTCATCCACCCTACACCGCTCCCGTAGCCTGGATAAGCCCTGGCGTAATCCGGGGGCGACTCGTCGCTCCGGCTGCGTATCTCGGGTTTACCTGGCGATCTCCCTGTTGCCTACTTCTTAACCAGCTGTTGCGCGAGTGGCAGCAGGCGCGGCAGTTCCAGCGCCCCCTGCAGGCTGCTGCTGGAGAGCTGCCAGGAGCCGTTGAACAGGTACTGGCCGCTAAAGCCGCTGATGCGCAAGCCCAGGGTATCGCCCGCTTGCAGCTGGGTACTGACGGCGGCCAGTTCGGTGCTGGCGCGGCCCTTGAGCGGGGTGACCTGCTCGCTCAGTACTTCACTCTTGCCATTGGCGCGCTGGACCACCAGGGTGGCAAACAGGGTCGGCAGCTGTTCGGGGTTTTCCAGGTGCAGGCGCGGCACGCCAATCAGGGCGCTGGGTTGCTGCACCTGCTGCAAGGGGATAAAGCGCGCCGGTTGTAGCAGGCCGCTGCTGAGCGGGCGAATCGCCGTGGCGGGCAGCTCGATGCGCTGGTTGCCCGGCAGTTGCTGCAGGGCCAGGCCCTGGTCCAGATCGAGGCTGACGCAAAGCTCGGGAATGCTCGCGGCAACCCCGCTGCGGCCGCGCAGTTTGTCTTCGTACCAGGCGACTATGGCCTGGTAGAGGTTGATCGCCCGGCCATCGCAGTGCAGCACCGCTTCGTTGTTGAACGGTGGCAGGCCGCTCCAGCGCTGCATGGGTGGCGGCAGAATATGCCCGCCCTGCATGCCCAGCAGGCGTACATCGTGCGGGCCCTGCTGCAGGCAGTCGCGAATCGCCAGGCCCTGGTTGAGCGGGAACAGGGTGTCGCGCATGCCCTGAATCAGCAGGGCATCGGCTTGCGGGCGTTGGCCGCGCTCGCAGTAGCTGGCCAGGCTGTGGGCCTTGAGCTCGGCGCGCACCGGCTCGCGCATGCGGCCATCGACACTTTTCAGGTAGGGGGCCTGGATAAACTTGCCCAGGTCATAACCGGTCGCCAGGCCCAGGCTGAGCAGCACGCTGGTCCAGCCGACCTTCAGGTGGCTGTCCGGGGCCAGGGCCTCGCCCAGGTCGTACCAGGTGGCAATCGGCACGATGGCGTCGATGCGCGGGTCCTCGGCCGAGGCCAGCAACTGCACCGCGCCGCCATAGCTTTCGCCGAGCATGCCGACCCTGGGGTCGTTCGGCCCGTCCATGCTCAGGCGCGGCAGGTGGGCGGCGGCCCAGTCGATCACCGCCAGGGCGTCCTGTACCTCGAACTCGGGGTTCATCATTTCGATGTCGCCTTCGCTGCCGCCCCAGCCGCGCTGGTCGTAGCTGATCACCCAGTAGCCGGCCTGCCAGGCCTTGAGGGCGGCGCGCCCGGACATCATCTGGGTGCCGTAGAAGCCGTTCGGCCGGGTTACCCGCCAGCCGCCCCAACCGTGGGTGTGGACGATCACCGGAGCCTGTTCGTCGGCCTTGATCGCCGGCTGGAACACCGTGGCCGACAGGCGGGTGCCGTCGCGGCCATGGATCACCGCGTCAAAGTGGCGGGCGGGCAGGTCCTGGCCGGCGCTGGCGCTAAAGTCTGGCAGTTGGTCACGGGCGGCGCAGCCGCCGAGCAGCAGGGCGGCGAGTAGCAGGGCTAGGCGCATAAAGGGCTCTTATTGGAATAGTTGGCGCTGCGCAGCCTGCCTTAAGTGGCCGCTTGCGGCTGCCCATCCAAGGTTGTGTCGCTTTGCGGGATGACCTCAGGGTCAGCTTTGCGCCAGAATAGCGGCCTGCAACTGGAGCCTGCCGATGTCTTTGCAAAACACTGCCATACCCGATGACACCCTCGATGCCACCGGGCTGAACTGCCCCGAGCCGGTGATGATGCTGCACAACAAGGTGCGCGACCTGCCGGCCGGCGGCCTGCTCAAGGTGATCGCCACCGACCCCTCGACCCGCCGCGACATCCCCAAGTTCTGCGTGTTTCTTGGCCATGAACTGGTGGAGCAGGCCGAAGAGGGTGCGACTTATCTCTATCTGATTCGCAAGAAGCTCGACTGATGCCAGGCGATGTGAGCACTACTGCGCTCGACCATGCAGCGTTAAAAACAGGCTCGGACGCTCATTTACAGCCAGTAAACTCCGCGTCCTCGCCTGTTTTTGCCTTGCCTGGCCTTCGCTCGTTACGTGCTCACAGCGCCTGGGGCAATTGGTACTTCGCCTACGGCTCGAATATGAACCCGGCGCGAATGCAGGCTCGCGGCCTGAGCGTGGTCGAGGCGCTGCCCGGGCGTTTGCCCGGCTACGGTCTGTGTTTCAACAAACGCGCCATGGACCGTGCGCCGGGGCGCGCCTACGCCAATATTCGCCATCAGCGCGACGCTGTGGTGGAGGGCGTGCTCTATCGTCTGCAGGACGCTGACGAGATCGCCAAGCTGGACCATTTCGAAGGCACGCCGATCTATTACAGCCGCGAGTGCATGCCGGTTCTGACCAGCCACGGCGCACAGCCTGCCTGGGTGTATATCGCCAACCCGGTCTTTCGCGCCGAGGGCCTGCTGCCCAGCGCCGATTACCTGGCTCACCTGCTGGCCGGCCGCGAGCTGTTGTCCGAGAGCTACTGGTCGGCGTTGGCCGAGTTGCCCTTCCATCCCGACTGACCGGGGGCCAGGCCGCAGCTGTTCAGCAGCTCTTGCCAGCTGCGCACATGGCGCGCGGTGGCCCGTTCGAAATCGGCCCAGAGCGAGGCGTCCTCGGCGCTGAGTTGCAGCAGATAGTCGCGGGTTGCCGCGGGAATCTGCGCCGTGCTGCCGAGTCGGCGCAGGCTGGCGCTCCAGCTCTGCCCGCGGCGATGGACCTGGGCCAGGTAGGGTTGCAGGCTGCCGGCGTAATACTTGACGAAGATATTCTGCACGATGCGCGCGCGGGCCGTGGCCTGCCCGGTGGGGCACAGCGGCCGTCGTTGTTGCCGGCTTTCCAGCAGCTGGCTGCCTTGTTCGAGGCTGTGGGTCAGGCTCGCCAGGCTGGTGATCAGCTGGCCGCCCTGGTCGCTGGCATGCAGGGCAAAGAACAGCGCGTCGAGTTGCGCGGCCGGTGGCGGCAGGCGCTCGGGCAGGGCGCTGCCGATCTCGGCCAGTTGCGCCAGGGCCTCCAGGGCGGCGTTGTCTTCGCCGGCGGCGGCCGGCAGCGCGGTTTCGGCAAAGCGCAGGTAGCGCTCGACTTCGGCGCTGCCATTGAGGGCATTCCAGTACACCGCCGGCAGTTGCTGGCGCTTGGCGGTGGCCAGGGCCTCGAGGGTCTGGCTCAGCGCCGGGTCATCACTGCCGCGCATATGCGCGGCGCAGGCATCTATGCCGCGCAGCAGTTCGCCTTCATAAGCCAGGCGGCTGCTGGGCGTGAGCTGCTTGCCCAGGCTGCTGTTGCGTTGGCTGATCTGCTGTTGCAGGGCGGGGCAGCGGCGCACATCGATCAGCAGGTCGAGCAGGCTGATGCGCACCTCGGCAATCGCGATAAGCCGTTCGCGCCGGGGCGGCATCCGGTAGCGCGGGAGCTCGGCGCTGTCGAAGCTTTCGGGGCGAGGTTCGTCGAGGGCGTTGCTCAGGCGCTGCAGGTAGTCATCTTGCAGCGCCAGTCCCGAGTCCCCTGGGCTGCAGGCGCAGAGGCTGGCGAGGGCGGCGAGGAGCAGCAGGCGGGCGATCATCAGGCCATCTTAGCGGCTCGGATGCGTTTGCGCGCGCTGCCGGCCAGGCGTACCGCAAGCATGCCGCCGGCGCAGGTCAGGCCCACCACCAGGCCTTGCCAGAGGCCACTGGGGCCGCTGGGCTCGCCGAGCCAATCGGACAGGCCCAGGGCGTAACCCACCGGCAGGCCGATGCCCCAGTAGGCGAACAGGGTCAGGATCATGGTCACGCGGGTGTCCTGATAGCCGCGCAGCGCACCGGCGGCGGTGACCTGGATGGCATCGGAAAACTGGAACAGCGCCGAGTAGACCAGCAGGGTGGTGGCCACCGCGATAACCGCAGGATCGGGGGTGTAGATCTGCGCAATCTGTTCACGCAGCAGCAACATCAGGCTGGCCGACAGGCAGGCGTAGGCCAGGGCCGCGCCCATGCTCACCCCGGCGGCAAAGCGCGCCTCGCGGGGCTCGCCGCGGCCCAGGGCCTGGCCGACCCGCACGGTGGCGGCCATGCCCAGGGAGTAGGGGATCATAAACACCATGGAGCTGAAGTTGAGGGCGATCTGGTGGCCGGCCACTACGGTGGCCCCCAGGCCGCCGATCAGCAGGGCGATCACGGCGAAGATGCTCGATTCGGCGAAGACCGAGATGCCGATCGGCAGGCCGACCGACAACAGGCGCTTGAGCACCGGCCATTGTGGCCATTCGAAGTGGCTGAAGATTTTGCTCGGCTGGTAGAACGGGGCCCACTTTACCCACCAGAGCATGCTCAAAAACATAAAGCCCATCACCAGGCCGGTGGCCCAGCCGCAGCCGACCCCACCCATGGCCGGCAGGCCGAGCTTGCCGTAGATAAAGATGTAATTGAGCGGGATATTCAGCGCCAGGCCGCACAGGCCAATGACCATGCTCGGCCGGGTGTGGCCGAGGCCGTCGCTGAAGCAGCGCAGCACGTGGTACAGCGCCACCGCCGGGAAGCCGCAGGCCACGGCGCGCAGGTAGCCCATGGACGGCTCGATCAGGCCGGGGTCGACATTCATCAGGGTCAGGATGATTTCGGCATTCCACAGCAACACGGCGGCGGTCAGCCCCACCCCCAGCGCCAGCCACAGGGCCTGGCGCACCAGCGGGCCGATCTCGTTGTGCGAGCCTGCTCCAAAGCGCTGGGCGACCTTGGGCGTGGTGGCCAGCAGGATGCCGGTCATCAACAGAAATACCGGCACCCAGATCGAGTTGCCCAGCGCCACCGCTGCCAGATCCTGCGGGCTGACGCGGCCGGCCATCACGGTATCGACGAAGCCCATGGCGGTGTTGGCCAGCTGGGCAATGATGATCGGCGTGGCCAGCTTCAGCAGGCTATACGCTTCGGTGCCGACGCGTTGTGGGCGGGTTTGGGCGAGCATGGAAATGTATCCGGCAGGGTGTCGGGAAACCGCGCAGTCTACGCTTTGACGGCTTGGTCAGGAAACCTTGTTGAGCAGTGTTTCAACGCGACGGGCGCATTGCCCTACTCAGCGTAGCCAAGCGCTGCAGGCGGGTTAGAATGCCGGCCTGATTTGCGGAGTCCTACATGCTCATAGTCGCCGACGAAAATATCCCCCTGCTTGACGAATTCTTTGCCGGTTTTGGCGAGATCCGCCGTTTGCCCGGCCGTGGCATCGATGCGGCCGCTGTCGCCGACGCCGATCTGCTGCTGGTGCGCTCGGTGACCAAGGTTGACCGCGCGTTGCTCGAAGGCTCGGCGGTGAAGTTTGTCGGCACCTGCACCATCGGCACCGATCATCTGGACCTTGACTACTTCCAGCAGGCCGGTATCGCCTGGGCCAGCGCGCCGGGCTGCAATGCCCGTGGTGTGGTCGACTATGTGCTGGGCAGCTTGCTGGTATTGGCCGAGCAGCAGGGCGTCGACCTGGCTAGCCGTACTTATGGCGTGATCGGCGCAGGCCAGGTTGGCAGCCGTCTGCTTAAAGTGCTGCGCGGTCTGGGCTGGCGGGTGCTGGTCTGCGATCCGCCGCGTCAGACGGCTGAGGGGGGGGATTTCGTCAGCCTGCAGCAGGTGCTGGATGAGTGCGACGTGATCAGCCTGCATACGCCGCTGGAGCGTCTGGGCGAGCATCCGACTCACCACCTGTTCGATGCCGCGCGCCTGGGCTCACTCAAGCCGGGCAGCTGGCTGATCAACGCCAGCCGTGGCGCGGTGGTGGATAACCAGGCCTTGCGCGAGTTGCTAGGGCAGCGCAGCGATCTGCAGGTGGTGCTGGATGTCTGGGAGGGCGAGCCGCAGGCGGATGTCGAACTGGCCGCGCTGTGCCGCATCGCCACGCCGCATATCGCCGGCTACAGCCTCGATGGCAAGCTGCGCGGCACTGCGCAGATCTATCAGGCGCTGTGTCAGCACCTGGGGGTTGCGCCCAGCGTTGAACTGGCGCAATTGATGCCCGCGCCCTGGTTGAGTGATCTGACTATTGATGCCAGCGCCGATCCGGCCTGGGCATTGGCCAGTATCTGCCGCGCGGTGTATGACCCGCGCCGTGACGATGCGGACTTTCGCCGTAGCCTGCAGGGCGATGCGGCAACCCGGCGTGCGGCCTTTGACGGGCTGCGCAAGCACTACCCGATGCGCCGGGAAATCGACGGGCTGGAGGTTTGCGTAAAAGGTGATGCGCCGGCGTTGGTGAGCCTGGTGCAGGCGTTGGGTGCGCAGCTGAGGCAGGGGTAACGCGGGGCAGCGATGCTGCCCCGGTGTGACGCTTTATTTGCGTTTTGCCGCTGGCTGCTGGGCCTTTTCCAGCGCGTTGCAAGCCTGCTGAATCATGTCTTCGGTGATCGGGATTTCGCGGCCCTGAGCATCGATGACAAAGCCGCCAATCGGCATTGGCGCAGGTTTGTGCGAGGTCTGTTGCGAGCGGTGCATGGCTTGTCTCCTTGTCAGTTGGCGCGAGTTTATGAGGGTTAAATGAAGGCGCTATGACAACTGCGACGGCATCAAACCGGCGCAGGGCACAGGGCCTCTTCATCTCATGGATGGGCTTAAGCAGGCACTGTGCCAGGCGCTCTCA
Organism: uncultured Pseudomonas sp.; assembly: GCA_964578635.1. Taxonomy (GTDB): domain Bacteria; phylum Pseudomonadota; class Gammaproteobacteria; order Pseudomonadales; family Pseudomonadaceae; genus Aquipseudomonas. The sequence continues at coordinate 35,948 of CAZOEC010000033.1, forward strand.
GGTATTGAAATAGAGGATGTTATGGGGCTTTTCCATATTGGTCTGATTATCAACCCATTGGCCGGGCTGGGTGGCCCGGCGGGGTTCAAGGGCAGCGACGGCATGGCCGAGCAGGCCTTGGCTCTGGGCGTCGAGGCCAAGTCGGCGCTGCGTACGCAAACGGCCCTTGAGGTGCTGCTACCGCTTCGTGAGCGCCTGGAATTCGTCACTTTCCCCGGTGCCATGGGTGCCGATCTGCTGAGCGAGATGGGCTTTGCCCACCGTGTGGTCGGTGAACTGGGAGCAGGCCCCAGCACCGCTGCCGATACCCGTCAGGCCGTTGAGCTGCTGCAGGATGCCGGCGTGGCGCTGATTCTGTTTGCCGGCGGCGATGGCACGGCGCGGGATATCTGCGCGGCAGTGCACGAAGGCCAACCGGTGCTGGGAATTCCGGCCGGGGTAAAGATCCAGTCCGGGGTCTACGCCATCAGCCCGCGCGCTGCCGGCGAATTGACTGCGCGGCTGATCGAAGGCGGCCTGGTGCGCCTGAGCAGTGGCGAAGTGCGCGATATAGATGAAAGCGCCCTGCGCGAAGGTCGCGTGACGGCGCGTTGGTACGGCGAACTGACCGTGCCGCAGGAAGGTGGCTATGTGCAGCAGGTCAAGCAGGGCGGTGTTGAGTCCGAAGAGCTGGTGCTGAATGATCTGGCCGACTGGCTGCAGGATAGCTGGGAGGCCGATGTCCGCTATGTGTTTGGCCCCGGTTCGACTCTGCATGGCCTGGCGCAGAACCTCGGTTTGCAGACCACCTTGCTCGGCGTCGATGTGATCGAGAACGGCCAGTTGCTGGCCAGCGATGTCACCGAGGCGCAGCTATTCGAATTGGTGGACGGCCATCCGACGCGGCTGCTGGTCACCGCCATCGGCGGCCAGGGCCATATTATCGGCCGCGGCAATCAGCAGATCAGCCCACGGGTGCTGCGCGCCATCGGCCTGGAAAACCTGCGTGTGGTCGCCACCAAGCGCAAACTCGGCACGCTTGAAGGCCGGCCGCTGCTGGTGGACAGCGGTGATGTCGCGTTGGACGATGCCTTCCCCGATGTAGTGCGCGTGTGGGCCGGTTATAAGGAAGAGCTGCTCTATCCCGTGGGCAAATAGCAGCTGAACTATTAAGGAGGCGTTATGCGGGCGATTCTGCTGTTCGCGTTGAGCATTCTGCTGAGCGCCCAGGCCTGGGCGCTGCAACCCGATGCCCTGGTCACGGCCGCCCGCGAGCAGGTCGGCGTGACCCTGAGTTACGACCCAGCCTATCGCCGCCTGAGTTACCCCAATGGCGATGTACCGCTGACTACCGGGGTGTGTACCGATGTGGTGATCCGCGCACTGCGCCAGCAGGGGCTCGACTTGCAGCAGGCGGTGCATCAGGACATGCGTGCGAACTTTCGCCTGTATCCCAAAAACTGGGGGCTAAGCCGGCCCGATAGCAATATCGACCACCGTCGCGTGCCCAATCTGATGACCTGGTTTAAGCGTCAGGGCTGGGCGCTGCCGCTTGGTCAGGATGCCGAGCGCTATCGCCCCGGCGATATAGTGACCTGGGATCTGGGTGGCGGCCTGACCCATATCGGCATTATCAGCGACCGCCAGGCCGGCGGCGTGCCCCTGGTGCTGCACAATATTGGTCGCGGCACCCAGGAAGAGGACATTCTCTTTAGCTTCAAAATTACCGGCCATTACCGTATCCCGGCCGCTTAAAGGCCAGGCAGAAGGAGTTGGACATGCAGGAGCAAACACTTCCACCCCTTATCCAGCCCGGCGAACGCGTGGTGCTATTCGACGGGGTGTGCAAGCTATGCAATGGCTGGGCGAAGTTTCTGATTCGCCATGACCCTGAGCAGCGCTTTCGTCTGGCCTCGGTGCAATCGGCCGAGGGCCAGGCGCTATTGGAGTGGGGCGGTTTGCCGACCGATCATTTCGACAGCATGTCGCTGATCGAGAATGGCCAGATGCTGCTGCGTTCGGATGCGCTGCTGCGCATCGTCGCCCAACTGCCTAAGCCATGGCGCTTGCTGGCCTGGCTGCGGCTGATTCCACGGCCCATACGTGACTGGTGCTATGACCGTATTGCGCTAAATCGCTACCGGTTATTCGGCCGTTACGACAGTTGCCTAATACCAAACGCCGATCATGCCCGGCGCTTCTTGCATGACTGACCCCCGCCTACAGCAAATCGCCGGGCTGGCGCGTATCGCCCTGGCGCTGGTATTTATCTGGCACGGCCTGGTGCCGAAGATTCTCTGGTTAAGCCCGGATGAGTTGGCGATGATCCAGGCCCACAATCTGCCGGCCCCCGAGTGGGTGGCGCGTATCGCCGGTCTGGCGGAAATCGTTCTGGGCCTATTGCTGCTTTGGCAGCGTCAGCGCTGGCCTCTGCTGCTGGCCGGCGTGCTGTTGATTGGGCTGCTGCTTGATGTGGCGCTATTCAGCCCCCATCTACTGCTGCAGGCGTTCAATCCGCTGACCACCAATCTCGCCGCTTTGGCGCTGTGTTGGGTGGCCTGGCGGGCGGAAACGCCGCAATCGCCTCCTTATTAACGGGTGCCAGCGCCCCAGCGAGCTTTCATGCTTTCGATCCTGTCTTCCCGTCAGCGCAATGCCCTGCGCATGGCCTGGCGCTTTATCGCGCCGTATCGCGGTCGCGTGTTTGGGGCCTTGCTGGCGCTGATGTTTACTGCCGCCATTACCCTGTCCATGGGCCAGGGCATCAAGCTGCTGGTCGACCAGGGCCTGGCGACCCAGTCGCCGGCGGCGCTGCAGCAGTCCATCGGGTTGTTTTTTGTGCTGGTGCTGGCACTGGCCATCGGCACCTTTACCCGTTTCTACCTGGTGTCGTGGATTGGCGAGCGTTTTGTTGCCGATATCCGCAAGCGCGTGTTCAACCACCTGATCGAGCTGCATCCGGGTTTTTATGAGAGCAACCGCAGCTCGGAGATCCAGTCGCGCCTGACTGCCGATACCACGCTGTTGCAATCGGTGATCGGCTCGTCGCTGTCGATGGCGCTGCGCAACCTGATCATGCTGGTGGGCGGCAGTGTGCTGCTGGTGGTGACCAACGCCAAGCTCAGCGGCATAGTGCTGATGGCGCTGCCGCTGGTGGTTGCGCCGATTCTGATATTCGGCCGCCGCGTGCGTGCGCTGTCGCGGCAGAGCCAGGACCGGGTGGCGGATGTTGGCAGCTACGTCGGCGAGGTGCTGGGGCAGATCAAGACCGTGCAGGCCTACAACCATCAGGCCGAGGACAAGCGCCGTTTTGGTCTGTCCGCCGAGGCGGCTTTCGATGTCGCGCGCAAACGTATCGCCCAGCGCGCCTGGCTGATTACCGTGGTCATCGTGCTGGTACTCGGCGCGGTGGGGGTGATGCTCTGGGTCGGCGGCATGGATGTGATCGCAGGTCGCATCAGCGGCGGGGAGCTGGCGGCTTTTGTCTTCTATAGCCTGATCGTCGGTGGCTCGTTCGGTACCCTTAGTGAGGTGATCGGCGAGCTGCAACGCGCCGCCGGTGCCGCCGAGCGCATCGCCGAGCTGCTGCAGGCACGCACTGAAATC
>CAZOEC010000034.1:0-39458 GCA_964578635.1 uncultured Pseudomonas sp.
TCCGCGCGATCGAAGGCAACGGCTTCAAGAGCCTGAAAGAAGGCCAGAAAGTCAGCTTTATCGCTGTTCAAGGTCAGAAAGGCATGCAGGCTGACGAAGTTCAAGTTCAGGAATAACCCTGCCGCTTTGCAAAACCCCTGATGGCGACATCAGGGGTTTTTTTATGCTCGTCCATCCATGGCGGTCACCTTAGGGACCGCCGTCAGGCGATGTTAAAAATGGCTGCAGGCCATTTTTTCCGCGCCTAAATGCCGTATTGTTGCCGCCATTCCGCTAGCCGATTGAGTAAAGAGCCGACCATGCCGAAACACCTGCTGCGCCCGCAGGGTGACTTCCCCAGCGCCGGACTGCCCCGCCGCCTGGCCGCCCTGTTCTATGACTTTCTGCTGTGCATCGCCCTGCTGATCGTCGTGACCTTTATCTACAAGCTGATCCTGATGGGCTTCTACGGCGAGGCGCAGCTCAAGCAGATGTCCGACGCTGGCGCGCTGGACGGCGACCCGCTGTTGTCCACCCTGCTGTTTTTCAGCCTGTTCGGTTTCTTCGCCAAGTTCTGGACCCACAACGGCCAGACTCTGGGCATGCAGGTCTGGGGCCTGCGCATCCAGAATGCCGACGGCACGGCCATCAGCCTGTGGCAGGCGATGCTGCGCTTTCTGGTTGCCATCGGTTCATGGCTGCTGCTCGGCCTGGGCTATCTCTGGGTGCTGTGGGACAAGCAGAAGCGCAGCTGGCATGACATCTACTCGGACAGCCAAGTGGTGCAGTTGCCGAAGAATATCCACAAGAAGTAACTCGACGCCCGCCAGAAGGCCCAGGGCAGTCTTCAACCTCGCCCGGCAAAGGCCAGAAGGCTGAAGACCATAAATCCCGCGCTATAAAAAAGCCGGCTACGCATCACCTGCGTAGCCGGCTTTTTCTTGCAGCGATTTAACCCGCGCGGCGCAGTAACCAGACGCCAGCCAGGGCGCAGATCGCCGCCGGTGTCAGCACCGCCAGCAAAGGCGAGAAGCCGAACACCAGGCTGGAGGGCCCGAGCAGGTCCTGGGCGATGCGGAACGTAAAGCCCACCAGCACCCCGGTAAATACGCGCTGGCCGAGGGTTACCGAGCGCAACGGGCCGAAGATAAAGGAAATCGCCATCAGCACCAGGGCCGCGGTCACCAGCGGCTGCAGCACCTTGGTCCAGAACGACAGCCAGTACTGGCCATTATTCAGGCCCTGCTCTGCCAGGTAGTGGATATAACGCCACAAACCGCTCATCGACAGCGCATCTGGGGCCAGCACCACGGTGCCGAGCAACTGCGGGGTCAGCTCGACATCCCAGCGCTCGTTGGCCTGTTCGATCACTTCACTGCTGCGCTCACGGAAATGCGTGGTCACCACGTCTTCCAGCTGCCAATGATCGCCCTGGTACTGGGCACGGCGGGCGAAGCTGGCCGACTGCATGCGGCGCTCGTCATCGAAGCGGTAACGGGTTACGCCGAACAGCACGCCATTGGGCTGTACCGCGTTGATATGCACGTACTCCTGCCCCTGGCGGTGCCACAAACCACGCTTGGCGCTCTGCGCATCGCCGCTGCCCTGGGCCATGGCGCGTCCGGCCTGGGCCTTGTTCTCGCTATAAGGAGCCAGGTATTCGCCGATCAGCACGCCGACCAGCATCAGCACCAGCATCGGCTTCATCACAGCCCAGACGATGCGCCCGATGGACACCCCGGCCGCGCGCATGATGGTCAGTTCGCTGTTGCTGGCCAGGGAGCCGAGGCCGATCAGGCAGCCGATCAGCGCCGCCATCGGCAGCATCTCGTAAATGCGCCGCGGCGCGGTCAGCAGTACATAGCCGGACGCATCGAGCAGGCTGTAGTTGCCTTCGATATCGCCCAGCTCATCGATAAAGGCGAACAGCAGGGCCAGGCCGACGATGATCCCGAGTACGCCGAGAATGGCGACGAATACCTGCGTGCCGATGTATCTATCCAACTTAACCACGGGCCATCTCCTTAGCCACGCCACGGGCGGCCCATTTCAAGCGCAACGGCTCCCAGTACAGCAGGAGCACGCCAACCAGGGCGAACACCCCATGCACCCACCACAACCCCAGGGCTGGCGGGATCTTGCCTTTTTCCACCGCGCCGCGCGCCGCAATCAGCACGGCCAGGTAGGCCATATACAGCAGGATGGCCGGCAGCAACTTGAGAAAGCGCCCCTGGCGCGGATTGACCCGCGACAGCGGCACCGCCAGCAAGGCGACCACGAATACCAGCACCGGGATCGACAGACGCCACTGCAATTCGGACTGCAGACGCCCGTCCTTGCTGCCCAGCAGCTGACGGGTCGCAATACCCTCACGGTCCGTCACATCGGCGACCACCTCGGGCTTGGGCAACAGCACTCCATAGGTGTCGTACTGGATGGCGCGATAATTGGCTTCGCCCGGGTTGCCGTCATAGCGGTAACCGTTTTCCAGGATCAGGTAACGGCTGCCATCGGCCTGCAGCTCCTGACGCCCGGTTTCGGCGACCAGCACGGAAATGCCGCGCTCCTTGTCGCCCTCGGTGGAAAACCGCTTCTCGGAAATGAATACCCCGGCCAGTTCGCCGCGATCATCGGACAATTCCTCGGAATAGGTCACCCGCGAGCCGTTCTTCATCGACTGGAAACGCCCTGGCACCAGGGTATCCAGTTCGGTCATGGCGCTCTGCTGATTGAGAATCCGCGCCACATGCTCGACCCCCTGGGGAGCCAGGCCCAGGCTCAGCCAGCCCGCCAGCAGCGCTACCAGCGTGGCCGGGGCCAGGGTGTAGACGAACAGACGTTGCTGGCTCATGCCCGTGGCAGAGAGCACGGTCATCTCGCTTTCCAGGTACAGGCGTCCATAGGCCAGCAGAATGCCGAGAAACAGCCCCAGCGGCAGAATCAGCTGCAGGAAGCCGGGAATCCGGTACGCCATGATCAGCAGCAGCACCCCGGGATCGAGCAGGCCCTGGGCTGCCTGGGCCAGATAGCGGATAAAGCGGCCACTCATAATGATCACCAACAGCACGGCACTTACCGCACTCAAGGTCACCAACACTTCTCGGGACAGATAACGGAAGACAATCAAACCAGACGCTCCAGGGTTGTCAGGCTCAGGCGGCTACGAGCAAACTAGCCGCACTGCTTGCCGGCTCACCTGAAAGATGAACCATCGGAAAAATAGCCGGCATTATCCTGCAATACCGACTCGTTGTCTTGGGGACACCACGTAATGGAATTTATTGTTAAAAGCGTTCGCCCAGAAACACTAAAAACCGCCACCCTGGTTATCCCTGTTGGTGAAGGCCGCAAGCTCGGCGAAATCGGCAAAGCCGTCGACGCAGCCAGCGCCGGAGCCATCAGCGCCCTGCTCAAGCGCGGCGACCTGGCCGGCAAACTCGGCCAGACCCTGCTGGCCCATAACCTGGCGGGGCTCAAGGCCGAGCGGATTCTACTGGTCGGCAGCGGCAAGGACAGCGAATTGTCTGACCGCCAGCTGCGCAAATTGCTCACCGCTACCCATGCCGTGCTGAAAACCCTCGGCGGCGGCGATGCCACCCTGGCCCTGCAAGACCTCCAGGTAAAAGGCCGCGATGCCTATGGCAAGGCCCGCCTGATGGTGGAAACCCTGGCCGATGGCTGTTACCAGTTCGACCGTTTCAAGAGCCAGAAGGCCGACGCCAGCACCCTGAAGAAGCTCACCCTGCTCGGCGACAAGGCCGACCAGGCCGATGTCGAACGCGCCGCCCGCCAGGCCCAGGCGATTGCCGCCGGTATGGCCCTGACCCGCGATCTGGGCAACCTGCCGCCAAACCTGTGCCACCCCAGCTACCTGGCCGAAGAGGCCAAGGCCCTGGGCAAGGCCTACAAGAACCTCAAGGTCGAAATCCTTGACGAGAAGAAGCTCAAGGAACTGGGCATGGGGGCCTTCCTCGCCGTCGCCCAGGGCAGCGACCAGCCGCCGCGGCTGATCGTGCTCAACTACCAGGGCGGCAAGAAAACCGAGAAGCCCTACGCCCTGGTCGGCAAAGGCATCACCTTCGACACCGGCGGCATCAGCATCAAGCCCTCCGCCGGCATGGATGAAATGAAGTACGACATGTGCGGTGCCGCCAGCGTATTCGGCACCCTCAAGGCCGTGCTCGAACTGCAACTGCCGATCAACCTGGTGTGCCTGCTGGCCTGCGCCGAGAACATGCCCAGCGGCGGCGCGACTCGCCCAGGCGATATCGTCAGCACCATGAGCGGGCAGACCGTGGAAATCCTCAACACCGACGCCGAAGGCCGCCTGGTGCTGTGCGACACCCTGACCTATGCCGAGCGTTTCAAGCCGCAAGCGGTGATCGACATCGCCACCCTCACCGGGGCCTGCATCGTTGCCCTGGGCAGCAATGTCTCCGGCCTGATGGGCAACAACGAGGAACTGGTACAGCAGATTCTCGCCGCCGGCCTGACCGCCGACGACCGCGCCTGGCAGCTGCCACTGTATGACGAATACCAGGAACAGCTCGACAGCCCGTTCGCCGACATCGCCAATATCGGCGGGCCGAAAGCCGGCACCATTACCGCTGGCTGCTTCCTGTCACGCTTCGCCAAGGCCTACAACTGGGCGCACCTGGATATCGCCGGCACCGCCTGGATCAGCGGCGGTAAGGAAAAAGGCGCAACCGGTCGGCCGGTGCCGATGCTGACGCAGTATCTGCTGGATCGCAGCAACGCCTGAACACAGGCGCATTGTAGGAGCGGTCTTGACCGCGATTGACTGGTAAGCTGCGCGCCTGTCAGCAAGCCGCTCCTGCAAATAACGCCAAAGCGTGCCGCCATGCCCCGAATAGAATTCTATGTACTCTCCACCGCCGTGCCGACCGAGCGTCTGCGCGCGGCCTGCCAGTTGGCGATGAAAGCCTGGCGCGCCGGCCTGCCGGTGTTTCTACGCGGCAGCGGTGCGCAGCAATGCAGTGAGCTGGATGAACTGTTGTGGCGTTTCAAGGCCGAAAGCTTTGTCCCCCACGACCTGCATCAGGACAATCCGCAGGCCCCGGTGACAATTGGTCTGGACGACGAGCCTGCCAGCCAGCAGGGTGTGCTGATCAACCTGGGCAGTACCCTGTCGCCCCATGTCGAGCGCTTTAGCCGGGTGATTGAAATCGTCAACCAGGAACCCGATCTGCTGACCGCCTGCCGGGAGAATTTCCGCAGTTACCGCCAGCGCGGGTATGATCCCAAACGCGTCGAACTCTAGTTGCACACCATGGACAACCCCAAACCGCCGCAAAAACCTGCTCAGCTGCTGAACGACCTGGAGTCGATCCGCCAACTGCTGGGCGACGAAAGCCTTGAGCCGCCGCTGCTGATCGAGTCGATAGACCCGGACAGCATCCCCCTGCTCTCGGAGATCGTTACCCCGCCGCCCCTGCCGGCGATCCGTCCTGCGCCGTCCAGCACTGCACCTGCACCTGCACCTGCACCTGCACCTGCACCTGCACCTGCACCTGCACCACCCAGCCTGCGCGACACGGTTGCGCAAAGCATCAGCCGCGACAGCGAAATGAACCGTCTGGACAGCGAACTGCGTGCCGCCGCCGAGCTGATCCTGCAGGATGTGATCGACGACTTTGTGCCGCAGATCGAGGCCGAACTGAAACGCCGCCTGCAGGCGCGCCTAAGCCGTCTGCTGCCACCGCGCAAATAGCCGCCCGTAGTGCCCCAGCGCAATCCGGGAAGGCGCTGCCCCGGATTGCATCCGGGCTACGAGTGGCCCATATAGCCCTACGCCCACCAGTCAGCCGCACCACGCGCGCCCTTACGTCACATAGGCCATCCCCGCTATACTTGCCGGCTTTTCCGTCTAGCCGTCATAAGGGTCCCGCCGCGCATGGACAAGACCTACCAGCCGCACGCCATTGAAACAGCCCTGTACCAGAACTGGGAGGCGAACAACTATTTCGCCCCGCAAGGTAGCGGTGAGCCCTACACCATCATGATCCCGCCGCCGAACGTCACCGGCAGCCTGCATATGGGCCATGGTTTCAACAACTCGATCATGGACTGCCTGATCCGCCTGCGCCGCATGCAGGGCCGCAACACCCTGTGGCAGCCGGGCACCGACCACGCCGGTATCGCCACCCAGATGGTGGTGGAGCGTCAGCTGGCCGCCGACGGCATTGGCCGTCACGACCTGGGCCGCGAGAAATTCCTGGAGAAAGTCTGGGAATGGAAGGAGCAGTCCGGCGGCACCATCACCCGGCAGATCCGTCGCCTGGGCAGCTCGGTGGACTGGTCGCGCGAGCGCTTCACCATGGACGACGGCTTGTCCGAGTCGGTTAAAGAAGCCTTCGTGCGTCTGCACAAGGACGGCCTGATCTATCGCGGCAAGCGCCTGGTCAACTGGGACACTAAGTTCCACACCGCCATCTCCGACCTCGAAGTGGAAAACCACGACGAGAAAGGCAGCCTGTGGAACCTGCGCTATCCGCTGGCTGACGGCAACCAGACCGCCGACGGCAAGGATTACCTGATCGTCGCCACCACTCGCCCGGAAACCATGCTCGGCGACAGCGCCGTGGCCGTGCACCCGGAAGACGAGCGCTATAAAGCCCTGATCGGCACCTTCGTCGAGCTGCCGCTGGTTGGCCGCCGTATCCCGATCATCGCCGACGATTACTGCGACCCAGAATTCGGCACCGGCTGCGTGAAGATCACCCCAGCCCATGACTTCAACGACTATGAAGTCGGCAAGCGCCACAACCTGCCGCTGCTGAATATATTCGACAAGAACGCCGCCGTGCTCGCGCAGGTCCAGGCGTTCAATGTCGATGGCAGCGTCAACAGCCAGATCGACTGCAGCCTGCCGGCCGAATACGCAGGCCTGGATCGTTTCGAGGCGCGTAAACAGATCGTTGCCGCCTTCGAGGCCGCAGGCCTGCTGGAAAGCATCGACGCCCACGCCCTGAAAGTGCCGAAAGGCGACCGTTCCGGCACCATCATCGAGCCCTGGCTGACCGACCAGTGGTACGTCAGCACCAAGCCGCTGGCGGAAAAAGCCATCGCCGTGGTCGAGAGCGGCGAGATCCAGTTCGTGCCCAAGCAGTACGAAAACATGTACTTCAGCTGGATGCGTGACATCCAGGACTGGTGCATCAGCCGTCAGCTCTGGTGGGGCCACCGCATCCCGGCCTGGTACGACGACGCCGGCAATGTCTACGTTGGTCGCGACGAAGCGGAGGTGCGCGCTGAGCACAACCTGGGCAACATCGCCCTGCGACAGGACGAAGACGTTCTCGACACCTGGTTCAGCTCGGGCCTGTGGACCTTCTCCACCCTCGGCTGGCCGCAGCAAACTGAAGAACTGAAGACCTTCCACCCCACCGACGTGCTGGTCACCGGCTTCGATATCATCTTCTTCTGGGTCGCCCGGATGATCATGCTGTCGACCCACCTGACCGGGCAGATCCCGTTCAAGACTGTGTACGTGCACGGCCTGGTGCGCGATGGCCAGGGCCAGAAGATGTCCAAGTCCAAGGGCAACGTGCTCGACCCATTGGATATCGTCGATGGCATTACCCTCGACGAGCTGCTGGAGAAACGCACCAGCGGCATGATGCAGCCCAAGCTGGCCGAGAAGATCGCCAAGCAGACCCGCGCCGAGTTCCCCGAAGGCATCGCCAGCTACGGCACCGACGCCCTGCGCTTCACCTTCTGCTCGCTGGCCTCAACCGGCCGCGACATCAAGTTCGACATGGGCCGCGTCGAGGGTTACCGCAACTTCTGCAACAAGATCTGGAACGCCGCCAACTTCGTGCTGGAAAACACCGACGGCCAGGACTGTGGCGTTAACGGCGAAGAAGTTGAGCTGTCCTCGGTGGACCGCTGGATCATCTCCGCCCTGCAGCGCACCGAAGCCGAAGTCACCCGCCAGCTCGACGCCTTCCGCTTCGACCTGGCCGCGCAGGCTCTGTACGAGTTTATCTGGGACGAGTACTGCGCCTGGTACCTGGAACTGGTCAAGCCAGTGCTGTGGGACGAAGCCGCGCCAATCGAACGCCAGCGCGGCACCCGCCGCACCCTGATTCGCGTGCTGGAAGTGGCGCTGCGTCTGGCCCATCCGTTTATGCCCTTTATCACCGAAGAAATCTGGCAGCGGATCAAGGCCCAGGCGGGTGTCAGTGGTGAAACCATCATGCTGCAGGCCTGGCCGGTGGCCAATGAGAGCCGCATCGATGCCGCCGCCGAAGGCGATATCGAGTGGGTCAAGCAGCTGATGCTCGGCCTGCGGCAGATCCGTGGCGAGATGAAGATCTCCATGGCCAAGCGCATCGATATCATCCTGGCCAACGCCAGCGACGAAGACCGCCGCCGCCTGGGCGACAACGCGCCACTGCTGAACAAGCTGGCCAAGCTGGAATCGGTGCGGGTGCTGGAAGCCAGCGAAGAAGCGCCGATGTCCGCCACCGCCCTGGTCGGCGAGATGCAGGTGCTGGTGCCAATGGCCGGGCTGATCGACAAGGACGCCGAACTGGCGCGCCTGGACAAGGAAATCGCCCGTCTCTCCGGTGAAGTGCAGCGCGTTGGCGGCAAGCTCGCCAACGAAGGCTTCGTCGCCAAGGCCCCGACCGAAGTGCTCGATAAAGAGCGCGCCAAGCTGGCCGAGGCCGAGCAGGCCCTGAGTAAGATGGTCGAGCAGCGCGGCAAGATCGCCGCACTCTGATCCACTGGCAACACCCGCAGCCCGCGCCCTCACCGGCGCGGGCTTCTTTTTTGCAGGAGGGGCTTTACTGTTAATCGCCGCTGAAGCGCCTCCCACGGTTCAATGATTGGCCGGTACGTACATGACTGACACACGCTCCCCTTCCCTGCTCGATGCCCTGCTGCCGATTGGCGTGCTGGTGGTGCTGCTGGGCCTGTCCGTTTACCTCTACGGCGACAGTTCCTCCAGCGGGCCGAACCAGATCGCCCTGATGAGCGCGGCCCTGGTCGCCGGCCTGGTCGGGCTGAAAAACGGCCTGAAATGGGCCGAGATCGAAGACGGCATTCTCGCCGGCATCCATATGGCGATGAAGGCCAATCTGATTCTGCTGGCAGTCGGCGCACTGATCGGCACCTGGATTCTCGCCGGCACCGTGCCGACCATGATCTGGCTCGGCCTCAAGCTGATCTCGGCGGAATACTTCTATGTCACCAGTTGCCTGATCTGCGCCCTGACCGCGCTGTCCATCGGCAGCTCCTGGACCGTGGCCGGTACCCTGGGCATCGGCCTGATGGGCGTGGCGGCAGGCCTGGGCCTGGACCCGGCAATCAGCGCCGGGGCGATTATTTCCGGGGCCTACTTCGGCGACAAACTGTCGCCGCTGTCGGACACCACCAACCTGGCACCGGCCGCCGCTGGAGCCGACCTGTTCGCCCATATCCGCCATATGGCGCGCACCACCACCCCGGCGTTGCTGATTGCCCTGGGGATTTTCTTCGTTCTCGGCCAACAAGCGGATGGCAGCCATGACACCGGCCGTATCGCCGAGGTGCTGAGCGCCCTGGAAAGCCAGTTCAACCTGGGCTGGCACCTGCTGCTGCCGGTGGCCTTTCTGCTGCTGCTCGCGGTGCGCCAGTGGCCGGCCTTTCCGGCGATCTTTCTCGCCGCCCTGCTCGGCGGGGTATTCGCCCTGCTGTTCCAGCCTGACGTTATCGCGCGCCTGGCCGACCCCGCGGCCGGAGCCCTGGCCCCGCTGAAAACCCTGTGGACCGCGCTGTTCGCCGGTTATGAATCGAGCAGCGGCAACCCGGCGCTGGACGGTTTGCTGTCCAAGGGCGGCATGGCCAGCATGCTCACCACGGTGTGGCTGATCATCTGCGCCATGTGCTTTGGTGGCGTACTGGAAAAGCTCGGCCTGCTCCAGCGTCTGCTGCAAAGCACCCTGCACCTGGCGAAAAGCACCAGCAGCCTGATCGCCAGCACCATCGCCACCACCATCGGCACCAATATCATCACCGCCGACCAGTACATCGCCCTAGTATTGCCGGGCCGCATGTACCGCGCCGAGTACGAAAAACGCGGCCTGGCACCGGTCAGCCTGTCCCGCGCCCTGGAGGACGGCGGCACTCTGACCTCGGTGCTGATCCCCTGGAATACCTGCGGGGCCTATATGGCCGCGACCCTGGGCGTGTCCACCCTGAGCTACCTGCCCTACTGTTTTTTCAATCTGATCATGCCGCTGCTGGCCATCGCCCTGGCATTCGCCGCACCGCCCCGGCCACAGGCGGTTTCTGCCCACGCGGCGAACGCGTAAGCATAGGGTGCTGCTTAAGTAGTGGTACTAATTAGAGGTCGCATACACGCAGGAAGGCCCTGCCAATTTGGGTGAAAATCAGGCATCTTTGCGCAATTGTAAAAATTTATGCCCTTCCCTTTCTAAACCTCCCAAACTGGACCCCCAACCATGTATGCGTTAATGGCGTTAATTTTCGTCCTTGGCTACCTGTGCATAGCCCTGGAACATCCGCTCAAGATCGACAAAGCCGCCTCGGCCCTGCTCACCGCCGTATTGGCCTGGACAGTGCTGGTACTGGGCGCGAACAGCATTACCCCGCTGATCGAAGCCGCCCTGGCACACGGCAGCAATGACACCACCCATTTCGTGGTCACCGAACTGCGCCACCACCTGGGCGAAATCTCGGAAATCCTGTTCTTCCTGATGGGGGCCATGACCATCGTCGAGCTGATCGACGCCCACGAAGGTTTCAAGGTCATCACCGACCGCATTCGCACCAACAAGCGCGTGCACCTGCTGTGGCTGGTGGGGTTGATCACCTTCTTCCTGTCGGCCGCCCTGGATAACCTGGCCACCACCATCGTCATGATCTCGCTGCTGCGCAAGCTGATCGACGATCAGAAAGAGCGCTGGTTCTACGCCGGTATCGTGGTTATTGCCGCCAACTCCGGCGGCGCCTGGTCGCCGATTGGCGACGTCACCACCACCATGCTGTGGATCGGCAACCAGGTCACCGCCAGCGGTATCGTGGTCAAGCTGTTTATCCCCAGCCTGATCTGCCTGCTGGTACCGCTGACCATCATGAGCTTCGTGCTCAAGGGCGATATCAAGCCGCCCAAGCTCAAGGAAAGCCGCGAGAGCCGCCGCGACCCGACCACCCCATTCGAACGCAACCTGGTATTCGTCATGGGCCTGGGCGCGCTGATCTTCGTTCCGGTGTTCAAGACCATCACCCATCTGCCGCCTTATATGGGCATCCTGTTCGGCCTCGGCATCCTCTGGGTCACCACCGAAATCATCCACCGCAGCAAGAACAGCGAAGACAAGGACCCCCTCTCGGTGGTCGGCGTACTGCGCCGCATCGACGTCACCAGCGTACTGTTCTTCCTTGGCATCCTGCTGGCAGTGTCCAGCCTGTCCACCGCAGGCCACCTGATCGATGTCGCCACCTACCTGAAAGACAGCCTGGGCAACATCTACACCATCGCCATCTCCATCGGCCTGCTCTCCGCCGTGGTGGATAACGTGCCGATGGTGGCCGGTGCCATGAAGATGTACCCCCTGATCAGCCCGGAAGTCCTGGCCAGCAGCGCCGCCAGCGAACTGCCGTGGTTGAGCAACTTCGTGGTCAATGGCAACTTCTGGGAAATGCTCGCCTACTGCGCCGGCACCGGCGGCAGCTGCCTGATCATCGGCTCGGCGGCCGGTGTGGCAGCCATGGGCATGGAGAAGATCAACTTTATCTGGTACGTGAAGTACGTCAGCGCCCTGGCCTTTGCCGGCTATATCGCCGGCGCGCTGAGCTATATCGCCATCTTCGCCCTGTAATCTGCACGAAAAAACGGACGCCCCAGTGGCGTCCGTTTCAAGGAACGCCCATGGAAATCAGCAAAACCAGAACCAGCTTCTACCGCAGGCTGTATGTGGCCTGGCTGATCGACAGCGGCAACGCCTGCAGTGTACCTGCACTGATGGCCGCCACCGGCATGCCCCGGCGCACCGCCCAGGACACCCTGAGCGCCCTGGCCGAGCTGGATATCGACTGTGCCTTCAAGCAGGAAAGCGGCGAACGCAATAACGCCGGGCACTATGTCATTCGCAACTGGGGGCCCATCGACCCACAGTGGATTGCCGCCAATCTGGCGCAGATCAAGGCTGTACTCGGCTACCCCTGAGTGCCACCAATCAGTCTTTCAGCGCGCATTTACTGCTATCGGCAAGCAACCTGCGCCCGCCTGTGGGAAAATCCCGGCCCCTCAAGCCTTCGACCCGCCTGCCATGTCCCTGCCGCCGAAACGCCCCAGTCGTAAATCCGCCGCACCGCGCCCAGCCCCGAGCAAGACCGGCACCGGTACGCCCGATACGGCCAAGGGGCAGTTGCACCCGCGCAACCGCCACCAGGGGCGCTATGACTTCCCCGCGCTGATCAAGGCCAGCCCGGAGCTGGCGGCCTTTGTGATCATCAATCCCTATGGCAATGAGAGCATCGACTTCGCCAACCCGGCGGCGGTCAAGGTGTTCAACCGGGCGCTGCTCAAGCAGTTCTATGGCATCGCGCATTGGGATATCCCGGCAGACTACCTGTGCCCACCGATCCCCGGCCGCGCCGATTACCTGCATTACCTGGCCGACCTGCTGGCCGCCAGCAATGGCGGCGAGATACCGCGCGGGGCCAAGGTGCGCGCGCTGGATATTGGCGTGGGGGCCAACTGCATCTACCCGCTGCTGGGCAACCGCGAATACGCCTGGCAGTTTCTCGGCTCGGATATTGCCGCCAGCGCCATCGCCTCGGCCAAGGCCATAGTGCAGTCCAACCCAGGCTTGAGTGAGGCCATCGAGCTGCGCCAGCAGAGCGACAGCACGCATATATTCCAAGGGCTGCTGCAACGCGATGAGCGCTTCGATCTGACCCTGTGCAATCCGCCCTTTCACGCCAGCGCGGAAGAGGCCAGCAGCGGCAGCAAGCGCAAATGGCGCAACCTCGGCAAGCTCGACCCCAAGCGCAAACTGCCGGTGCTGAACTTCGGCGGCCAGGCGGCGGAGCTGTGGTGCAAGGGCGGCGAAGCGGCCTTTGTCAGCCGCTTGATCGAGGAAAGCGCCGAGGTCGGCCAGCAGGTGCTGTGGTTTAGCAGCCTGATCTCCAAGGCCGGCAATCTGCCAGGTGTGTACAGCGCGCTGAAGAAGGCTGGCGCGCTGCAGGTGCAGACCGTGGAAATGGCCCAGGGCCAGAAACAGAGCCGTTTTGTTGCCTGGACCTTCCAGACGCCGGAACAGCAGCAGGCCTGGCGAAAAGCCCGCTGGTCGTAGGAGGCAACGCAATAGCTCAGTGAACGTAACCCGGATGCAATCCGGGAGCGGATCTTACGGCAAGCAAAGTGCCCCTGATTGCATCCGGGCTACGGGTTCCCGCCTACCAGGGCAACCAACCACCCAGCACCAGCCACAACCCAGCCACTCCCATGCTGAGCAAGGTCACCGGCACGCCGCTGCGGGCGAAGTCGACAAAGCTCAGCAGCACGCCCTGACGCCGCGCGCTTTCGGCGACGATCAGGTTGACCACGCTACCGATCAGCAGCAGGTTGCCAGCCAGGGTCGACATGATCGCCAGGCCCACCCGCATCGACTCGGACGCCTCGGGCTGCACGCCCAGCAGCAGTATCACAAAGGGCACATTGCCGATCAGGTTGCTGGCCAGCAGCGATGCACTGGCCAGGGAAATCACCCCCTCGGGTAACAAACCCAGCCCGGCCAGGTTGCTGGCCATGGCCGCGACCTGCGGCAGGCTGAGCGCCGCGCCGGTGACCACAAACAGCCCGGCGAACAGCAGCAACAGGTTCCAGTCGGCCTTGTGCACATAGTCGCGGCTATCCACCCGCCGCGAAATCATTACCAGGGCGGCAATCAGCAGCGCGGAAATCTCCCGCGGCAGATCGGTGGAAAACAACCCGAGCAGCACCAGACTGGCCAGCAGCGGCTTGAGGTAGCTGCGTGTGCCGTAGATACGCTCCACCGGGGTTTCTTCCTGCGCCACAGGCTTGGCCGTGCCCCAGCGTTTGCGCCATTGCAGCCAGATCACCCCATAGGTGATGGCCAACGCAGCCAGCGCCGGCGGGGCGGCAATCCAGCTGTAGGACCAGAAATCCAGGCCGCTGGCCTGACCGATCAGGATGTTCTGCGGGTTGCCGATCAGGCTGGCGCTGGAGCCGGCATTGCACGACAGCGCCAACGCCAGCAGAAACGGCCGCGGATCCAGGCCGCGGGCCAGCAGGCTATGGCACAGCAGCGGGGTCAGGGCAAAGGCGACGATGTCATTGACCAGCAACGCCGACAGCACGCCGCCCAGCATTACCACGCCCAGCAGCAGTAACGCCGGCTGCGCGGCATAGTGAGCGAGGCGCTGGTTAAGCCAGGCATAGACGCCAGAGAAGTCGAACTGCGCGCTGATCAGCATCAGCGCCAATAGCAGCAACAGCGCGCCGGCATCCAGATGGTCGGCCGCCTCCCTGGGCGACTGCACACCGGTAAACAGCAACAGGACCGCGGCGCAACCGGCTATCCAGCTGCGATCGATGCGCAGGCCACGAACACCCCCTGCGGCCATGCCCAGGTAGGTCAATACAAACAGAATTGAAACGACCCAGAAGGTCATGCGCCAGCCATCCCATTGCATGCGCAGGATTGCGCTGCAGCACTCTAATGGGGCCAGCGTTGGCAGGGAACTGGCGGCCTGGAAAATCTACCGCCATTTGATAGGTGGGGTGTGCCGTGCGCACCAGGGCATTCAGCCACTCTTGGTACGAACAGCGCACCCTAGGGGGTCAGACTGCTGCGCCTTACTTGAGCAATTCGAACAGCGCAACGTTGCCGCTCTTCTCCAGGGCGGTTACCAGGAAATGCCGGCCGTTGTGTTCAACGTGAGCCAATCCTTCCGGGGCCAGCTTGCCGGAGCCTGCGCCTTCACCGACACCTATAACCTGCATCACCTTGGGTTGCGCCGGCTGATCCAGGTCGATCAGGGCCAGGGCATCGGCGCGTTCCAGGGTGGCGACCACCAGGCGCTTGCCGAAGGCATCGAAACTCACCACGCCTTCCGGCTCGCTGCCTTTGTTGGGGCTGCGCGCATCCGGGTAGACGCCGGCCTCGGCGGCCATATCATCGAGCTGGCTGCCGGTATCGCCGAGCAGCTTGCCGCTGATGGCATCGAATACGCTGACCGTGCGCCCGCCACCGCTGGGCAGGCCGGCCTTGGTCTTGGCGATTTTCGGGTCGGTGTCGCCTTCATCGGCGCTGATCAGGTAACGGCCATCGGCACTTACCGCCAGGGCATCCGGCTCGCGCAGGGCGAACAGCTCGGCAGTCGGCTCATACTTGCCGTCATCGATGATATCCGCGGCATGCCGCACGGTACCGACGCCAAATACCTTGTCCAGCTTGCCCTGCAGTACATCAACCACGGCAATCGCGTTGTTCTCCTGCAGGCTGACATAGGCCCGCGCGCCGTCCGGGCTGAAGGTCACGTATTCCGGCTCGATATGCTCGGGGCTGGTACCGAAGGGGATCTTCAATTCTTCGCCGTCGATCACCCGCTCCAGCAGGCGCTTGTGCTCGGCCTGGGTCGCGCCCTCGACGCCGGCCAGATCCGGCAGTGTGATCAGGCTGTGCTTGGCGGCTGCCACGCCGCCGCGCAGGTCGATCAGGCTGATCGAGCCCTCGCCACTGCGAAAGCCCTCGCCGTCGCGCACATAGCCCTCGCCTTCGTTGGCCACCACGACAAAATCACCCTTGGGCGAAAATGCCAGGCTGTCCGGCCAGATGCCAATCTCCACGGTATTAAGCAGCTTGCCATCGGCCGCCGCACGGAACTCGACCCGGCCGTTTTTCAGGCCATCGCTGTTGCGGATGCACACGGCAAACAGGTCTTCGCTGGGGTGGAAAATCGCCGAGGTGATTTCCCCCGCGCCTGCCGCCACCAGGTTATGCCGGGCAATGCGATTGAGGCCCTTGGCCGGGTCGAGTTGCAGAATATCCACCAGGCCTTCGGCGCTGTTGGACACAATCACACGCATACTCGAGGCCTGCACACTGACAATTTCGGTGCCGGCGGCAAAGCCACTCTGGTACAACGCAAGAGGTTTCAGTTCCATTGCCGTAACCAACGGAGCCAGGGCCAAAAGCGCACAAAATGTAGGGATTCGCAGCACAGCAACTATCCTTATGCAAAGACATGGGGATTGAACAAATCCGCAGCAGTCTTCACCCGCAGGATGACGCTTTGATGAAGCATTGATGGCATTTCATCCTTGCCACCGAGGTGGTAATACTGCGCCACTACCAGGCGCATCGCCGTAATCCCGGTTGCAACCAAGGGGTTTTAATGAAGTGGAAGAATCTGTTCGTCGCACTGTGCCTGCTGCCGAGCCTGGCGGCCCAGGCCAATGAACAGCGTGTGCTGAATATCAGCGTCGGCGACTGGCCGCCCTATCTGTCCAGCGAGCTGAAGCATAACGGCGTGATCGCCCACCTGATCAGCGACCTGTTCGCCGATGAGGGTTATCGCGTCACTTTCCAGTTTCTGCCCTGGCCCCGCGCCTATTCCGCCGCTGCGGCGGGGCGTTTCGACGCCAGCGCGGTATGGATGCACAAGGCCGAGCGCGAGGCGGACTTTCTCTTCAGCGCGCCGCTGCTCGACGAGCAGTTCGTGTTCTTTCACCTGAAAAGCCTGCCCTTCGACTGGCAGCACTTTGACGACCTTACCGGCATGACCCTCGGCGGCGGCCTGGAATACAGCTACGGCCCGGCCTTCGATGCCTTTCTCGCCGAGGACAAGGTGAAGATGGAGCGGGTTTCCAGCGATATGCAGAACTTCGAGAAGCTGCTCAAGGAGCGGGTGGTGCTCTATCCGCAGGAAATCAACGTGGGCTATGCCGCCCTGCGTAATCACTTCAACGACGCCGATATGGCCAAGATCACCCACCACCCCAAACCGCTGCTGGTCAACCTCAGCTACCTGATGCTGCCGAAAAGCCTGGAAGGCAGCCCGGCGCTGCTCGCACGCTTCAACAAGCGCCTGCAGCACTATCGCGACAGCGGCCGCTACCAGCGCTACTTCGACGATCTGCAACAGGGCCGTTATCAGCTGGAAGTCCCAGACGCGCAGCCCGATGAACCGCTGATACGTTAGCGCCCAGTCTGGTCACCCGCCGCAAACCCTAAGCAGCCCGATCGGCAGCTCAGCGCGCGGCCATCTGCACCTGCAGCAAATCGGCCACCGGCAGCGCCACGCCCAGGCGGCTGAGGTTCCAGTAGTGGCCTTCCAGCGTGCGGTTGACCAGCAAGGTGGCCGGGGCCGGCTGCAGGCTGCCGAGCGCGCCCAGTACATCGGGCAGCAGGCGCTGGATCTGCTCATGCAAGGGCGTGGCGGCAAAATCCCAGTGCGCACCGGGCTGCAACAACGGCCCGAGCAGGCCATGCAGCTGACGGTACAAACCATAGGGCGTGGTCGATTGCGGCTGGCGCGTGCCCAGGGCCTGGAAGGCGCTTTCCAGTTGTTCGCCGTCGCGGGCCTGCAGGGCCTGATAGGTCTGGGTGTAGGCAGCCAGCAGTTCTGCAGAGAGTTCCTGTACACAGCCGAAGTCGTATACCACCAGCTCACCCGCGGCGGTGTAGGCGAAATTGCCCGGATGCGGATCGGCATGCAGCAGGCCCAGTTCGAAGGCCTGAGCACTCAGCCAACGCACCAGGGTCAGGGCCAGGCGCTCGCGCACCTCGGCACTGGCCTGGCTGACCTCGGCAAAGGGCAGGCCCGCCTCCTCGCTCAGGGCCAGCACCCCGGGCCGGCAGAGGTCTTCCTGGGGCTGCGGCAGACGCAAGCCTGGCCAGTCGGCGAAGTGCTGACGAAAACGCTGCAATTGCTGCATCTCGGCGGGGTAGTCCAGCTCGGCGGTGATCACCGCCACCAGCTCCTGGTACACCCCTTCCAACTGTTTGGCCGGGGCACGGAACAAGCGCCCCAGCGGCAGCAAACGGCGCAGCTGGCGCAGATCCGCCGCACAGATCTCGGCAATTCCGGGGTACTGCACCTTGAGCACCAGCACCCGTCCATCCAGGGCCACTGCACGGTGCACCTGGCCCAGGGAGGCGGCAGCAAAGGGCTGCTCGTCGATCTGCTGAAAGAACTGCCCCAGGTCCGCGCCATACACCTGTTGCAAATGACCCTGCAGCGCCTCGAAGGGCAAGGCCGGTACGCGGTTCTGCAGCTGGCCCAGGGCCGCCGCCACGGGCGGAGGGAGGATGTCCTGCCACTGCGACGCCATTTGCCCGAGCTTGAGTACCGGGCCCTTCATCTGCCCCAGCACATCGCCGAGCAGGTCGCCCACCGGCTGCCAGTCGATGCCGCTACGCCCAGGACGCAGGCTTTGCCCCAGCAGGCCACCACCGATACGCGTGGCAGTGCCGGCCAGGGTAAGAAAGCGCCCCAGCGCGGAGGCAGAAGGAGGAACAGCAGGAGGCTTGGCCATGCGGCAATACTCGTCCGGGTGAAGCACGATCATGCGCCTGTATGGGCCGCTTACCAACGGACAATCCTGTTAGCGCGGATGGCGGAGCGACAACGCCCCGCTCTATCGGGCATCCCAGAACCGCTGCATTTCCACGAAGATAAATGACGCGCTCCAGGTAATCAGCACCAGCCCGGTGAGTGATTCGATACCGGTAAGAAAACGCAGATCACCGTGCGGCTGGATATCGCCGAAGCCGAGGGTGGTGAAGATCGTGAAGGAGAAATACACGGCGTCCATCAAGCTGCCGTCGAAGTTGCCTTCCAGGTAGCCCCAGCCATCGGCGCGGTGCATCAGGTAGTAGGCGATGGCGAATATCCACACCTCGAGCGCATGGGCCAGCAGAGCGCCACCGACCCCCAGCACGATGCGAAAGCGATGGGGCACCTGAATGCGCGGCAGCAGCAATGTCAGCCGATAGAGGAACTCGTAGTGGATGACCACCACGGTTACCACGATCAGGGTGTTAACTAGAAATACGACGATCACTGGCGATCCTGGGTTGAATGGTTGTACTAGCCTTAGCGGCAGTCGGCTGTCCACGCTCGCCTAGCCTGCGCCCCGCTCAAGCATTGTGCACGGACTCGCGTCCAAGTTATGCACCTGTTTCAGCACGGCTGATTCGCTGCCTGGCAGCGCCAGCCAAGAGCAAGCTTAGAGGGTGTGAAGTAACTCTCGCCTACTGCCCCCACGAGGAACGAACCATGGAGTTTTTACGAACCCCCGATAGTCGTTTTGCCGACCTTCCCGGCTATCCGTTCAACCCAAACTACCTGATGGTCGACGATGGCGAAGGCGGTCAGTTGCGCGTGCACTACCTCGATGAGGGCCCCGCCGAGGCCGATCCCGTGCTGCTGATGCATGGCGAACCGTCCTGGAGTTACCTGTACCGCACGATGATCCCGATCCTGGTCGATGCCGGGCACCGGATCATTGCCCCCGACCTGGTCGGTTTCGGCCGTTCCGACAAGCCGACCCGCCGCGAAGACTATAGCTATCAACGCCACGTCGACTGGATGCAGGCGCTGCTCGACCAGTTGCGGCTCGAGCGTATCACCCTGGTCTGCCAGGACTGGGGCGGCTTGATCGGCCTGCGCCTGGTGGCGGAAAACCCCGGGCGTTTCGCCCGGGTGGTGGCGGCCAACACCATGCTGCCGACCGGCGACCATGCGCCCGGCGAGGCCTTCAGCAACTGGCAGAAATTCTCCCAGGAGGTACCGCTATTCCCCGCCGGCGGGGTGCTCAAGGGCGGTACCGTCACGCCCCTGCCCCAGGCCGTGATCGACGCCTACGATGCGCCCTATCCGGATGAACGCTACAAGGAAGGTGCCCGCCAGTTCCCACTGCTGGTGCCGATCACCCCGGACGACCCCGCCAGCGAGAAGAACCGCGCCGCCTGGCAGGTGCTCGGCCAGTGGCAAAAACCCTTCCTGACCGCCTTCAGCGACTCGGACCCGATCACCGCCGGCGGCGACAAGCTGATGCACAAGCGGATCCCCGGCACCCGCGGCCAGGCCCACACCACTATCGTCAATGCCGGGCATTTCCTCCAGGAAGACCAGGGCGAACGGCTTGCCGAGGTGGTGGTGAAGTTCATCGCCGCGACGCCGCTTTAGCAGGCCGACGCCGGTCAGGCGCGCCGAAGCCTGGCCGGATAGGCCTTATCGCTCTACCGCGAAGCGCCTGTCCAGCCCGCTGTAACCCATGCCCACACCCTTGTGCACCTTGAGCTGCACCGGGATGCGCTCCTTGAGCGCCTCGACATGGCTGATCACGCCGATCATCTTGCCGCTGGCGTTAAGGTTATCCAGGGCATCCAGGGCCACTTCCAGGGTTTCGCCGTCCAGGGTGCCGAAGCCTTCGTCGAGAAACAGCGAGTCGATGCTGGTCTTGTGGCTGACCAGATCGGACAGCGCCAGGGCCAAAGCCAGGCTGACCAGAAAGCTCTCACCGCCGGACAGGGTCTTGGTGTCACGCGCCGCATCAGCCTGCCAGGTGTCGATCACCTCCAGCTCCAGTTCGCCACTGCTGCGCCGCGCCAACTGGTAACGGCCGTGCAAACGTTCGAGCTGCTGGTTGGCCAGATAGACCAGATGATCCAGGGTCAGGCCCTGGGCGAACTTGCGGTACTTGGCACCATCGGCCGAGCCGATCAGGCTATTGAGTTGCTGCCATAGATCGTATTCGCCCTGCTTGGCACCGATAGCCGCAAACAGGCTTTGCTGACCCTGCCGGCGCGCATCATCCCCCTGCAACTGGGCGCGGATTTCGCCCTGGCGCTCGCTTAGGTTTTTGAGCTGGGCGTTAAGGGCGAGCAGTTGCTCATCCAGTTGCGCAAGGTCGAGTGAGGTTGCCGGGCTGGCCTGCAACGCGGCCAATTGCTGCGCGGCGGCACTGGCCAGGGCCTGGGCATCGCTCAGGGCTTTATCCAGGCGCTGACGCAATTGCTGCAACGCGGCACGCTGAGCTTCATCAAGCAAGGCAGCCAGAAAATCGGCCTCGGTATTAAAGGGGCTGGTGGCCAGAGCGGCTGTCCACTGCTGCTGGGCCTGTTGCAGACGCAGCTGTTCCTCCTGCAGGCGATTGGCCAAAGCCTGACGGCTACCGGCCAACTGCTGCTGACGGCGCTGCGCCTCTTCCAGCTGAACCTGTGCCTGTTGCAAAGCCGCCTGAGCATCGGCGGGCTTGGCCAAAGTCGGTTGATCGGCCAAACCCAGCGCACCCCAGCGTTGTTGCCAGAGCTGAGCCTGCTGCACAGCAGCCTGCAGGCCATAATCCAGCTCGCTTAGTTCGCGCTGTAAATCCAGGCTCTGCTGCTGATTGTGCTGCCAACGTTGCCACTCGGCCTGGCGCTCGGTGAGCCAGGCGCTGGCGTCGTCCGGCAGCTGATAGCCGAAGCTGGCCAAGGCCTGGCTTAGGCTTTCGTTACGCTCTTGGGCAAGACCCAGCAACTGCTGCAGGCGTAACTGGACCTGCTCCGCCTGCTCCTGGCGTTGCTGCAGTTGCAGACGGTTAAGCGCCTGCTGCTGTTCCAGCTCGCTGCACAGTTGCTGCAACCCCAACCGCGCCTGCAGGCGTTGTTCGAGGTGGCTGTTGAGCTGTTGCAGTTGCTCAAGTTGCTGCTGCAGTTGTTGCAGCTCAACGCTTTGTTGCGCCTGCTGCTCGGCCAGGGCAACGGCATCGCTTAATGGGTTTTCCAGCTGCGCGCTAAGCGCCTGCCAGCGCTCGCCCTGCTCGGCCTGGGTCTGCTGGCCACGCTCAAACTGCTGCTGTTGCTGCTCCAGGCGCGCGGCGAGTTTTTCCAGCTCGCCGGCCAGTTGCCGACCTTGTTCGGTCAGGGCCTCCAGCTCGCTACGCTTGCTGCTGAGCAGCGCCTTGGTCGCCGAGACATCCAGGGCCTGGTAGGCGCTGATCGCCGGGTGCGATTCGGAGCCACACAACGGGCAGGCCTCACCGGCTTGCAACTGGGCGCGATGGGCTTCCAGGGCCTGGATGCGTTGCTCCTGCTCCAGCAGTTTTTCCTGGGCCTGCACCTGTTGCTGCAGGTCCTTGTAGCTCAGGCGCAACTGCACCACCTCGGCACCCTTGGCCTGATGCTGTTCGCGCAGCTGCGTTATGGCGCTGGCCAGTTGCGTTTGCTCGGCGGTCAGGCGCTGCCCGGCCGTGGCCAATTCGCCCAGCTGAGTCAGTACACCGCCCTGGATATGCAGCTGCTGCCAGCGCTCACGCAGGGTCGCCTCACTGCGCCCGGCCAGCAGCGCCTGCTGTTGCTGCTGCGCGGCATCTTCCTGCTCGCGGGCCTGCTGCAGGCGAAGCTGTTCGCTGCCGAGCTGCTCAGCTTGCTGGCCGAGCTGCGCCTGCAGGGCGGCGATGCTGTCTTGCAGTTGCTGCTGACTCAGTAGCAGCTGGGCGATTTCCTCGGCCAGTTGCTGGCGCGCCTTAAGCTGCTCGCCCCAACTGCCCAGCTGCTCACCCAGACGGCCATGTTGCGGCTGCGCGGCCAGTTGTTGCTGCAACTGCTGCAGGCGCTCGGCCAGCTGCTGACGCTGCGCCTGGCAATCGGCAAGCAGCAGGGCGCTAAGTTCGCGGGCCTGCCAGCTGTGCTCGGCAATTGCCTGTTCAACATGGCGCTGTTCGGCGGCATTCTGCTGCAGGCCCTGCTCGGTCTGCGTCAGGCTCTGGCGGACCTGCTGCCAGTCATGGTGCAGCGGTTGCAAACGCAGCGCCGGCTCGCTAGCGGCCAGTTGCGCCAGCTGCGGCTGGGCTTGCTGTAACGCCTGCTGCGCCGCCTGCTCGGCCTGCTGGCTGGCGTACAACTGAGCCTGGGTCTTGCTCAGCTCCTCACTCCAGCGGCGCTGGCGCTGCAATTCGGTTTGCTGTGCGCCGAGCGCGGCCTCATCAATAGCCAGTTGTTCAGCTTGGACTTGCAGCTCAATACGCTGCTCCTCGCTGAGCAACTCGACGCCTTCGGCCTTGGCGCGCAGCTGATCGAGAGCCACTTTCACCTCGCGGCACTGCTCGAACACCCGCTGGGAAATCTGCCCGTAGATATCGGTGCCAGTCAGCTCTTCCAGCAGCTCGGCGCGCTGGTTGGCGTTGGCTTCGAGAAAGGCGGCAAAACCGCCCTGGGCCAGCAGCATGGATTTGGTAAAGCGCTCGAAATCCAGGCCGGTGAGGCGTTCGGTTTCGCGCAGCTTTTCATTGATCTTGTCGGTGATGATCTGGCCATCGGCAGCGGCCAGTTCGACCTTGGGCACCTGCAACGCGCCATCAGCCTTGTCACGGGCGCGGCGCTGGCTCCAGAAGGCGCGATAGCCCACGCCCTTGACCTCGAACTCGACCTCGGCCAGACAGTCGGCGGTGTGCCGGCTCATCAGTTCGTTGGCGCTGGCCGACACCGTACTCATACGTGGCGTGCGGTGGTACAAGGCCAGGCAGATGGCGTCGAGCAGCGTGGTCTTGCCCGCGCCAGTCGGCCCGGTAATGGCAAACAGGCCGTTGTCCTTAAAGGGTTCGGCGGTGAAGTCGATCTTCCATTCGCCCTTGAGCGAATTAAGGTTTTTCAGGCGCAGGCTAAGGATCTTCATAGCTCGCCCTCGCGCAGCTCGCTTACCACTTGCTGATACAGCCCCAGCAGGCGCTGCTGCTCGGTTGCGTCCAAGCTTTCGCTGCTTAGGCGCTGGGCGAATACATCCTCGACGCTTAGCTCATCCAGGGTTTCCTTGGCCTGGCCCAGCAGCCTGGCGCTGGCATTGCCGCGCTCACGGCGGATACGCAACACCTCCACCGGCAAGCCCTCGCACAGCGCGGCGATACGCAGTTGCAGGTCGCTCAGGTAATCGTCGCTGCCCACCAGCACTTCCAGCCACACCGGCTGCTCGACACTGCCCTGCTCCGCCGCTTGCCTGATCTGCACGTCCAGCTCTTTAAGCGAGCCGCGCAGCGATAGCAGCGGCTGAAAACGCGGCACCGGCAGCGCGCAGATCTGGCGCAAACCACTGCCATCCAGTTCCACCAACAGCACTTCCTTCTGCTGCCTGGCCTCATCGAAGCTCAGGGCAATCGGCGAGCCGCAGTAGCGGATATGCTCCAGGCCGCCGACCTTCTGCGGGCGGTGGATATGCCCCAGGGCGATATAGGCCGCCGGCGGAAAGGCGCTGGTGGGAAAGGCCTCCAGACTGCCGACATAGATCTCACGCACCGAATCGCTGGCGCTGGCCCCCACAGTGGTCAGATGCCCCGTGGCGATTATCGGCAGGTCGCCGCCCAGCTCCGCACGCTTGGCCTCGGCCAGGGAATAGAGGCCCTGATAATGCTGCTGGATCGCCTGTTGCAGCGACTGCTGTTTGTCCTGGGCACTTTGTCCGGCCTGGCTAAGCAATACGTCGCGCGGGCGGATAAAGGGGATGCCACAGAGAATCGCACCGGGCGAACCGTCCCGCTTATGCAGCACCAGCAGCTGCTCATCCAGCTGCTCGCAGACGCCGGGAATGACTCGGGTACCCAACTGCGCCAGCAGCGTCTTGCTCTCACCGAGCATGGCCACCGAATCGTGATTGCCGCCCAACACCACCAGCTCGCAGCCGGTACCGCGCAGCTCGACGATAAAGCGGTTGTACTGCTCGCGGGCATAGCTGGGCGGCGCGCCGGTGTCGAAGATATCGCCGGCAATCAGCACCGCATCCACCGCCTGCTCGCGCACCTGCTCGATTAGCCAGGCGCAGAAGGCCTGATGTTCGGCCTGGCGGGTCTTGCCCATAAAGTGCTGGCCGAGGTGCCAGTCGGAGGTGTGCAGAATGCGCATGCTTAGAACACCCAATCCTTGACCACCATATGGGTCTTCACTTTCTGCATGCCGGGGAAGTTTTCTATCTCGCCGCGAATCTCGCTCAGGCGCTGCATCGACGCAGCTTCGATGGACACCAGCATATCGGTCTCACCGCTGATGCCGCTGCAACGGCGCACCTCGGGGAACACGCGCATCAGCTCGACATAGTGTTCGCAGCGCCCGCCCTGATAGAACAGTTCCAGATAGGCCTTGATTGCCGGCTCACCCGGCAGCGCCACCTGGGCGTGGTAACCGCCGATCACGCCGCTGTGTTCCAGCTGACGAATCCGCTCGCTGACTGCCGAGCGCGACAGGTTGACCTCGCGGGCGATCTGGCTGACGGGTAAACGCGCATCGGCGCGTAACAGGGCGAGTATCTGCTGATCGAACTTGTCCACGCGGGGCTCTCGGAAAAGGCAATTTGACGGCCAGTTGCGCCAACTCGTCGGTAAAAGCCGACGCTTCGCCAGCTGCCTGCAATTAGGTGGGCGATTTAACATGGCGAACGAAACCGCAGAGCATACAACATGAGTCGTCTAAATCAGGAATTGGGCCTGCTGCAAGGGATTGGCCTGCTGAGCACCTCGCTGCTGGGCACCGGGATTTTTGTGATCCCGGCGCTGGCCGCCACCGCTGCCGGCGAGGCGTCGTTATGGGCCTGGATGCTGCTGATCGCCCTGGTGCTGCCGGTGGCCTTTACCTTTGCCCAGCTGGGCCGCCACTTCCCCCATGCCGGCGGCGCGCCGCATCTGATCGGCCGCGCCTTTGGGGCACGCATGGAGCGCTTGAGTGCGCTGCTGTTTCTTGCCGTGCTGCCGGTGGGTTTGCCGGCGGCACTGAATATCGCCAGCGGCTTTTGGCAGGCGCTGTTCGATCTTAGCCGTGGCCAGGCCCTGGCGATCCAACTGGCCACCCTCGCCGCCATGCTGTTGCTCGGCCAGCGCCCGGCCAAAGCCAGCGGAATGATTCAGGGCGCGATCGCCGTGGCGATTATCGCCACCATTGGGCTGATCTGGTGGGTCGGCGAGCTGCCCGTCGCCAGCCAGCCGCTGCTGCCGCCCATCCAGGGCTCCTGGCATCTGCTGCCGGCGGCGCTGGGGGTGATGTTCTGGTGCTTTGTCGGCATCGAGGCCTTTACCCATATGGGCGAAGAATTCAAAAATCCCGAGCGCGACTTCCCCCTGGCCTTGCTGTTTGGCGTGCTGCTGGCCGGCCTGGTGTACTGGGCCTGTTCAGTGGCGGTGCTGAGCCTGCATACCTACGGCGATGTGCAGACCGATGCTGCATCCATGCCGCGTATGCTCGACCTGCTGCTGGGCGAAAAAGCGCGCTGGATCGCCGCCACCGTGGGCTATCTGGCCTGCTTCGCCTCGATGAACGTCTATATGCAGGGCTTCGCCCGGCTGATCTGGAGCCTGGCCGACGAGGGCAAGCTGCCAACCAGCCTGGCCCAGCGCAACCAGCACGGCGTACCGGCTCGCGCCCTGTTGCTGGTGATCCTGAGTTGCGCCCTGTGCGCCAGCCTGGCCACCCTGCTCGACCTGACGGTGGACGACCTGATCCGCTACGCCAATGGCAACTTCGTGGTTATCTACCTGCTGAGCATGGCCGCCGGTTGGGTGCTGCTGCGCGGTATCTGGCGCGCTCTGGCCGCATTCAGTGCACTGCTGTGCAGCCTGGTGCTGCTGATGCTGGGCATGGATGCCGGCTATGCCTTGGGTTTGCTGGTTGTGCTCGGGTTACTTGACCGCTGGCGCGAGCAGCGCAGCATGCGCCTGGCTGGCGTAAGCAGCTGATCCGAAGACGCAAGGCATTTAGCTTGGCTGGTCATTGCGGCTATCCTGAGCCCAGCTAATGACAAGGACTGACCATGCGCCGCATTCTCCATGACCTGAAAATTCTGATCCTCACCAACCTGTGGATAGTGCCGGTGCTGGCCGGGCTGGTCGGCGCGCTGTTCTATTTCGCCGCTCCGCCGCCACCCATGCATGCACGCATGGCGACCGGCGCCGTGGGTGGTGGCTACCATGCGTTTGGCGAGCGTCTGCAGGCTGAACTGAAGTTGCAGGGCTTCGACCTGGAATTGGTTGAAAGCGCAGGCTCCGAGGACAACCTGGGTAAACTCGGCAAGGGTGAAGTGGAGCTGGCGCTGGTGCAGAGTGGCCAGGAGCTGACCCTGAGCGACGAGGCTCGCGCCAAGCTGAGCGGCCTGGGCGTGATGTATCGCGAGCCGTTGTGGTTGTTTCTCGCTGACAAGGTCAAGTTCGAGCGCCTGGCCGATCTGATAAAGCTGCGCCTGGCTGTCGGCTCCCAGGGCAGCGGCACCCAGGCGGTGACCGCGGCATTGTTCGCGGCCAATCGTATTGAACCTGCGCAGTACCCAAAACGCTGGCAGCAGCTGGGCGGCAGCCGCGCCGCCGATGCGCTGGTGGCTGGCGAACTGGACGCTGCCTTCTTTGTCGGCCCTGCGGAAAACCCGCTGATTAAGCGCCTGGCCGCCGAGCCCAGGCTGCAGCTGGTCAGCCTACGGCGCACCGAGGCTTATCTGGCGCGCCTGCCGTACCTGAGCCAGCTGCAGGTGGGCGAAGGCATGCTCGATATGGCGCACAACACCCCGGATCGCGACATCGTAACCCTCGGCCCGGTCGCCACCCTGGTAGCCGGCGAGGAGTTCCACCCGTCACTCACGCCGCTGATTCTCGAAGCGGCGAAAACCGTGCTGAAAAACGGCAGCTTGCTCGACCCGGCCGGCAGTTACCCGGCCAAGCCGCCGCTGTCGCTGAACACCCTGGCCGAAGCCGATTACTACTACGACAAGGGCCTGCCGATCCTGCAGCGCTACCTGCCGTTTCGCATCGCCTCGCTGGCCGACCGCTATATCATCCTGGCCATTCCGCTGCTGGTGCTGCTGTTCCCGCTGTTCAAGGCCATCGGGCCGATCTACCAGTGGCGCATCCGTGCGCGCATTTACCGCTGGTACAAGCACCTGCGCGAGATCGACCAGCAACTGTACAAGGGCAAGCTGTCAAACGACCTGGACACCGAAATCGCCCGACTGGAGCGCCTGGAAGACGAGCTGGCACGGGTCGAAGTGCCACTGTCCTATTCCAGTGAGCTGTACGAGCTGCATATACATCTGCGCTATGTCGTTGAGCGGCTTCACGGCCTTAAAGCGAAAAACAGCGCAGCACCTGAGTAAGGGCCATTGCTACGGAGCAAGTTACTCGAAACGCAGTTGCAAATAACGCCATGGGGCCAGCAAGACAGGGGTACACCGACCAAATGCCAGGCGGTACGCCAAATGCCGACGCAAGCGCCGATAAGCGCTATGTCTGCCACCTTGAGCAACTGTCTTGGCATTCGCAAAGTGTCGAACCGCCTGGGCGCTATCACCTTGAGTCACGGCCTCGGCATAGCCATCCAGCATATGCTGCATGCACGCAAAATAAGGGCGTAACTGTGCATTCTGGTAGCGCAACTGCCACTCCCGCAAAGCCTCCATATCTTGTTTTTTGGCAGCATCCGTAGCGAGCCAGATCATGGCTTCGTAGTTATCAGGCATGTGCTCAAGCGAGCGATGGGATACGCTCGCGGCCAGTTCATCGCGCCCAAGCGCACGCAAACCCAATGCCAGATTATTCAGCCCCCATTCGGGGATATCCGAACGCTGCGCCCAATCCGATAACCAATAAAGCATCGACGAATACTGAGCCTGATTAGCCAATGCGTAGCTGGCCATGCCCCAAATCATGCCATCGTTGCGCATTCCCTCACGGCAGGCCCGCAGCGTGCGCACCAGCAGGTGGCTGGCATTTTCGCGCTCAGCCAACAAATCCAACATGGCATGCTTTGCCGCATGCCTGGAATCGTTAGGCAGTAGTCGGCAAAACCCTTTCCACAGTGATCCAGGCCACCAACGAGCATCTTCGCGCTTTAACCAGAACAGCGCTGCAGCATGATGCAAAGCGCCTTCAGAAGCCGCCTGGTCCACAATGCCCCATAACTCAGGGTCGCGATCTGCTGAGGCAAACCTCTTGAGCACATCAGCCCAAGCCTCAGCGTTAATCTCATCCCGGCATAACGGATCAAGAACCCGCCGCTTAAGTTGTTGATCGTCATAAGCCTGAGCGAAATCCAGGCCCCTTAGCAGTACCGAGGGCGGAGCAGGATTGGGTACCTCCAGCAGGAGCTCCAACACAGAACGACAGTCATCGCGACGGCCGTACTTCAACAGCAAGTCGAACTCGTTAAGGCCGGCAAAGGTATAACCGGGATCAAGGCTAAAAGCCTGTGAGAACGACAGTAACGCCTGCTCGCTTTGATCATTGAGCAACAGCGCATGCCCAAGAAAACCATGGGAAATGGCTAATTTAGGCTCCAGGCGCACCATCTCCTTGGCCGAGTAGACATAGTCGGAGTAAAGACCGGCACTGTCTTGCCAATCAGCCAGATCCCGCCATGCGTCAAAACTGTTTCTGTGGCGCGCAAGTAACTGCCGCAAGTCTTCCATCGCGGCATCGTGCTTACCGCTGCTATAGAGGGCCCGCGGCCCGAAAATCGCTAATTCTGCCGGAGTCGCGCCGCCCCAGCAGGGTGCCACCAGCAGCTCATGCAGCTCCTCGTAACGCTCGGCTTTCAGCAGCAAATCCAACAGTTTTTCGTGTACGTCACGGTGGCGCGGATTGAACTTCAACGCTTCACGCAAGGCGCGCTCGCGCCCGGAACTGTCCTCTTCATGCTCGGCCAATGCCAACCAGGCATCCGCATCACCGGCGCGCGACACGACCAGTTCGCAAGCAAGCCGCAAAGGCTGTCCTGCATCGTCTAACGCTGCGCTGTAACGCCTTAACTGATTCCATACCCAGGCGTTACCAGGCTCATCGCGCAGAATACGTTCGGCCTCCAGAACAGCTTCGCCGTATGCCTCGCGCTCGCCTTGTACATAGCTCAGATAAGCGCGCAACTCGCTGTTGTCTGGTGTCCGGCTAAGCACACTGCGTAAGAGGGCCTCGGCCTCGGCCAGGTTATTTCCTTCATCCAGCAGGCTTTCCACATAGAGACGAACAGTCGGTGTCCACAAGGGATTGATACGGAAACTATCTTGCAACGTCGCGCGGCACTCGATGAGTTGCCCCTGGTTTTTCTGCAGTTGGGCGCGCTCCAGTGCAAGACGAGGCATCAGTGGAAAGCGCTCAACGGCAGACTGCAAGAGCGCCTCGGCTTGTTCGATATGGCCCTGAAGGACCTGCTGACGAGCCACCACCACCCACAGCTGCCAAAGATCAGGGCGTTGTCGCAAGGCTTCGCCAAGCTGGTCTAACAATGCCTGCGGCTCCAAGAGCTTTTGCGCCTGCTGCTGATAAGCCAGCCAACCATCGCCAAAGGTCACTTGGCGAGTTAGCTCGACGTGGACAAAGTCCAAACACTGCAAAGCATCGTCCTGGCTGGCACAGGTATCGAGCAGCATATTGCTGGCGTAATCATTGTCCGCACTGCGCTGTAGCGCTTGACGAAATGCCTCCTGAGCCTTTTCACGCAGCCCAGCCTGCAACAAGACGAAACCGTGAGTGGAGTGGCAGTAGGTATCCTGTGGATCAATAGCCAATGCCCGCATGCACATGCTCAGCGCCTCATCACTACGCCCCATCCGAGCTAAAACCACAGCTAACTCGCGCAACGCCCAGGCATTCTGTGGGTGGCTTTGGAGAAGGCGGCGTAAAGCAGACTCGGCGGCTTCGAGAGAGCGCCGCCGCGCCCGCTCAACAGCAAACTCAGCAATGCCGGCATGATGCTCAAAGCGCATGGCAAGCGCATCCACATACGTATCGACGGCGTCCTCGCCAGCCGACTGCCTCAATAACTGCGCATAAAGGCGATGCACTGATAGATTCAATGGCTCAAGTTCAGCCGCCTCCTGGCACCAGACCAGAGCCTGCTGAAGATCCCCTGCACTGCGCTGGCTGTAGATAACGGCAGCACGCAACCAGGCACCACGTCGGCTCAACGACTCGGCCCGCAACAGCAGCTGGTGGTTCAGTTCAAGTTCACCATTACGCCCATAAAAATCTGCCAGACCAAGCAATAGATCCGGGTCACGCGAGCGCAGCGTGAGGGCCTGTTCCAGTACCTGGCGAGCCGCATGAGCATCCCCCAACTCTTCAAGGCATTCGCTCAGCGTAAGGCTGGGGCCAGCAGCCAAAGCGCCTAGCTGCTGCTGACGCTGGCGCAAGAAGTGCAGCCCATCCTCTGTGCGCCCCAGGCAACGCAGGGCACGAAAATATTGGTTGCTGTATCCCTCGTTGGTAGCGTGCAGGCAGGCAGCAAAGCGATACAACTCGCAGGATTGCTCGCGCATCCCCTCACCCCAGCGCAAGCTGGCCAAAGCGTTCCATGCCGGGGCCTGCCCTGGAGCCTGGCGCAAAGCATGGCTCAGCAGATACTGCACAGTGGCCCCCTGACTGCCGTCATCACCCAGTAAATTGGCATACCGGACAAGGATCAACGGATCGCTCCATCGCGCCTGGCAGTGCTGGGCCAACCATGCCAGCTGCACACCACGCGACTGCAGTAGACTCAGCGAACTGGCCTTGGAAAGAATCAGATTGGAATCATCTGGGAAGCGTTGCAATAGCGCTTCAGTGGCTTCAAGCACTTGCATCTCGCGACCGTCATACCAGCCCAACGCACGCTGTGCCTGGAGGCATAGACGGTGCTCTGCGGCGATGGCGCGTAATTCTTCGAATGCACTCAAGGCTTCGTCTCGACGATGCACCTCCAGGGCACTGAGCAGCCGGTAATAAATATCCCATAGCTGACTCTCTGCAAGCTCCAGCCCCTCCAGTCGACTGGCCTGCTCAACGGGCAGCAGCAACATGCCACGGGGTCCCGAGGCACGCTGCGCAGTAAACAGACTCTCGCCCAGACACTCGCCGAACTGCGGTAACCCGGGGTCGCGAATAAGCAAGGTTCCCCGCGGCTGGTCGTAGCCAACCACTGCTTGCAAGTGACCACTGCCGGTGTATTGCACAGAAAGGGTAAAGGGCAGGCCACGGTCAATCAGTGCGCAGCTGGTGGCCCAATCAGCAGTGAATTCACGCACCAACCAGCCATTTCGTTCAGCCCAAGCACGTTCAGCCTGGTAAGAGGTGCCGTCGTAGCAGATTTCCTCGGCAACTTCCAAGTGAGTCACCGGCCGGCCCCAGAATGCCGAGAGCGCAGTAAGCGTCGCCGGGGCGCAGGTCATATGGTGCTGCCGAACAAAACTCACTGGCAGTAAACATCGCCGCCCTTGTGGGTTCTCCAGATGCTCAGCGACCTTAGTATAGAAAGGTCCGCCGGCCTCCAACGCCAACTGACCCGCCAGTGCGTAAGCACCACGCAGGCTAGCGATATCGCAGCGTCTGCCGGCATACCAACGACTCAAGCCTTTTTCCAACAGGGGTGATTGCGCCTCAGAACGTGCCAACCAATGCTCAGCTTCGTTCAGCTCACCGCACTCAATCAGCAGGTCTACCAGTTGAGCGCACAGGCCACTGCTTTCACATTCCTGAGCCCCACTACGCAAGCGAGCTAGCGCCTGCTCCTCACGGTTGAGCTGCCACTCCAGCTGCGCCGCCTGGATAATCGCTGACCGTAAGCCAGGTGCCAGGCGCAGGGCCTGCTCGCAACAACCAAGCGCCTCAGCAAAACGGTCCTCCTGCTCCAGGCAATAAGCACGCTCCACTAACAGCCATGGATCTTCCGGTGACAGGGCAATGGCTTGCTCGCTACATGCAGCGCTGCGTGTGAAGTCGCGCAACAGGGCAAACAGGTAAGCAGAAAAGGAAAGCCACTCAGCACGTAACGCCGGGGGCTCTGGCATCCAGTTGCCGAACTGCTGAAGAAAGCTCCACGCGCGAAACTGGCCGCGACGGGCGAGAAGATAACGCGCGTAACGCAGACGCGTTTCAGCGGCGTCTGGATAACGTCGATAACCAAGATAGGCCAGGATATCGCCCAGCCGTGGAGCGCCAAGGTGAGCAGATAGGCGCGAAGCCATCACCATGGCAGCAGGACCCCGCCAATGACGATAGTCCCCATGAACAGCTGCGAGCGTATGCGCCTGCTGGAAGAGCCCTTGATCAATCAGGGACTCAAGCTGCGCGAGTTGTTCGGGTTCAAGAAGGGTGACACTGGAAGCAATAGAAGACATCGGCCCATCCTTGGTCGTAGAAATCACTCACTCCACTCTATGTAGCAATTTCCAGCGTTTCAAGCCAGAAACAGAACCGAACCGGCGCTCCACCTTAGCAAGGCAGCTCAGGTAAACTCTGACACCCTTTCCCCTATCTGCTTTCCAGGTACTCCATGCCGATCCGCCACTGCATCGTCCACCTGATCGACAAGAAGCCCGATGGCACGCCCGCCGTGCTGCATGCCCGGGATACCGAGCTGGGCGCGTCCCAGGCCATCGAGAATATGCTCGCCGACCTCAACGAGAGCTATAACGCCAAGCAGGGCAAGGCCTGGGGCTTTTTCCATGCCGAGTCCGGGGCCTACCCCTTCAGCGGCTGGTTGAAGCATTACCTCGACGGCGGCCAGGATTTCGCCGCATTCAGCCGTCAGGCGGTGGAGCAGCTGCAGAAGCTGATGGAAGAATCCAACCTGTCCACCGGCGGCCATGTGCTGTTCGCCCATTACCAGCAGGGCATGACCGACTACCTGGCCATCGCCCTGCTGCACCACAGCGAGGGCGTGGCGGTCAACGAGGCGCTGGACGTGACCCCGGCCAAGCACCTGGATCTGGGCCAGCTGCACCTGGCGGCGCGGATCAATATTTCCGAGTGGCAGAACAATGCCAACTCCAAGCAGTACATCTCCTTTATCAAGGGCAAGAACGGCAAGAAGGTCTCGGAATACTTCCGCGACTTTATCGGCTGCCAGGAAGGGGTCGACGGCCCCGGCGAGACCCGCACCCTGCTCAAGGCCTTCAGCGACTTCGTCGAGAGCGAAGACCTGCCGGAAGAACAGGCCCGCGAGAAGACCAAGACTCTGGTCGGCTATGCCAGCAGCCAGGCCAAGCTGGGCGAGCCCATGACCCTGACCGAACTCTCGGGGCTGATCGACGAAGAGCGGCCCAAGGCCTTCTACGACCATATCCGCAACAAGGACTACGGCCTGTCGCCGGAAATCCCGGCGGACAAGCGTACCCTCAACCAGTTCCAGCGCTTTACCGGCCGCGCCGAAGGCCTGTCGATCAGCTTCGAGGCCCACCTGCTGGGCTCGAAGATCGAGTACGACGAAAGCAGCGACACCCTGGTGATTCGCAACCTGCCGACGCAGTTGACCGATCAACTCAAGCGCCGCAAGGGCTAAGCCATGGCCCGCCTGCCGGACAGCCTGCTGGACGCCTGCCTGTGTGACTCGGCGGCCCCCTTCGGGGAAGACCCGGCGCGGGATTTCGGTCTGGACAAATGTCGCGCCCAGCAGGCCATGGCCGAACTGCGGCCCTGGCTCAACCGCCAGCAGCGCATGCTCTGGGCCAATCGCCGCGACGCCCTGCTGCTGATCCTGCAAGGCACCGACAGCTCGGGCAAGGACGGCGTCATTCGCCGGGTGATCAGCAGCTTCGACCCGCAAGGGCTGCGCATCCGCAGCTTTGTCCAGCCCGATGCCTGCGAGCAGCGCCATGACTTTCTCTGGCGCTACCAGCGCCGCCTGCCGGGCCCCGGCCTGCTCGGGGTGTTCAACCGCAGCTATTACGAAGGCCTGATCAGCGACCCGCTGGATGGGCTGTGCAGCGTCGCCGAACTGCCGGCGCGGCAACAGGCGATTGCCGCACTGGAAAGCCAGTGGCCAGAGCAACGGCTGCATCCCTTGAAATGCTTCCTGCATATTTCCAGGACCGAGCAGCATCAGCGCCTGCGCGAGCGGATCGAGAAGCCCCACAAACGCTGGAAGCTGCATGCCAGCGACTTGCAGAGCTACCGCGAATACGACCTGCGCCAACAGCGCTGGGCCGAGCAGCTAAGCGCCAGCCACAGCCCGGCAGCGCCCTGGTATGTGATCCCGGCGGATCATCGCTGGCTGCGCGACTGGCTGGTGGCGAGCCTGCTGGCCCGCGAACTGGAACGTCTGCAGCTGGACTGGCCGGACAGCCCGGCCCCGTTTAGCCTGGCAGAACTGCAACGCACGCAGTTCGAAACGCCTCTGCCGTAGCCGACCCGTCCGAGACCAAGGAGCGTCCATGAAGAAAATCATCCTGCTGCTGGCCTGTCTGGCGCTCTATCAGAACTGGGACAAACTGCAGAACTGGCTGCAGCCGGCGCAGACCAATCGGCCCGGCGAGGTGGTGCTGTACGCCACCCAGTGGTGCGGTTATTGCGCCAAGGCGCGCGAGCAGCTGGCAGCAGACCGGGTGGCCTACCGCGAGGTCGATATCGAGAAGGATGCCGCCGGCCATGCGCGCTTCAAGGCCCTGGGCGGACGCGGCGTGCCCCTGCTGAATATCAAGGGCACCCTTATTCACGGTTACAACCCGCAGGCCATGCGCGCCGCTTACTGAACGCCCGGCGCGCGCCGCGTGTTGCTGGCGCTTACAGCGCCCGGATGGCAAAGCCCATGCGCGGGAAGTGCACATGCACTGTGCCGGCGCGGGGATCTTCGCGGCGCAGGATCAGCTCTTCAGTGCCGCTGAACACCAGCTCCCCTTCCACCGCATCGACACCATAATCGCAGGCGGAAATCGCCACCTGCTGGCCAACAGCAAAACCATTGGGGTCGACCAGGGCCTGCTCCGGCAGGGCCGCCGGGCTGGCGTCGCGGGCAATGGCCACCGCCTCTTCGCCGCTCATCTCGCTGAACGAACCATGGCCGAAATCCAGTACCCGGGCCAGCCAGGTGGCCACCGCCGGATAATCATCGACCAGCCCGGCGGTTACCGGGGTGCCACGCAGGAACCAGAGCGGGTGGGCCATGGCGATGTCGGCAAGCGACGGTTCGCCGAACAGGAAGTCCCCCGCCTCGCGCTCAAGCTGCTGCTGCAGCCGTGCCATCAGGGTCGGCCACTGGTGCTTGGCCACTTCCAGCGGAATCCGCGTCGCCAGACCGCCACTGAACAGCGACGAGCGGTCGGCGATAAAGGTCTTGAGAAACTCCGGCGGCAGCTTGCCGAAGCGCGCCGCGATGGATTCCGGCTGGAACACCAGGCTTACCGCATGCAGAAATACCTGGTTGTCGGCCCACTGGGCGAAGCTGGCAACGTTGAATTCCTGGCCCTCCGGAAACAGCGCCGGGGTGGATTTTTCCGCTTCCAGGCGGCGGGCGATCAGCGCGGTGTCGCAATAGATATCCGCGCCCACCTGCAGCACCGGGGTCTTGCGGTAGCCGCCGGTCAGGGCGGTCAGGTCCGGCTTGGGCATGATCGGCGGGATCATCACCGAGCGCCACGACAGCTGCTTGAAGCCCAGCATCAGGCGGGCCTTTTCGGCAAAGGGTGAAGTCGGGTAATGGTGCAGGATCAACTCATGCATAACGGGCTCCGCCACTGTAGGTAAGTTCCCAGCTTAACCCTGCACAGCGCTGCGGCCTACCTGCCTAGGCTGATGGCGCGTTATCAGCCACAGCGATAACAGCAGCCGCCACCAGGGCTTCCTTGGCCGCCTTGGCCAGGGCCTTGATCGCCCGCTCGCGGCGCAGGGCATCACCCTTGCTGGCGCAGGACTCGGTGTAGACCAGGGCCTGGGCCGGGCTGGAATGGAAAAAGCGCGCGCCCTTGCCACTCTGGTGCTTGGCAAAACGTTTGTGCGGATCGTCGCTGATGCCGCAGTACAACGCGCCATTGGCCGCCCG
Source organism: uncultured Pseudomonas sp. (assembly GCA_964578635.1). Lineage (GTDB taxonomy): Bacteria > Pseudomonadota > Gammaproteobacteria > Pseudomonadales > Pseudomonadaceae > Aquipseudomonas. The sequence continues at coordinate 36,714 of CAZOEC010000034.1, forward strand.
CACCAGGTAGACAAACCAGGGTTTGGCGGCAGCAGGGGTATCGACACAGATTACGTCGGGCATCACGCAGATCGGCAGCCAGCAGGAAAGACCGCCGAGCTTAACAGAGACGCCCTCAGCGATTCTTCTGAAAGGCCGCCAAGCCCTTGGCCGCCTGCTGGCGAATGGCGTTCTGCACCGGCGGCAGCCAGCCCAGCAGACGGCCTTTGCTGCCCAGGGCCTGGGCGGTCCAGCGCCACAGGTTAAAACGGTCGTGGTGCTCGACTATCTTGCCGTCGCGAAACACGAAACTGGCCTCGATATGGTTGACCACCGTCTTGCCAGTCTGGCTGAACACATAGGTGGCGACCCAGCGCGCCCGGCCGGAGTACTCATCCGCCGCCACCCCCTCGAAGGTCAGGGAAAAGCCCTGAGCCTTGGCGCAGAGCATGCGCCACATATCGCCGGCGTCCGTCCCGCGCAGGTCGGTAAAGACCGGATCGCTGAAACGCACATCCTCGGCATAACAGCTGGCCATGGTCTCGGCATCCAGTTGCTGGAAGGCTTGATAGAAACGCGTGATCAGTTCGGCGTTGGCATGGCGCATGGGGTAAGGCTCCGGGTTAGGACTGGGTTGAGTATTGCGCCAAAAGCCCCGGCGCGCGATTGGCGCTAAAGACAGTTTTGTGTCAATAATCGCCAAACTCTTTAGCGGCCCGCCCCCATGCCGAAGATCGCCCTGTATGTCTGCCCGCAAACCCGCTGCTCCAGCCTGAGCATGGCCATGGATGCCTTTGCCCTGGCCAACAGCCTGTGCGGGCGCGCCGAATTCGAGCTGCAGCGCTTCAGCCTGGATGGCCAGGCGGTCGATCTCGGTTTCGCCCGGGTCCAGGTCGACGGCGACCTGAGCCTGGCCGCCACGGCCGACTGCCTGTTGCTGCCGGCTACCGGTAGCGCCATCGACAGCACCCTGAGCAGCAATGCCGCGCTGCTGCCCTGGCTGGCCCAGCGCCCAACCAGCCAGCAGCTCGCCAGCCTGTGCAGCAGCGCCTTTCTGCTCGCCGCCGCCGGCCTGCTCGACGGCCGCCGCGCCACCACCCACTGGGCCCTGGCCGGGCAGTTCCGCCGACGCTTCCCGCAGGTGGAACTGCAGATCGAGCAACTGCTCTGTCATGACGGCAATCTGCTCAGCTCGGGCGGTGCCCAGGCCGGGCTGGACCTGTGTCTGTACCTGATCGGCCAGCAAGCGGGAGCCGAACTGGCCCGGCAGGTGGCCAACGCCCTGGTATTCGACAGCCAGCGCGGCAGCCAGGCGCGCTATGCGCCGCTGCTGCCCAGCCAGGCCGTTCAGGACAGCCAGCTGGCTACCCTGCTGCAGTGGATGCAGCGCCATCAGGGCGAAGCCATCGACCTCAAGCGCCTGGCCGACCAGGCCAGCTGCTCGCCCCGCACCCTGCTGCGCCGCTTCAAGGCCGGCACCGGACTGACGCCCAACGATTACCTGCAACGCCTGCGCATCAGCAGCGCGCAACAGGCCCTGCTCAACCCTGTCAATTCCCTGGAACAGATCGCCGCCCAGGTGGGCTACGCCGACCGCGCCACCTTCGCCAAACTGTTCAAGCAGCTGTGTGAGGAAACACCCGGAGCCTTTCGCCGACGTATGCGCCAGGCTTGACGAACCTGCGGGAAAGCGCCGCGCAATCAGAGGCAGCAGCAATCGCGGCCAAGGCCGCTCCTACAACCGCGAGCGGCAGCAAACCACAGCCATAAAAAAGGGAGCCCGCAGGCTCCCTCTCTGGTTACGGCTACGACTCAGTGCAGGATCTGGCTGAGGAACAGCTTGGTGCGTTCGTTCTGCGGGTTGGTGAAGAAGGTGTTCGGCTCGGCTTCTTCGACGATCTCGCCCTTGTCGAGGAAGATCACCCGGTTCGCCACGGTGCGGGCAAAGCCCATCTCGTGGGTCACGCAGAGCATGGTCATACCGTCTTCGGCCAGGCTGACCATGGTGTCCAGCACTTCCTTGACCATTTCCGGATCGAGGGCCGAGGTCGGCTCGTCGAACAGCATGATCTTCGGTTTCATGCACAGCGCCCGGGCAATCGCCACACGCTGCTGCTGGCCACCGGAAAGCTGCCCCGGGTACTTGTTGGCCTGTTCCGGAATACGCACGCGCTCAAGGAAGTGCATGGCGATTTCCTCGGCCTTGCGCTTGGGCATCTTGCGCACCCACATCGGCGCCAGCGTGCAGTTCTGCAGGATGGTCAGGTGCGGGAACAGGTTGAAGTGCTGGAACACCATGCCGACTTCGCGGCGGATCGCTTCGATCTGCTTGAGGTCGTTGGTCAGTTCCACGCCATCGACCACGATGCGCCCCTGCTGGTGTTCTTCCAGACGATTGAGGCAACGGATGGTGGTGGATTTGCCGGAACCCGACGGGCCGCACAGCACGATACGCTCGCCCTGCTTGACGTTGAGGTTGATGTCCTTGAGTACGTGAAACTGGCCGTACCACTTGTTCACGCCCTGCATCTGAATAATGCCTTCAGGGCTCACAGGCTGTTTGATTGCTTCGCTCATCACAAAACTTCCTAAATTAGGTAGCGACTTAGCGCTTGTGGCCAGTGTCGAGCTTGCGTTCCAGATGCATGGAATAGCGCGACATACCAAAACAGAAAATCCAGAACACCAGGGCCGCGAACACATAGCCTTCAGTGGCCATGCCCAGCCATTTCGGGTCGGCGGCGGCTTGCTTGACGCTGTTGAGCA
>CAZOEC010000035.1:0-38708 GCA_964578635.1 uncultured Pseudomonas sp.
CGTAGATGCCGACGAACTTGGTGTAGTCGTCGATCTGCTTGCGCGGCATGCTCGCCCCGCCCGGTACACGCAGCGCGGTGACGCGGCACTTGGGATCGTTGGCCGGGCCGGCGAACACCTTGAAGTCGACGTCCTTGAGCTGGTCGGCGACATCCACCAGCTCCAGCGGGTTACGCAGGTCCGGCTTGTCCGAGCCGAAACGGCGCATGGCTTCAGCCAGGGTCATATGCGGCAGCTCGCCGAATTCGACGTTGAGCACTTCCTTGAACAGCTGGCGAATCATCTTCTCGGTGATGGCCATGATGTCGGCCTCATCCATGAAGCTGGTTTCGATGTCGATCTGGGTGAATTCCGGCTGGCGGTCGGCACGCAGGTCTTCGTCGCGGAAGCACTTGGCGATCTGGTAGTAGCGGTCGAAGCCAGCCACCATCAGCAGTTGCTTGAACAGCTGCGGCGACTGCGGCAGAGCGAAGAAACTGCCGGCGTGGGTACGGCTCGGCACCAGATAGTCACGCGCACCCTCGGGGGTGGCACGGGTGAGGATCGGCGTTTCCACATCGAGGAAGCCGTTGTCATCCAGGTAACGACGGATGCTGCTGGTAATACTCGAACGCAGCTTCAGCTTGGCCGCCATTTCCGGACGACGCAGGTCGATAAAGCGGTAGCGCAGGCGGGTTTCTTCGCCCACGTCGGTGTATTCGTTGAGCGGGAACGGCGGGGTTTCCGCTTCGTTCAGCACCTCCAGCTCATAGCCCAGCACTTCGATAGCGCCGGAAGCCATGTTGGCATTGCCGGCACCGGCCGGACGCAGGCGCACCTTGCCGGTGATCTTCACCACATATTCACTGCGCACCTTGTCGGCAGTGGCGAAAGTCTCGGCACGATCCGGGTCGAATACCACCTGGGCCAGACCTTCACGGTCACGAATGTCGAGGAAAATCACCCCGCCATGGTCACGGCGGCGATGTACCCAACCGCAAAGGGTGACTTCCTGGCCGTCCAGGCTCTCGTTCAGTTGGCCGCAATAATGGCTGCGCATCATGATGGTGGTCGCTTCTCTTGAGTCTTGAATTCGTTGGGCCGCACTGCTGGCGACGCTCATGGCCGGACTGACAGGCCGTTAACCGCAGCGGCTGACGCACGCGCCATGTGCTGCAATTGCGCTGTCTATGCCGAGGCAAAAGGTCCGAAGCGGACGCCCCACCCCCGCAGAACGCGGCAAAGCGCGGGATTATATATGGTTAAGCCGCCACTTGCAGCCGCCAGGCCACGCGCTTTTGCCAAGCCTTCCTATACTCAGTCAGGCACCTGGCCGGCCAAGGCCGCACTGGAGAGGGTCATGTCCACCCCCAACCCCGGCGAAATACCCGACGACCTGCTGGCGGACTTCCGCCTGGAGAGCGCCGAACAATTCCAGCGCTGTGAACAGCTGCTGATCGAACTCGAGCACGCCCCCGACGACGCCGAACGCCTGCGTGAGCTGTTTCGTCTGGTGCACACCCTCAAGGGCAACCTGGGCTATATAGGCCTCGCCCAACTGATGCCGGTCCCCCAAGCACTGGAAGACATACTGGCCCGCCTGCGCGAATCGCACCTGCAATTCGACAGCCTGCTGGGCGATATCCTGCTGCTCAGCCTGGATCACCTCAAGGCCCTGATCCAGCAGACCCTGGGCGGCCCCGCGGCTCAGCTGAACCCACAACAGAGCCAGGCCCTCAGCCAGGCGTTGAGCGCACTGGCCACCGCCCCGGCCACCCAGCAGACCAGTTTTCGCAGCGCCCTGCTGCAGCAACTTGACCCCAGCTCGCGCCCACCCGAAGCGCGCCAGACGGCGCAACCCAGCGCCAACGAACTGCTCCAGCGCCACGCCATCGAGGCGGACGCCGACCTGCTGTTCTTTATCGAACTGATGCAGGCCAGCGAACGCCGCTCCCACTACTGGCAAGGCCGCGGCATACGCCAGCTGGACCTGGCCCTGGCGCTCAACCGACTCGGCGGCAGCCCGGAACAACCGGCCCAGCTGGCCGCCGCCATCTGCCTGCACGATATCGGCATGGCCTTTCTGCCTCTGGAGCTGCTGCATAAGGAGGCGCACCTCAACCGTGAAGAGCGCCGTCAGATGCAGTCGCACCCGCGCCTGGCCCACGAGCTGCTCAAGCACATGCCGAAATGGCGCGCCGCAGCAGAAATCTGCCTGCAACACCAGGAGCACGCCGACGGCAACGGCTACCCCAAAGGCCTGAACGAACTCGAAACCTGCCCGGGCGCACTGATCCTCAGCATCGTCGATACCTTCGACGCCCGCACCCACGAGCGCGCCCATCAAGTCCTGAACAAGCGCCCGCTGCTGCGCGCCATCCTGGAGATCAACAACCTTGCCGGCCGCCAGTTCAGCAGTCGCTGGGTGGCGCTGTTCAACCAGACCCTGCAGCAACAGCCGGAGCTGGCCCATCGCTGAGAGCGCATGCCACGAACTATCGCGCCCCACGACATTCAGGCTCCAGCCCATTGCCCCCACACCGGCACCGCACTACCCTGCTTGACTGCGGGCCCCGCCTGGCTGCGGCCCCATTGCCGATCCGCATCAATAAAGGGAATTACCATGCAAACACTGGCAGGCAAGGTCGCCGTGATCACCGGCGCGGGCTCGGGTATAGGCCGGGCACTGGCCCAACTGCTCGCCGAGGAAGGTTGCGACCTGGCCCTGGCAGATATCAACGAGGCAAACCTGCAGAGCACCGCTAATGAGCTGAGCCGGCACGGCCGCCGCATCAGCTGCCATACCCTCGATGTGGCTGACCGCGCCGCCGTATTCGCCTTTGCCGACGACGTATTGCACCAGCACGGCAGCGCCTACCTGATCATCAACAACGCCGGCGTCGCCGTCTCGCAACGTATTGCCGAGCTGAGTTACAGCGATTTCGAGTGGATCATGGGGATCAACTTCTGGGGCGTGGTGCATGGCACCAAGGCCTTTCTGCCACACCTGCTGCAGAACAACGCCGGACATATCGTCAATGTCTCGAGCATCTTCGGCATTATCAGCATGCCCAGCCAGGGGGCCTATAACGCCAGCAAGTTTGCCGTGCGCGGCTTTACCGAAGCCTTGCGCCAGGAACTCTGCAGCAGCAAGGTCGTGGCCTGCTGCGTACACCCCGGCGGCATCAAGACCAATATCGCCAAGGCGGCACGCTTCTATCAGGGCATCAACGGTCAGCGCGATGCCGACCGCGCCGCCGCCGACTTCGACAAGCTCGCCCGCACCACCCCGGAACAGGCCGCCAGAGTCATAGTCGATGGCATCAAGGCCAAGCGCACGCGCATCCTGATTGGCAATGACGCACGCCTGCTGGACTGGATCCAGCGCCTGTTCCCGACCGCCTACCCCAAGCTGCTGGCCAAACTGCTACAGAAAAACTGAACCCAGCTGCTGCGATAGCCTCCAACCATCGGCCCCATTGAGGTAAATCAGGCTAACGCCCAGAGCAGCCATGTTAGGCTCTGGGCATTATTGCGGGCAGCACAGCCCCGAGTCACCAGAGAGGAAAAATGGTATGGAAATCAATATCGGAATCGCCGAACAGGACCGCGCCGCCATCGCCGAAGGTCTGTCGCGCCTGCTGGCCGACACCTACACCCTGTACCTGAAGACCCATAATTTTCACTGGAACGTCACCGGCCCGATGTTCAACACCCTGCACCTGATGTTCGAAGGGCAGTACACCGAGCTGGCACTGGCCGTCGACCAGATCGCCGAGCGCATCCGCGCCCTGGGTTTCCCGGCACCGGGCACTTACGCCGCCTACGCGCGCCTGTCCTCGATCAAGGAAGAGGAAGGCGTACCGAGCGCCGCCGACATGATCAAGCAACTGGTCCAGGGCCAGGAAGCCGTCACCCGCACCGCCCGCGGTATCTTCCCCCTGCTGGAAAAAGTCAGCGACGAACCCACCGCCGACCTGCTCACCCAGCGCATGCAAGTGCACGAAAAAACCGCCTGGATGCTGCGCAGCCTGCTCGACGCCTAAGCCAATCATGCAAAAAGCCCGATACGTCACAACGCTGTTCACTTAAGAAAAATGCCGCTTCCCTTCACAGGCAAGCGGCATTCTTATGGGCTTGAGCCCGTTTTAAACAGCCCTGCCTTCTCCATAGGAGAGGACAACAGAGGTAGCTTCTCAACCCCACACCGGGCAAATCATGCAAAAGGCCCGATACATCAAGCCTTTTGCTAGGCGCGCACGCTGCACCTGTTCTATCCTTTGGGCAATTGTAATTTGCCACAGTGACGTGCATGAACAATCCCAACCAAGCCCCCGGCATTCTTGATCTGTACCCCGAGGAGACCCGCGAAGCCGCGGCGCTTCTGAAAAAGGCGGTGCCGCTGATGATGCGCCACGATATTCCGCCGAATCCGGTGCATTACGCCCTCTGGTACACCTACTGCAAAGGCTTGGAGCCGGAACTCAATCGCCGCCTGGATAAAACCGTCAGCGACTTCGACTGCTTCCCCCCCGAAACAGCCACCAAGCTCTTTCGCGACTACATCATCCACGACGAACTGGAGATGGCCCGCGCCGGGCAGCAACAGGTGATCGACCTGGTCGACGATATCGAGGGCAACGTATCGCGCAGCCTGCTCGGCAGTCGCAATTACCAGTCCAGCCTCGAGCATGGCCTGGCAGCGCTGCAGGAGCCGATAATCGACGACCTGCCCAGCGTTCTCAACGAACTGCAGCAAAGCACGCAACTGATGCAGGACCAGCAGGATAAATTCCTTTACCGCCTGCGTGCCGCTCAGGACGAGATCAAAAACCTGCGCCACCAGCTGGAACGCGCCCATATCGCGGCGACCCTCGACAGCCTTACCCAGGTCTTCAACCGCAGCGCCTTTAACAAGCTGCTGGAACAAGCCCTGCGCGACGACCACCACGGCGTGGCCCTGGTGATGCTGGATATCGACCACTTCAAGCAATTCAACGACCAGTACGGCCACCCCCTGGGCGACCGCGTGCTCCAGCATGTCGGCCAATTGCTGCGCGACCTGCTCCCCCCTCGCGCCACGGCCGCCCGCTACGGCGGCGAAGAGTTCTGCGTGATCCTGCGCGACTGCTTCGACCCCGAAAGCGCCCACGCCCTTGCCGAGAAGCTACGCCTGAAGATCCAGGCCCTGCGCATCAAGGTCCGCCGCACCGATGAAGTGCTCGACAGCATTACTGCCTCCTTCGGCTTCGCCCTCGCCGCCCCCGGAGACACCTTCGAAAGCCTGCTCACCCGCGCCGATGACGCGCTCTACCAGGCCAAACGCAACGGCCGCAACCAGATAAACCCAGACCCCGCCAAAACCGCACTCAGCGCCTGATTGAGAAGCCCCTCTCTTTGCTGTTAAATACGCCCCGTGTCGCCGGCTCGAAATGACGAGCCAGCGCATAGGCCGACCTCGCGTGCGCAGCAATATCCTTCCTTTATTAATCACAGCGCATACGCAGCCAGCTCTTCCTTCGTGATCCTTGTTCAATAAGTGAGCTCACTCAACATGCTGAAAATTGTCCACCTGGTTACGGGCTTCGCCGCCCTCCTCCTGTCGTTTACCCCCAGTCTCGGTGCCAACGCCCTGACACTCGTGCAGCAACCCAGCGCCCTGTGCCTCGCCCTTTTTGGCCTGCTCAACCTGATCCTGGCCCCCCAGCTGCCCATCTGGCACGCCGGCGCACGCCACCAACTGCAAAACCTGGTGTCCGCCCTGCTGATCCTCGGCTCCCTGCTGCAAGCGCTGATCCTCCTGGCCCCCCTGGAGCTGATTGCCAACCAGCCCGCCAGCCTCTTCAGCCTGCTGATCATCGCCCTGGCTGTCGCCGTGCACCTGGCTACCAACCTGCGCATGCAGACCCGCAGCCATAGCCACAGCACTAGCCCCAGCCAGGATATGGGCGACCGCGAAACCGGCACCGTCAAGTGGTTCAACACATCCAAAGGCTTTGGCTTTATTTCCCGCGACTCGGGAGACGATATCTTTGTGCATTTTCGTGCCATTCGCGGCGAAGGCCACCGTGTGCTGGTCGAAGGCCAGCGTGTCGAATTCGCCGTCATGCAACGCGACAAGGGCCTGCAGGCCGAAGATGTAATTGCAGCATTGCCCGCACGCCGCTAACTTGCGCGATAACACTAGCCGCACATTGCGCAACTCATTGCGCAATACAGTTAGTTAACTGTCAGACCGGACTGGCCTGACTTGCAAAACAAAACGCCGCTTACCCCAGCAGGGATAAGCGGCGTTTTGTTTAATTCAACACAACCTTCTAATTGTTGCAGGCAACCCCGGCGTTTAATAATGCGGTGGCGGTGCCTCATCCTCATTCAAGCCAAACTGCGAATGGGTCTCCTCTTGCCTTTTGGCCAAGGCTGCAATCTGCAGCTGCATGCGTTCCAGCACCCGCTGCTGAGCAACCAGCACATCATTCAAGGCCTGGATAGTGTCATCCTGAAAAGCCAGGCGACTCTCCAGCTCATTGATTCGCTCCTCCAGATCCACGCGCTCAGTCCTCTGCAAAACAAAAATCGCCCGTCAACACCAGACGCAAACGCGCTTTTACAGCCGCCACCTGCTCTTCGCTGTAGGGCTGCGCCGCGTGCTTGCCCCATACAGGTGCAGGCCATGCAGCATCATCGCGACGGCGCACAATCACATGCATATGCAGCTGGCTGACCATATTGCCCAGGGTCGCCACATTCATCTTGTCGGCTGCAAAGGTATCCTTGAGCAGCTCGGCCAGACCGGTAGTTTCCTGCCACAGTGCCAGCTGATCGCCAGCATCGAGCTGGAACAACTCACTGACATCTTCCCGCCGCGGCACCAGGATAAACCACGGGTACTGCCGGTCATTCATCAGCAACAGCCGACACAACGGGAAGTCGCCCACCAGCAGCGTGTCCTGCTGCAACCTCGAATCCAGAACGAACATGTCAAAACCTCCTGCCGTAATCGTTATCCAAGCCTAGCAAGCAAGACCGCGGCGCGCCCCGCAAGCGCTCGGCAGGATACCCATATGCCTCGGCATATTCACCCACCCGAACCAGCAGAGCGCAATGCACCGCGAACCGGCAAACCGACCTACCAGCCCCAGCAGCCTGCACCATTTTGTTCCCTTCAGTAATCGCACCCCCAGCAATGACGTTACCGCGACCGCCAGGGCAGGCGAATCGGGATAAAGAAAACACTCGCTGAGAACACCAGAAATAAGGCAAAAAACAGACAAAACTCTATAAAACAGAGAAAAACCCTGAAAAGCAGCAAAAAAACCAGAACAGACGCTAAATCAAGCTACGAAAACAGTCATAGCCTCAGCGCGCGAAGCGCCTGAATGGGTTTTAGGCGCGCTTCTTGCTTTCGCTTCCGCAGCCCTTGCACCACGAGGCCACGGCCACCAAGAGCTGCCCGATGCAAAACGGCTAATGAGTTCAAGTTGGCGACCAACAGCAGATGCCCGCGCTGGAATCTACAGATTTGCGACGTTTCCCTTCATAATTTGCGACATGGTCATGAAGAATTCGTAACGAATAGATTGCAACTATCGCCAACTCGGGCGGCATGCTATAAGTTACCGCCGACACAAAAAGAAAGAGCTGTCCATACAACAATGATATGGCTGGCGCAACTTTTCTAAACCAAAGGAGCAATCACGATGCAAGTGATGAAGTGGAGCGTAATCGCCCTGGCAGTAGCCGCGGGCACCACCCAAATGGCAGTGGCATCCAGCCAGTCCGAATCCAAAGGCTTTATTGAAGACAGCAGCTTCAATATCTTCAACCGCGCCCTGTACATGAACCGTGATTTCCGTAACGGTGCTGGCAACATTGCCGATGCTTCCAAGTCCAGCGGCTTCAAGAAAGGTTATCGTGAAGAATTCGGCCTGGGCATCCGCCTGCTGGCTGAGTCCGGCTTCACTCAAGGCACTGTTGGTGTTGGTGTAGACGCTCACAGCCTGAGCAGCATCAAGATTGACAGCGGCCGTGGCCGTCACAGCAATGGCCTGTTCGGTACTACCGACGACGGTCGCGGTGATGACACCCAGACCGAAATTGGCGGTGCCATCAAGTTCCGTATCTCCGATACCGTTCTTAAATACGGCAACCAGATGACCGGCAGCCCGGTGTTCAGCACCGACGACAGCCGCATCCTGCCTGAAGTCGCTACCGGCACCCTGATCACCAGCAACGAAATCGAAGGCCTGGAACTGACTGCCGGCCGCTTCACTGCCGTCAACAGTCAAACCGCAACCGGCCGCGACAGCCTGACCCAAGAAGGTGAAACCCTGAAGTCCGCCAACATCGTTGGTGCAAGCTACAGTTTCACCGAAAACTTCAGCGGTGCGATCCACGCTTCCGACGTCGAAGATTTCTGGAAAAAGAAATACGTCAACCTGAACTACAACCTGCCCCTGGCAGAAGAACAGGCTCTGAACTTCGACTTCAACTTCTACAAGAGTGACGACGACGGTCGCGCCCTTGCAGGGGAACTGGACAACAAAATCTGGAGCCTGGCAGCCGCCTACTCCCTGGGTGCCCACAAATTCACCCTGGCCCACCAACGCTCCACCGGCGACACCGGCTACAACTACGGTATCGACGGCGGCGGCACCATCTGGCTGGCCAACTCGGTTCAATATTCCGACTTCCTCGGCAAGGACGAGCGCTCCTGGCAGGCTCGCTACGACATCGACATGGCCACCTTTGGCGTTCCAGGTCTGAGCTTCATGACCCGTTACATCACTGGTGACAACATTGATGTTGGCACCGGCACCGATGCGAAAGAGCACGAATTGGATATCGAAGCCAAATACGTGGTTCAAGAAGGTGCCGCGAAGGATCTTTCCTTCCGCGTACGTAATGCCATCTACCGTGCAAATGACTCCTACGATTCGGACAAGAACGATTTCCGTCTGATCGTCGAGTACCCGCTGAGCGTCCTGTAATTCAGGTCATTCAGTTAGCGGTATAGCTACATAAAAAAGCCCGACTTCGGTCGGGCTTTTTTGTGGGCGATGATTTTTTGCGATCACAGCGGCAATGCGTAAGTCCCCGTCACATGGGCCACCAGTTCTTCCTCATTACCCGCCGAATACAACGACACCTCGCACACCGCCTGACGCCGGCTTAGCCGCAGAATCCGCGCTTCGGCCAGCAGGTCTACCGGTTTTGGCTTGACCAGAAAATTGATATTCAGGTTCGAGGTTACCGCCATCTCCACCCTGCCCAGCCGCCCCAGCACCACCGCATACATGGCTGCATCGGCCAGGGCCATGATGGTCGGCCCCGACAGCGTGCCACCCGGACGGATCAGCTTGCTGTGAAAGGGCACTCGCGCCAGCACACCCGCCTCATCCAGCCGATCAATACACAGGTTGATATCTTCCGCCATGGGCAGACCTGCCCGAATCAGCGCCTGGACCTGTTCCGCCGTCAATGTCGACACTTTCCCCTCCTTAATTCGCACCCCATATATCTCATGTTCATGGGCAAGCGATTTTGCCTCCCCCACCCTGTGTAGGAGCCGGCTTGCTGGCGATGCTCTTTCTCAGCCTTGATCGCCAGCAAGCTGGCTCCTACAGATGTCACGTCCAGCGCTGCATATCCGCTTGCCTGCGCTACCACTGTCCCGTCCTGTACGCATCTGTACAGGCACCGTACAATGCCGGCCATTGAAATCCTCTTGCAACCGACAGAACAGCCAAATATGCGTACCAGCCAGTTCCTGCTCTCGACCCTGAAAGAAACCCCCTCCGATGCCGTGGTGATCAGCCATCAGTTGATGCTGCGCGCCGGGATGATCCGCAAACTGGCTTCCGGCCTCTATACCTGGCTGCCCATGGGCCTGCGCGTGCTGCGCAAGGTGGAGAAGGTGGTGCGCGAGGAAATGAACGCCGCCGGTGCCCTCGAAGTGCTGATGCCAGGCATCCAGCCGGCCGAACTGTGGCAGGAGTCCGGGCGCTGGGAGCAGTATGGCCCCGAGCTGCTGCGCATGAAGGACCGCCACGGCCGCGACTTCTGCGCCGGCCCGACCCATGAGGAAGTGATCACCGATCTGGCACGCAATGAGCTGAACAGCTACAAGCAGCTGCCGATCAACCTGTATCAGATCCAGACCAAGTTCCGCGACGAGATCCGTCCGCGCTTCGGCCTGATGCGTGGCCGTGAATTCATCATGAAGGACGCCTACTCCTTCCACGTCGACCAGGCGTCCTTGCAGCAAACCTACGACCGCATGCACCAGGCCTACTGCAACGTGTTCACCCGCCTGGGCCTGAACTTCCGCCCAGTGCAGGCCGATACCGGCTCCATCGGCGGCACCGGCTCCCACGAGTTCCACGTGCTGGCCGCGTCCGGCGAAGACGATATCGCCTTCAGCGACAGCTCCGACTACGCCGCCAATATCGAGAAGGCCGAAGCCGTTCCGCGCGAAAGCAGCCGTGGCGCGGCAACCGAGAGCATGCGCCTGGTCGATACTCCGAACACCAAGACCATCGACGCCCTGGTGACAGGTTTTGGCCTGGCCATCGAGAAGACCATCAAGACCCTGCTGGTGCACGGTGCCGAAGAAGGCACCCTGGTTGCACTGATCGTGCGTGGCGACCATGAGCTCAACGAGATCAAGGCAGCCAATCTGGAGCAGGTCGCCAGCCCACTGCAAATGGCCAGCGAAGCCGAAATCCGCGCTGCCGTGGGTGCCGGCCCAGGCTCCCTGGGTCCGGTCAATTTGCCGATCCCCTGCATCATCGACCGCTCGGTGGCCCTGATGAGCGACTTCGCTTCCGGTGCCAATATCGAGGACAAGCACTACTTCGGCGTCAACTGGGAGCGCGACCTGCCCCTGCCCGAGGTGGCCGACCTGCGCAATGTCGTGGCCGGCGACCCGAGCCCGGACGGCAAAGGCACCCTGGAGATCAAGCGCGGCATCGAAGTCGGGCATATCTTCCAGCTGGGCACCAAGTACAGCGAAGCGCTGAACTGCCAGGTACTCGGCGAAAACGGCAAGCCGGTGATCCTGACCATGGGCTGCTACGGCATCGGCGTTTCCCGCGTGGTGGCGGCTGCCATCGAGCAGAACAACGACGAGCGCGGCATTCTCTGGAACGACACCCTGGCCCCCTTCCAGATCGCCCTGGTGCCACTGCGCTATGAAACCGAGATCGTCCGCGAAGCCACCGACAAGCTGTATGCCGAGCTGACCGCCGCCGGCTATGAAGTGCTGCTCGACGACCGTGACAAGAAAACCAGCCCGGGGATCAAGTTCGCCGACATGGAACTGATCGGCATCCCGCACCGCATCGTCGTCAGCGACCGCGGCCTGGCCGAAGGCAATCTGGAATACAAGAGCCGCCAGGACACCGAGGCCCAGGCCGTGCCCGTAGCCGACATCCTCAGCTATATCCAGACCCGCATCAGCCACTGATCTCAGCCCTTTCAGCAAGAGCCATCATGTTCAAGCGAAGCACCTTCAACCTTATAGGCGGCGCATCATGCGCCGCCTTGCTGCTCACCGGCTGCGCCAACCAGCTGCCACAGCGCAGCGAACACGAGGAACGCATCGAGCGCAAACTGCTCGATCACAGCCTGCAGATCGAAGTCGGCGAACCTCGCGTACTGGAGCTGCCACAACGCCGGGTGCGCGTGCATGAACAGAAATCCTTTGAGGTCACCGCCTTCGAGGTCACCCGCCGCTATGACCGCTACACCCCCTACCAGCCCTGGCGCGAGCTGTATGAGGTGCCACTCGGCGCATTGGCGGTAGTCGGCGGTATCGGGGCCAATGTGCTCAATGTGGTCCTGCTCGGCAGCCTGCCGGACTCCGCCACCAAAGACTGGATCAGCTACGGCTTTGCCGGGCTCAATCCGGCCATGAACGTCGAGTCCAACGGCCGCTCCCAGCAGAACCTCGCCAGCCTCGAAGAGCGCCGCCAGGATGCTCGCACCGAATACTCCAGCCTGCCCTGGGCCGAACGTCCGGTACGGGTCAAGGCCGGCGACCAGGACCATGAACTGCTCACCGACCGTAACGGCATTCTGCGCCTCAACCTGCTCGACAGCCCCTTTGCCGAACAGGATGTCACCCGCATCAGCACCCTGCTGCTGAGCGTGGAGGACGACCAGGGCAGCGCCCGCGCCGATGCCTCGCTGATGGTCAGCCGTACCCTGCGCGGCAAGCTGCAGGAAGCCCACGATCTGATTTACGACGATCTGGAAGACGACGACATCGCGCAGTGGGTACACCGGGTCAAGCGCCTGTCCGAGCTGGGTCTGGAAGAGGAAGCCAGCGAGCTGGAGCAGAGCCTGATCGAGCTGACACGCAACGACCCCGAACTGCAGCAGCTCTTCCTCAAGGCCCTGACCCAGGATGCCGGACGCCTGGTGGCCGACCCGGGTAACGACTGACACGCCCATGGCCACCCGCCTGCTGGTCGCACTGCTGAGCCTGCTGCTGTGCGTCGCCGCGCACGCCCAGGTGCGCCAGGCTGCTGAGCCCGAGCTACGCGAGCTGCTGCAGCACACCGTGGCCCAGGCCGACAGTTTTCAGGACCGGTTCGACGCCGAAGTCTGGCTGCTGGACATGTCCACGCGCATGCGCCGCTATATTCCGGATGCCGAGGAACGCCTGAGTCTGCTGCGGCTCGTGCATCGCGAAGCCAGCAAGGCCGGCCTACGCCCCGATCTGGTGATTGCCCTGATCCACGCCGAAAGCCATTTCGATCGCTTCGCCATCTCTTCGGTCGGAGCCCAGGGCATGATGCAGGTGATGCCCTTCTGGAAAGCCGAGCTGGGTCGCCCCCAGGACAATCTGACCGACAACGCCACCAACCTGCGCTATGGCTGCACCATCCTCAGCTTCTATCTGCGCAAGGAAAACGGCGATCTGAACCGTGCCCTGGCGCGCTATAACGGCAGCCTGGGCAAGCACACTTACTCCGCCAAGGTGGTCGGTTTCTGGCACGACTTCTGGTACGTCAAACCCTGACCTCAGCGGCGCACCAGAAAACCGGCAATGCCCTGCAGCGGCTGCTCATAGAGCTCAAGGGTGGCAACTTCGGCCTGCCCCGGCCCTTGCTGCAGCCAGGTCGCCAACTCGCGCACAGCCTCCTCCTCGCCCTCGAACAGCGCCTCGACGCGGCCGTCGTCCAGGTTACGCACCCAGCCGGCAAGCTCCAGGCGCTCGGCCTGTTCGGCAGTGGCCTGGCGAAAGTACACGCCCTGTACCCGACCACTGACATAGGCATGCATACACAACTGCGCCATCGTCTACTCCTCGGCCTTGAGGGCCAGCAGGCGGGCGTTCAGCCCCGCCGCGCTCTGCTCGCCCAGCAGGCGCTCACGCATACGACCCTGGTTATCGACGATATAGGTCACCGGCAGCACCTCGTTGCGGGGCAGCTCGTAGCGCGCGGCCGGGTCCTGCTCGAGCACGGTGAACTCGATACCCAAGGCCTGCACGGCACGGTTCAGCGCCTCGCCCTGCAGACCATCGAAGTTGACCCCCAACACCGTCACCGCCTGCGCCTCGTGCTGGCGCGCCAGGGCATTCAGTTCGGGAATCTCGGTGCGGCAGGGCCCGCACCACTCGGCCCAGTAATTAATCACTAACCACTGGCCATCCAGGCGCTCAGCCGCTACCTTTCGTCCATGCTGATCAACGCCCACATCCTCGGTGCAAGCCGCCAGAATCAGCGCCATGCCTATGCCTGCAACAGCACGAATGACCGTCTGGAACCGCATATCCATGCATTCGCTCCCGCTTAACCAAGGTTGATATGACAATAGATGCCTTGCGTCTGGAAGTGCCAGACATCGTCGAAGAAAGCCCGGTCTCGCTCGCCGAGCTCAACGAACTGCTGGCCCAGGCTCGCGCGGAGAAGCAGGCCGTCGCATTGCAGCAGGTGCTCAGCCTGCTGCTGCGCTGCAACCGCAGCGCCATGACCTTACTTGAAAGGCAGCGCGCACTGCAAAGCTTCAGCGATGAATACCGCCACTACGCCAAGGCCTGCCAGGCCGACACCACGCCGCCGGCGCTGTTTGTGCACCTGTGCAGCGAGCTGGCCATGGGTTTCAAGCGTCTGCTGCTGCAGATCCTCCAGGGTCGGCAACCCTCGCAGGCGCACCTGGCCTGGTGCCTGTATATGGCGCAGCACTTTCTCGGCCAGTGCCAGCTGCGCCATTACCAGCTGTACCAGGAACCGCCCCCGGCACTATGGCGCGACAGCCACCTGCTGTACTGGATTGGCGAACAGCAGAACTGCCTCGATGAGCCCATAGCGGCACCCTTTCAGCCAGCCCCGGCCAGCACCCTGCGCGGCCTCTACCAGCAGATGCTGTTGCTGGCCCTGAGCAATCCATTTCACCTGGCCGAAGGCGAATGCCTGGTGCTGTTTGCCGCCCTTTCGCCCCTGGCAGGGCTGGCGCGCCTGCTGCCCTGGGACGACGAGGAAGGGGCCGAAGGTCCCGCTATCGACCTGACCGAATCCTATCCCTGCCTGGGCCCGGAACAGGTCATCGACGGCGACCACGACACGCTGCGCCGCTTCGAACTGGGCGCACTGCTGGTAGCCCTGTATGAACCGGCCCCACTGCAAAGCCAGCACGAACGCGCCGTGCTCGAACGCGTCCAGCAACACTGGCTGGGCCGCCAGCAACGCCGTCATCCGCGCGCCGAGCAAGCCAGCGAGTGCCGGCTGGTGGTGGGCCTGGTCAATATTCACGCGCAACTGCTGGAACAACGTCCGCTGCATGCGGCCGCGCAGATGCTCGATGCCAGCCCTGGCGGCGCACGCCTGCTCTGCGACAAGGAACAGGCCGGCCAGCTCGCCGTCGGCCAACTGGTATTGCTGCTGACCGCCAGCGATACCCCGACCCTGGCGCTGGTGCGCTGGCGTCACCTCAATAGCCAGGGCCTGCATCTGGGCCTGCGCTACCTGAAGGGGCTGCCCCGCCCAGCCTGGCTACGTCGCGCGCCAAGCGCCCAGACCCATCCCGGCATCCTGCAGAGCACCCCGGCCCCCGGCAATGGCTGGCATCACGGCCTCTGGCTGCCCAACGGGCAATTCGTCGAAGGGGAAAATGTCTGGCTGCAATTGGCCAGCGCCAATAACCAGCGCGCCCTGCCGCTGCCCACGATCAACCTGAGCACCAGCGCAGTGACCCGTTACCCGCTGCAGTTGGCATAAACAACGGAAACTGCGAGAGCGGTCACGCTCAAACTCGGCCGAGCGCACAGTTTCGCCGGCGAGGCCAGGCTTATAATTCTTCGGACTCGTGCTCGATACGATCTGTTATTAGCCTGGAAACGCAATCATGACCCAAGCCCACGACAAGCTGATTGGCCCGGTACCTTCCCAGATCGTCAACCTGGCCCGCTTGCAGGTCACGCCTTACGAAGGGCGCATCGCCGAGTTCAACGTCGCCGCCTGGCTGCAATTGCCCGGCCTGGCCAATCTGCCGGTTTCCCTGCTGATCAGCTACCTCGATGGCACCACCCGCCGCGAGGTGATGATCGATCACGGCAAGGTCAGCCAGCACAACAAGATCCTCCTCTCCGGCGTCGCTCGTCTGCCGGTGAAACAGAAGATCGAAGACATGCAGGTGCGCCTACGCTCGGCCGTCACCACGCAAAGCCTGGTGGTCGAAGAGCTCTTCGTCCAGGCCGTCGAGCTGCCGCTAGCCAACACTCGCCAGGCCACTGCCTGAAGTGATACAGGCTCTGCCGCCAACCCCGCGCATCGACGCGGGGTTTTGCATTCAGCCCGACACACCGCTTGCCTGAGTGGCGTCCTGCGCCTGGGTGCAAGCCTCGGCCTGCGCCTGCTCAAGGGGATCGCTCGGGGGTACCAGCGATTGCGGCCAACTCGAGAAGCGCAAACCGGTAATCCGGTTAAGCCGCTCCAGCGCCTCTTGCGGGTCGCGCAGGTACAGATGAATCACATTGCCTTTGCTGGCTGTCATAGCGCCCTTCGCACTCCATCAATCCCTGCCATGCTGGCAATCTGATTGCAATCAACCGAGTGATTGCCAGAAGCGTGCCAGCCTCCTTTACCCGCATTTAGCGCACTCCCTCTCACGGCGCACCGTCACAACCCCGATAGCGCGCCGCAAACTGACGTTTTTTGTCACCTACTCGACCGGTTCCGCTTGCGGATGCAGCCAATGGGCGAGACTCTCGCCAAACAGCGCCAGTTGTTCCTCATGCAGTTTTTCCAGCCCGCTGCGCAATGCCGGATACCAGGGCTCGTCGAGCTGCTCGGGCAACTGCGCCAGACGCGGCAGCGGCCAGGGGCTGCGGCTGAGCAACTGGGCCAGGGTGTACTGACCGAGATCCCGGCTCAGCACCCAGGTGCCCGAACCGGTCGAGGCAATCAGCTGCTGCTGTTCGAGAAACTCCAGAACCTCCTCCCACTCGTGTTCGGCCAGCATCCAGCCCTGGCGCTGCACATCGCGCAGGCGCACCTTGAAGCCCGATTGTTGCCGCTCATGGAATACCCGCAAGACCCCCAACACGACCAGCAGGCGGGGTACCGCGCGTTTTCGCCACTGGTGCGAAGACCCCAGGTTGCACACCACCTCGGCACCGAAAAGCACGATCAGCCAGGACACATAGATCCACAGCAGAAACAGCGGCACGGTGGCGAACGCGCCGTAGATCAGTTGATAACCCGGAAACAACCGCACATAGAGGCCGAACAGCATCTTCGCCACTTCGAACAGGACAGCGGCGAACAGGCCGCCCAGCAAGGCATGGCGCATCGGCACCTGAGCATTGGGCACCGTGGCATAGAGCAAGGTGAAGGCCGCCACGCTGAACAGCAGGGGCATGAACTTCAGCATGGTTTGCACCCCAAGCAGCGCATCGGGGCCGGAAATCAGCGAGAGCGAGGCGATATAGGTGCTGATGGCGAAGCCGCCGCCAAGCAGGATCGGCCCCATGCTGAGGATCGCCCAATACAGCAAAAAGCTCGACACGCCACGCCGCGGCTGGCGTACGCGCCAGATGGTGTTAAAGGCCTTTTCGATGGTCACCAGCATCCAGAAGGCCGTCGCCGCCAGAATCACCACCCCGATCCAGGTCAGCTGACGAGCCTGAGTGGTGAAGTCGCGCAGATACTGCTGCAGGGCCTCCCCCGCCGAAGGCACGAAGTTGCGGAAGATAAAACTCTGGATCTGCTCGCCGGTGTCCTGAAAAGCCGGAATGGCCGACAGCATGGAGAAGGTCACGGTCATCATCGGCACCACGGCGAACAGCGTGGTGTAGGTCAAGGCCGCGGCATTGTTGGCCCCCCGGTCGGCAAGAAAGCGCTGCAGCAGAAAACGCCAGAACTCCCACCAGTTGTTAACGCGCTGACGCATGCCCTCTCCTTAGCCACTTGCACCGCGACAACCCGCTTCAGACGAAGGCGCAGCTGCCGTAAGCGGTTAGAATAGCCGCCATCCACGGCAACAAGCGACCCGAATATGACCGACCTCACGCTCTACCATAATCCGCGCTGCTCAAAATCCCGGGCCGCCCTGCAGCTGCTCGAAGAGCGCGGCCTGACGCCCAGCATCGTGCGCTATCTGGAAACACCACCCGATATCGGCCAGTTGCAGACCCTGCTGCGCCAGCTCGAGATCGCCCCGCGTCAACTGCTGCGTAGCGGCGAAGACGCCTACCAGCAGCTCGGCCTGGCCAACCCGGCGTTGACCGACGCGCAGCTGATCGAGGCGATGAGCCAACACCCGAAACTGATCGAGCGGCCGATTCTGGTCGCCGGCGACAAGGCCGTGATCGGTCGGCCGCCGGAGAAAGTCCTGGAGGTATTGCCGTGAGCGCTCCCTATATCCTGGTGCTGTATTACAGCCGCCACGGTGCCACCGCCGAAATGGCCCGGCAGATTGCCCGCGGTGTGGAGATGGCCGGCCTGGAAGCGCGCCTGCGTACCGTCCCGGCCGTCTCCAGCGAGTGCGAAGCAGTCGCGCCGCAGATCCCGGCAGAAGGCGCGCCCTACGCCAGCCTCGACGAACTGAAGAACTGCGCCGGCCTGGCCCTGGGCAGCCCGACCCGCTTCGGCAACATGGCCGCGCCACTCAAGTATTTTCTCGACGGCAGCAGCAGCCTCTGGCTGACCGGCGGCCTGGTCGGCAAACCGGCCGGCGTGTTCACCTCCACCGCCAGCCTGCATGGCGGCCAGGAAACCACCCTACTGTCGATGATGCTGCCGCTGCTGCACCACGGCATGCTGATTACCGGCCTGCCCTATAGCGAAGCCGCGCTGCTGGAGACCCGTGGCGGCGGCACGCCCTACGGTGCCAGCCACCATGCCGGTGCCGATGGCAAACGCCCGCTGGACGAGCATGAAATAGCCCTGTGCCGCGCCCTGGGCCAGCGCCTGGCGCAAACCGCAGAAAAACTGGAGAGCCGCCGTGGCTAAAACCCCCAAGCCCCTGCCGTCGCTGGAATGGCTCAAGCCGCGCCTGGCCATCAGCCGCACCGCCAGCCTGCTCAGCTTCCTGGCCCTGACCCTGCTGCTGGTGGTGTGGAATCTGCAGTTCGCCGAGATACCGGGCACGCTGCTCTGGGTGATCCTGGCTTTTCAGCTGGCTCCCCTGCTGCTGCTGGCACCCGGGATATTCCTGGGCAACGCCCGCGCTCACGCCTGGGCCTGCTTTGTGGTCAACCTGTACTTTATCCAGGGCGTGCTGGCTGCCTTCGACCCCTCCAAGGCGCTGTATGGCTGGCTGCTGACGCTGCTCAGCTTCAGCCTGTTCTGCGCCGCCCTGATGTTCACCCGCTGGCGCTTCCAGTACGACCGCAAGTTGGCCGGCGAATAACTGCACGCTGCATGGGGGTCAGCGTGCTGCCCGCGCGCTGACGGCATCAGGCTTTTACTGGCGGCTTATGGCTTTGGCTTGCTGCTTACGGCAGGCCTTTACCAGCCCAGGGTTTCTTTCAGAAAGGGAATGGTCAACTTGCGCTGGGCCTGCAGCGAGGCCTGGTCGAGGCGCTCGAGCAACTCGAACAGCGCACTCATGCTGCGCTCGCCGCGAGTCAGGATAAAGCGCCCGACCTCATCGCTCAGGTGCAGGCCGCGGCGCGAGGCGCGTAACTGCAGGGCACGCAGTTTGTCCTCATCGGACAGTGACTGCAGCTGAAACACCAGCGCCAGGGTCAGGCGCGACTGCAGGTCGGCCAGCTGTACCGGCAGCTCCCGCGGCGAGGCATTGGCCGCCAGCAGCAACCGCCGGCCACTGTCGCGCAGGCGGTTGAACAGATGAAACAGCGCCTCCTCCCAGTCCGCACGCCCGGCCACCGCATCCAGATTGTCCAGACAGACCAGCTCGCACTGCTCCAGGTTATCCAGCAGCGCCGGCCCGTACTCGACCACCTCGGCCAGTGGCAGATACACCGCGGGCTCGCCACGCTGCTCGAAACGCAGACAAGCTGCCTGCAACAGATGGCTGCAGCCCACACCCGCGCCGCCCCAGAGATAGATCAGACTTTCCGTCCACCCCGCATCCGCCTCGCACAGACGCTCGACATAACCAAGCGCCGCAGCGTTGGCTCCGGGGTAGTAGTTGGCGAAGGTGGCGTCATCGCGTAAACGCACACCTAATGGCAGTTGGATGGGTGTCATACAGGCTGGGCGGTCCGTCGGAACCGCAGGGGGCTCTCCATAAAGTCCGCAAAGTTTATAGCCTTCTTAGCGCTAAGTCATTGATGGATAAAGCGAGTCTTTACTGGCCGCTGCGCCCCCTGCCCGCCCGGCTGCGGCTCCAGCCTGCCAATGCTGGAGATATCCCGGCACTTTTCCACAGCTCTGCTAGACAGCCACAGGCCCGATCAGTAGCTTCTAGCGGCAATGTTGCTGCGATCCAGCACCCGGTCTTGCTTCATGTCGCTTTGCGCCCTTCCCGTGCCGCGTTTACCGTTCGGGTTTGCAGACAATTCGATTGCCGCTGGCAAAGGGTTAGAAACTTGTCGTACTTTCTGGCTAGTGCAGTTTAATTGGTATGGTTTTCTTGCTTTCATAATGGTGTGCATCTTCGCTATTGCCATTTGCCTCTGACTGAGGTGGCATGAACACGTGCAATGGAAAAATCTACGGGATACATATAGTCGGCATAAGCGCACACCTAACTAGTGATTCAAGCCGCTCGCTTCGCTCACTCGGGACGGTCTAAAAGCCAACCTTAACCACACGCCAGACATATAGGAAGCACTATGATTACCTGTTACCTCCGATACGTAATTGACCCATACAAACTCAAAGAATTTGAATACTACGGCAAACTATGGATTCCCCTGGTCGAAAAATTCGGCGGCAAACACCATGGCTATTTCTTGCCATCAGAGGGTGCCAATAATATTGCGCTCGCCATGTTCACATTCTCAAGCCTTGCTGAGTATGAGCAGTACCGGGAAAAGTCACTCCAAGATACGGCCTGCATCGCGGCCTTCAAGTATGCTGAAGAAACAAAATGTATCGTCAGCTATGAGCGAACGTTCTTTAGGCCCGTATTTGATGCCTAAAACGTGATTGGTATTACTCGCTTAGTTCACTGCACGAGCTAAAGCTCTTTAGCTAATAGCCATACTTCATTAGGCAACTCTAAAAATAGGGAAATTTTTATGGAAATATCAGTTCAGTTTATTGGCCCAACACTCGCTTTGATTGCATGGACGATGGTGATGTGGTTATGGATGTACGCTACGCGACTCCCGGCTATGCGCGCCGCGAACATTAAACCTGACCCAAGCGCTCCGCGAGGCGAGCAAATGTCTTTGCTGCCAGCGCGTGTACGCTGGAAAGCGGATAACTACAATCACTTGCTGGAGCAGCCAACCCTGTTCTATGCACTTACAATTTCGCTTGCGTTGTTGGGTGTTCAATCTCAAACAAGCTTGCTGTTTGCTTGGGCCTATGTCTTTCTGCGCATCGGACATAGCCTTATACAGTCGCTGGCCAATAAAATCGAAGTACGTTTCTTGCTTTTCGCCTTGTCCAATATCCCATTATTTGCCCTAACCTACATTGCAGTTATCGCACTATTGAATATTCCAGGCACCGCATAACCAATGCTTCAAATATTAAGGGATTACCCATGCGCAAAGCGGTAGTGCAGGAAGAAACCACGGGATGCGGAATTGCATCGGTTGCCAACATTCTGGGCAAAACGTACTCAGAGATGAAGAGCATAGCCAATGCCATGGGTATTTATGCGTCAGATAAATCACTGTGGTCCGATACCCAGCATGTTAGACGCCTGTTGTCCAGCGCAGGCGTTCAAACCTCTCAAGACGAAGTTCCATTTGAGTCCTGGCAGACATTGCCCGATCTGGCGTTATTAGCCATCAAGCATCATCAGGAAGAAGGTAAAGACTTCTGGCATTGGGTGGTATTCAAGCGCATGGATGGCCAAGCTTTTGTACTGGACTCTGCCGGCTATCTGCCATCCAATACCCGCCAGGATTTCGAGACTATGCAGCCCAAATGGTTTATCGAAGTCAATACGGTTTAAGCCGCTCACAACGCTTAGCGGGCCTAGCTATAGCGCCGCGCAGATCGAAGGACTCAAACACGAGAAGGAAACCTTATGGCCGAGTATGTTGCTGAAGTTATTTGGACACGCAACGGACAAGACTTTCTCGGCAATCGTTATAGCCGAGAACATATCCTCCGCTTTGATGGCGGTATAGAGGTGCCGGGATCTTCATCGCCGCATGTAGTGCCCATCCCCATGTCAGTCGCAGCAGCGGTCGACCCCGAGGAGGCATTCGTTTCTTCACTTTCAAGCTGTCACATGCTCTGGTTTCTCTCCATCGCGGCCAAACGGCGATTTTGCGTAGATCGCTACGCCGACAAAGCCATTGGCGTAATGGAGAAAAATCCAGACGGAAAACTGGCCATGACAGTCGTCACACTCAAACCCGCCGTGAGCTTCTCAGGTGAAAAAGTGCCGACCCGAGAACAGATCGAAAAAATGCACCATGAAGCACATCAAGAGTGCTTTATCGCCAACTCAGTAAAAACAGAAGTACGTTGCGAGCCCGTCTATCTTGCCGTCTAACCAGTCGCTGCCAGGACGGACTGCCCCAAAAAAACATCACCTTGTCGATTTCGCAGGATCTCGCTCGACTATCCGTTAGGGAATGTAGCGGCTTGGTTGTCGTGATTGCAGAGGCATGCCCTTTACGAGGACGCACCTGGAGAACGCTATGCGCAAGTTGATCGTTGCCGAACACATCAGCCTGGATGGCGTTATTCAGGCCCCCGGCGGGCCTGAAGAGGATTCCAGCGGCGGGTTCCGCCTTGGTGGCTGGATAGCGCCCTACACGGATGAGGCCCTCAGCCAGGAGTTGCAAGAGCTGCTCTGGCAACCGTTCGAGTTGCTGCTGGGACGTCGTACCTACGAAATATTCGCGGCATATTGGCCGCACATACAGGCCGGTTCAGCCAATCACGCCATCGCCGAGCTGTTTAACGGCGTGCCCAAGCACGTGGCCACGCACCGCCCCGATACGCTTGCCTGGCAGAACAGCCATGCGCTGGCGGGCGACCTTGCCGATGCGGTCCGCGCACTGAAACAGCAGAAGGGAGCCAACCTATTGACCTGGGGTAGCGGCGAGTTGGTGCGCCAGCTGCTTGCGGCCGGCCTGGTGGACGAGCTTCGACTGATGATTTACCCCGTCATGCTCGGGCGCGGTAAGCATTTATTCGGCGACGATGTACAACCCTCAGCCCTCACCCTGGTGCACTCAACCGGCACGCCTAGCGGTGTACTGCTTGCCCGCTACGCGCGCAGCGGTGAAGTACGCACAGGGCGTGCTGATAAATAAGCAGTGACGACTGACAAGCGTTTGCAGACGCCGCCCTCACGCCATGCGCCTGGGCGCGCCTAACCGCGCTGTCAGCCTCTGCTGTGCAAGTCAGTCTTCCGTTGTTGGCGCACCATAGGTCTCGGACTGCTTGTAGAAAACATGCAGATGACGCACCAGCACCATGATCACCGCAGCCACCGGCAGGGCCAGGAGGATGCCGGTAAAGCCGAACAGCTGCCCGCCCGCCATAATGGCGAAGATCACCGCCACCGGGTGCAGGCCGATGCGATCACCCACCAGCAGGGGAGTCAGCAGCATGCCTTCGAGCATCTGCCCGACCACAAACACCGCGGTAATGCCCAGCAGCGGGTAGAAATCCACGCCGAACTGGAACAACCCGGCCGTCAGGGCCGCGCCGATGCCAACCACCACCCCCAGATACGGCACGATACTGGCCAGACCGGCCAGCACGCCGATCAGCAGGCCCAACTCCAGGCCGATCAGCATCAGGCCGGTGGCGTACATCACGCCCAGCGCCAGCATCACCAGCAGCTGGCCGCGCAGGAATGCTCCCAGCACCTCATGGCACTCGCTGAACAGCTTCACCACCAGCCCTTCCCGACCGCGCGGCAGCAGGTTGCGCAGCTTGGCCACCATCAGGTCCCAGTCGCGCATCAGGTAGAAGCTCACCACCGGGATCAGCATCAGGTTGGCCAGCCAGGCCAACAGCGCCAGCCCCGAAGCGGTGGCCTTGGACAGCAGCATGCCGAGGATATCGGTGGTTTTATCCACCTGCCCGGAAAAGGCTTCCTTGAGTTTGTCGAAACGCCAGAAACCTTCGTTCAGGCCGAGCTTGAGCTGCACCCAGGGCAGCGCCTTGTTCTGCAGCCAGTCGAGCATCTCGGGAGCCATTTCGTAGAGCCGCATCAGCTGCTTGCCCAGCATGGGTACCAGCACCAGCAGCAGAATGGCCATCACCAGGCCGATCAGCGCGAACACCGCCACCACGCCCCAGGTGCGCGAAAGCTTCCAGCGCTCGAAGCGATCCACCAGCGGGTCGCCCATATAGGCCAGCAGCACGCCGATCAGAAAAGGCGAAAGAATCGGATGCAGCAGATACAGCAACCAGCCCAGCAGCAACACCCCTGCTATCCATAACCACCGCTGAGATTCGATCATGCCGCGCTCTCCATTAGCCAAACAGTCCAACCGGGGGGATGCCCGAACACGGGCGGCCAGGGCGCAACGACAGAGCAACTCTGCCGCCGGCCGGGCTTAGGCCCGCAGTCTACCAGCGAAAGCGCAGCACATCAGTGCGCGGCAGAATACGTGGCGCGGGTTCGCCAGAGGCCGTGGGTGCCACATCAGGTTCAGCGCTCGGAGCCGGCTCGGTGACCTCATGCAGCTGCGCCAAGGCCAGCTGGGCGCGCAGCTGTTCGGCACTGGCCTTGACCTGGAAGGTCAGGGTTTCGCCCTGGACCTTGCTCAGCTGGGCGGCAAAAGGTTCGAGAAGGCGTTGCAGTTCGGCATAACGCTTGAGGTCAACACCCTGTATTTCCAGGGTCAGGCTGGTGGCGGCCCCCGGGGTGACGACAAAACGCGGGGCCAGGCGCTGACTGACGGCCAGCAGCAGCGCATCGGCCAGCGCCGCCTGATCAGCGCCCTGGACCTTGCCCTGCTCGCGCTCATCACCGAGCCACAAGCGCCACTCGGCCTGCCATTGGCCGTCGGCCTCGCGAGCCAGCACGGCCAGCTGCGCATCTGCGGCATAGCGTTCCGAGGCCGAACGCAGGGCATCCGGCTCGCCCGCCAGAAGGTTTTCCGGGGTTGCCAGCAGCTGCTCTTCTAGATCGGCCAAGGGCAAACGCAGCGGCAAACCGCGGTACTGCGCCGCCTGACGCAATACCTGGGCACTGCTCTGGCCGTCTCCGACCAGACTGCTGCCATCAGTGGCGTCATTCAACCACCAGGCCAGAATTGCCGGGCGATTGGCCCCCCACAGGGAAAACCCCGCCTGGCGCAGCTCGCGCTCGGTGCTTGTCGAATCGAACTCGACCAGCAAGGCGTCGCCTTCATAGCCGTATTTGCTCACGACCTGCTGCGGCTCCTTGCGCAGCTGCGCCAGTGCCGGGTTTTGCGGCGCATCGGCCTTGCCGGTCAAACGCTGGATCAAGATATCCAGGGCGCGCCCCAGCGCCGCGTCGCGCTCCTCCGGCTGCTGGCTGGCGACCGGTTCGCGGACCTGATACAGATCGGCCATTGGCGCAGCCAGGCCCGGCAGGCTGAACAGCGGCAAACACACAAGGAGCAGGCGAGCAGACAAGCGCATGGGGGATTCTCGACGGACGGAAAGTGGCACACGACAGTCTGGCAAGCCGCGCGCGAAGGCCTATACCTTAAACAGCCGCCCCAACGCCCGCAACCATCGCACCGCCCGGGTGGCCGCTGCCCGGCAAGCCTGATAAAATCGCGCGCCTTCGTAGACGGGCTGCACAGCAGCGCCGTTGCATCCCCGA
Source organism: uncultured Pseudomonas sp. (assembly GCA_964578635.1). Lineage (GTDB taxonomy): Bacteria > Pseudomonadota > Gammaproteobacteria > Pseudomonadales > Pseudomonadaceae > Aquipseudomonas. Next base: position 25,345 of record CAZOEC010000035.1, read on the forward strand.
ATTCCCTCCTTAAAGGCCTGGATCTATGAGCAAGCAACCCTCCATCAGCTACAAGGACGCAGGCGTGGATATCGACGCCGGCGAAGCCCTGGTCGAGCGCATCAAAAGCGTGGCCAAGCGCACCGCCCGTCCGGAAGTCATGGGTGGGCTGGGCGGCTTCGGCGCGCTGTGCGAGATCCCGGCCGGTTACAAGCAACCGGTACTGGTATCCGGCACCGACGGCGTGGGCACCAAGCTGCGCCTGGCGCTGAACCTGAACAAGCACGACAGCATCGGCCAGGACCTGGTCGCCATGTGCGTCAACGACCTGGTGGTCTGTGGTGCCGAGCCGCTGTTCTTCCTCGATTACTACGCCACCGGCAAGCTCAATGTCGACGTGGCTGCCACCGTGGTCACCGGTATCGGTGCCGGTTGCGAACTGGCTGGCTGCTCCCTGGTCGGTGGCGAAACCGCTGAAATGCCGGGCATGTACGAAGGCGAAGACTACGACCTGGCCGGCTTCTGCGTCGGCGTAGTGGAAAAGGCCGAAATCATCGACGGCTCGAAAGTCGCCGCTGGTGACGCCCTGATCGCCCTGCCGTCCTCCGGTCCGCATTCCAACGGCTACTCGCTGATCCGCAAGATCATCGAAGTGTCCGGCACTGAAATCGAAACCACCCAGGTTGCTGGCAAGCCGCTGACCGACCTGCTGATGGCACCGACGCGCATCTACGTCAAGCCGCTGCTCAAGCTGATCAAGGACACTGGCGCAGTCAAAGCCATGGCCCACATCACCGGCGGCGGCCTGCTCGACAATATCCCGCGTGTACTGCCAAAAGGCGCACAGGCCGTGGTCGATGTGGCCAGCTGGACTCGCCCGGCGGTATTCGACTGGCTGCAGGAAAAAGGCAACGTCGATGAGCACGAGATGCACCGCGTACTCAACTGCGGCGTCGGCATGGTTATCTGCGTGGCGCAGGATCAGGTCGAGATTACCCTGCAAACCCTGACCGCCGCCGGCGAGCAGCCATGGGTAATCGGCCAGATCGGTACAGCAGCCGAAGGTGCCGCGCAGGTCGTACTGAACAACCTGAAACAGCACTAATGTCGGCACCGATGCCAACAGACTGCAATGTGGTGGTGCTGATCTCCGGCTCCGGCAGCAACCTGCAGGCGCTGATTGATAGCATCGCCCATGACGGCAATCCGGCACGTATCGTCGCGGTGATTTCCAACCGCGCCGATGCCTACGGTCTGCAGCGCGCAAAACAGGCTGGCATCGCCACCGCCGTGCTCGACCACAAGCAGTTTGAGGGCCGCGAGGCCTTCGACGCCGCGCTGGTCGAGGCCATTGATGCCTTCGACCCGCAGCTGGTAGTGCTGGCTGGCTTTATGCGCATCCTCACCCCCGGCTTTGTCCGTCATTACGCCGGCCGCCTGCTGAATATCCACCCTTCCCTGCTGCCCAAGTACAAAGGCCTGCACACCCATCAACGGGCCCTGGAGGCCGGTGATCGCGAGCATGGCTGCAGCGTGCACTTCGTCACCGAGGAACTCGATGGTGGGCCACTGGTCGTACAGGCAGTAATACCGGTACAGTCGGACGACTCGCCAGAAAGCCTGGCGCAGCGGGTTCACACCCAGGAACACCTGATCTATCCGCTGGCCGTCACCTGGTTTGCCGAAGGTCGCCTGCACCTTGAAGCCCAGGGGGCAATGCTCGACGGACACGCACTGCCAAGTACCGGCCAGATAATTCGAATCTAGGAGAGAACATGCGTCGCGCCTTACTGTTCGCACTTGCACTGTTCAGCCTGCCGGCCCTGGCCGCCGGTGCGCTGAAGCCCTTCTCCGCCAGCTACACCGCCGACTGGAAGCAACTGCCCGTCAGCGGCACGGCCTCACGCAGCCTGGAGGCTATAGGCAACGACCAATGGAAGCTCAGCTTCGAAGCCTCGATGCTGGTCGCCAGCCTTACCGAACAAAGCACCCTGCGCTTCGAAAACGCCGCCCTGCTACCCCAGTCCTACCTGTATGAACGCAGCGGCCTGGGCAAGGGCAAGAAAATCGAACACAGCTTCGACTGGAAGGGCAAACAGGTCGTCGGCTCGGATCGCGGCAACCCCGTGCGCCTGCCGCTCAATCGCGGCCTGCTGGACAAGTCGTCCTACCAACTGGCCCTGCAGTACGACGTGGCCGCCGGCAAGCAGAGCATGAGCTACCAGGTGGTCGACGGCGACGAGGTGGAGACCTACGACTTCCGCGTGCTGGGCGAAGAAGTGGTGCGCACCAAGGCCGGCATGGTCGATGCGATCAAGGTCGAGCGCGTACGCGATCCGACCCAGACCACCCGCAAGACCGTGCTCTGGTTCGCCAAGGACTGGAACTACCTGCTGGTGCGCCTGCACCAGGTGGAAACCGACGGCAAGGAATACCAGATCATGCTCAAGGAAGGCACGGTCGATGGCAAACCGGTCGAAGGCCGCCGCGACTGAGCAAACGCCAGGTACAAAAAAACCGAGCCACTGGCTCGGTTTTTTATGTCTGGTGATGCATGTTGGCAGTGTGTAGCCCGGATTGCGCCTAGGCTTATCCGGGGCTACCAATGGCTGTTTAAGCAACGTTCGCCATCACCACATCAGATCATCCGGCACCTGATAGGCCGCGTACGGATCATCGGCATCCGGTGCTTCGGTGGGGGTATTGAGCAGCACCACGCGCTGGGCGTCGCGCTCCTGAATCTTTAGCGCGGCCTCGCGCGGAATCACTTCGTAGCCGCCACCGTGGCGCACGATGGCCAGCGAGCCGCTGCTGAGCTTGTCGCGCATCAGCTTGTTTACCGACAGGCGCTTGACCTTCTTGTCGTCGACGAAGTTGTAATAGTCCTCGGTGGTCAGCTTGGGCAGGCGCGACACCTCGATCAGCTGCTTGATCTGCGCGGCACGAGCCTTCTGCTCGATCTTCTCCTGTTGCTGACGGTTGAGTTCCTGATCGCGGGCGGCCTTTTCGGCCATGGCCTGCTGAGCGGCGAGCTTTTGCGACTCATCCTTCTCGATATGGCCTTTCTGCTCCAGACGCTGCTTCTTCTGTTTTTCCTTGCTGACCTGCTTGGCCTGCTTTTCGTTGACCAGCCCGGCTTTAAGCAACTGATCGCGTAGTGAGAGAGCCATAACCTACCTTTCCAACAATCAATATTGGGTGGGCGTACCCACCAGAATCGTTACGCGGCATCCCGGCCGGGTGCTCAGCAACCCGGGGCCTGCTGCTTTTCCAGCTTCTTGGCTTCGCCCCAGAGCGCGTCCAGTTCATCCAGGGGGCAATCTTCCATGTTGCGCCCCGCTTCGCGCAATGCCTGCTCGATAAAACGAAAACGCCGCTCGAACTTGCCATTGGCAGCGCGCAGGGCGGTTTCCGGGTCGACCTTGAGATGCCGCGCCAGGTTGCTGACCACAAACAGCAGATCGCCTATTTCCTCGCTAATGGCCTCGGGGTCGTTCTCGCTCATGGCCTCGAGCACTTCATCCAGCTCTTCGCGCACCTTGTCGACCACCGGCAAGGCCTCGGGCCAGTCGAAACCAACCTGGGCGGCGCGCTTCTGCAGCTTGATCGCCCGGCTGAGTGACGGCAACGCCGTGGGCACATCGTCGAGCAGTGAGAGTTGCTCAGGAGCTGCAGCCTTTTCGGCACGCTCCTCGGCCTTGATCTCTTCCCAGCGCTGTTTGACCGCGGCCTCTTCCAGCTTGGCCACGTCCACTGCGCCATACAGATCGCCATCGGGGAACACATGGGGATGGCGGCGAATCAGCTTGGTGGTGATGCCATCGACCACCTGGGCAAACTCGAAGCGCCCTTCTTCCTGGGCCAGCTGGCTGTAATACACCACCTGAAACAGCAGATCGCCCAGCTCACCGGGCAGGTGATCGAAGTCACCACGCTCGATGGCATCGGCCACCTCGTACGCCTCTTCGATGGTGTGCGGCACGATGGTCGCGTAGCTCTGCTTGAGGTCCCACGGGCAGCCGTGCTGCGGGTCACGCAGCCGGGCCATCAGGTGCAGCAGGTCGTCGAGTTGGTACATAGAGTTCCTTCGTAACGTAGCCCGGATGCAATCCGGGAATGCTTGGGAGCAATTCCCCGGATTGCATCCGGGCTACGGTCTTGAGACTTAACTGACTCGGTGGCGGCGCGCTTCGATGATATTGGGCAACTGCGAAATACGCCCCAGCAACCGCCCCAATGCATCCAGCCCGGGAATCTCCACGGTGATCGACATGGACGCGGTGTTGTCGTCCTTGTTCGAGCGGGTGTTCACCGCCAGCACATTGAGTTTCTCGTTAAGCAGCACCTGGGTCACGTCACGCAGCAGGCCGGAACGGTCGTAGGCCTTGATGATGATTTCCACCGGGTAGGTCTGCACCGGCACGGGGCCCCAGTTGACCTGGATAATCCGCTCCGGCTCGCGACTGCCGAGCTGCAGCACCGAGGCGCAGTCCTGGCGGTGGATACTGACTCCACGCCCGAGGGTGATATAGCCGACGATCGGGTCGCCCGGCAGCGGCTGGCAGCAGCCCGCCATCTGCGTCAGCAGGTTGCCGACGCCCTGAATCTGGATATCGCCGCGCTTGCCTGGTTTGAAGCCCAGGGCCTTGCGCGGGATCAGCTCAAGCTGCTCGTTGACCCGGTCCGGCTCGACCAGTTGCTGTGCCAGGTTGACCAGTTGCGCCAGGCGCAGGTCGCCCGCGCCGAGGGAGGCGAACAGGTCCTCGCTGGTCTTCATATTGGCTTTTTCGGCCAGCTTGTCGAAGTCCACATGGGGCAGCGCCAGACGCGCCAGTTCGCGCTCCAGCTGGACCTTGCCGGCGGCAACGTTCTGGTCGCGGTCCTGCAGCTTGAACCAGTGGACGATCTTCGCCCGCGCCCGGCTGGTGGTGACGTAACCCAGGTTGGAGTTCAGCCAGTCGCGGCTCGGCGTGCCGTGCTTGCTGGTGATGATCTCCACCTGCTCGCCGGTCTGCAGGCTGTAGTTGAGCGGCACGATCCGGCCGTTGATCTTCGCGCCACGGCAGTTGTGACCGATCTCGGTGTGCACGCGGTAGGCAAAATCCAGTGGCGTCGCGCCCTTGGGCAGGTCGATGGCGTGACCGTCCGGGGTGAAGACATAGACCCGGTCCGGCTCGATATCTACCCGCAGCTGCTCGGCCAGGCCGCCGATATCGCCCAGTTCCTCGTGCCATTCGAGCACCTGACGCAGCCAGGAGATCTTCTCTTCGTAGTGGTTGGAGCTGGCTTTGACGTCGGTACCTTTGTAGCGCCAGTGCGCGCAGACCCCCAGCTCGGCTTCCTCGTGCATGGCCTGGGTGCGGATCTGCACTTCCAGCACCTTGCCTTCCGGGCCGAGCACGGCGGTATGCAGCGAGCGGTAGCCGTTTTCCTTGGGGTTGGCGATGTAGTCGTCGAACTCCTTGGGAATATGCCGCCACAGGGTGTGCACGATACCGAGGGCGGTGTAGCAATCGCGCACTTCCGGCACCAGCACGCGCACCGCGCGTACGTCGTAGATCTGGCTGAACTGCAGGCCCTTGCGCTGCATCTTGCGCCAGATCGAATAGATATGTTTGGCCCGGCCGCTGATGTCGGCCTTGATCCCGGTGGCCTCCAGCTCCTCGCGCAGCTGGCCCATCACCTCGTTGATGTACTGCTCGCGGTCCATCCGCCGCTCGTGCAGCAACTTGGCGATCTGCTTGTACTGCTCCGGCTCCAGATAGCGGAAGGACAGGTCCTCCAGCTCCCATTTGATATGGCCGATGCCCAGACGATGAGCCAGCGGCGCATAGATGTCGAACACCTCACGGGCCACGCGCTGACGCTTCTCGTCATCGGCTTCCTTCACCGCGCGGATCGCACAGGTGCGTTCGGCCAGCTTGATCAGCGCCACGCGCACATCGTCGACCATGGCCACGAGCATCTTGCGCAGGTTTTCCACCTGGGCCTGGGAGCCGAGCACCAGGGAGTCGCGCGGGTTCATCGAAGCGCTGATCGCCGCCATGCGCAGCACGCCTTCCACCAGTTTGGCCACCACCGGGCCGAAGCGCTGATGGACCAGCGCCAAGGGCACTTTGCCCTCGCGCACGCAGCGGTAGATCACGGCTGCTACCAGGGAGTCCTGATCGAGCTTGAGGTCGGCGAGAATTTCGGCGATTTCAAGCCCTGCGCGAAAGCTCGACGCGCCCTCGGTCCATAGATTCTTCGCGGCATTGGCCTGCTGCTCGGCCTCGCGGGCAAACTCGCAGGCCTCACGCAGGGCCTCGCGATCCAGTGCCGGATCGACACTCAGTACATGCCCGAGCCAGGCCTCGAGGTTGATGCTGCCGTCGTCGTTGATCGGCTGATGCGCTCTAACCTGAACCATCTTGCTTACCTTCCATAGGCTGCTCCGCGGGGCAGCCGAACTGTCGACGGCCCTTACAGGCCAGTCGGTTTAACCACCTAAGGCGCAATTCCTTCGCGCCCCTGCTGCACCTAGATAAGGACGACGCCGGATAAAACCAAGCACCTGCCGCCGTATCCGGCACTTCTATCTACTGCCTGACAAACAGCGCCATCGCTTCGACGTGCGCGGTTTGCGGAAACATATCGAGGATACCGGCGCGTTCCAGCCGATAGCCTTGCGCCAGCAACTCGGCGCTATCGCGGGCCAGGGTCGTCGGGTTGCACGACACATACAGCACCCGCTTGACGCCCAAGGCTGTCATTTGCCTGACCGCCTGCAACGCGCCATCACGCGGCGGGTCGAGCAGCACCGCGGCAAAACCGCCCTGGGCCCAGGCTGCGCCGACCAGCGGGTTGGACAGGTCGGCCTGGTAAAAGTGCGCATTGCCCAGGCCATTGCTGGCGGCATTCTCGGCGGCGCGCTCGACCATGGTCTGCACGCCCTCCACCGCCACCAATTCCCGCACCCGCTGGGCCAGGGGCAAGGCGAAGTTGCCCAGGCCGCAGAACAGATCCAGCACCCGCTCATCGGCCTGCGGCGCGAGCCAGTCCAGCGCCTGCGCGACCATGGCGTCATTCACCGGCTGGTTGACCTGGACAAAGTCGCCGGGCCGGTAAGCCAGGTCGAGATCGAACGCATCCAGGCGATAGTTCAGCTGCTGCGCTGGCTCAGACGGCTGCGGCTCGGCACTGCCGTGCAACCACAGCTGCGCATCCTGCTCAATGCAGAATGCCTGCAAACGGGCCAGATCCGCCTCACTCAATGCAGCGGTATGCCGTATCAGCACAGCACTGGAGCTGCCGCTGAACAACTCGACATGACCAATGGCCTGGGGTTTATCCAACTCGCGCAACACCTGCGGTAACGCGCGCAGGATCGGCTGCAAGGGTTGTACCAGCACCGGGCAATCGCTGATGGCGATGATGTCCTGGCTGGCGGCGGCGCGAAAACCAACATCCAGGCGTTTGGCCTTGTTGTCCCAGCGCACGGCAATCCGTGCGCGGCGGCGATAGCCCAGCTCCGGGCCGACCAGCGGTGCGGCCCATTCCTGCGGTTCAAGATTGGCCAGGCGGCTGAGCTGCTCAGCGAGCATGCGCTGTTTCAGGGCAAGCTGATCGGCGTGGGGCATATGTTGCAGGCTGCAGCCGCCGCAGACTTTGGCATGGGCGCAGGCCTCGCTACGCCGTTCGGCGCTGGCGGTGAGAATCCGCTCAACCCGCGCCTCGACCACCTTGCCATGGGCACCCAGCACCCGCGCTTCGATCTGCTCACCGGCCAGTGCGCCGCTGACGAACCAGGTACGCCCCTCGCTGAACGCGATGCCACGGCCATCATTGGCCAGGCGCTCGATGGTGAGTTTCTGCTTCTTGCCCACCGGCACCTGGGGCGCACGGGAACCACCGCTGGGTTGAAAGCGCAGACCGCCGTCTTTCTTGGCCATCAGTTGCTCGGTGCGTCGTAAACGCCACTGGACAGGTAACGGTCGCCACGGTCACAGATGATCGCCACCATCACCGCGTTCTCGACTTCCTGGGACAGCCGCAGCATGGCCGCCACCGAACCGCCGGAGGACACGCCGCAGAAGATGCCTTCTTCACGGGCCAGGCGGCGCATTACGTCTTCGGCTTCCTGCTGGCCCATATCGATGATGCGATCAACCCGCTCGGCCTGATAGATCTTCGGCAGGTACTCCTGCGGCCAACGGCGGATACCGGGAATCGCCGCGCCTTCCATCGGCTGCAGACCGACGATCTGCACCTCGGGATTCTGCTCTTTCAGGAAGCGCGACACGCCCATGATGGTCCCGGTGGTGCCCATGGAGCTGATGAAATGGGTGATCTGCCCGTTCGTCTGCTGCCAGATTTCCGGGCCGGTGCCGGTGTAGTGGGCAATCGGGTTGTCGCCGTTGGCGAACTGATCGAGCACCTTGCCCTTGCCGTCGGCCTGCATCTGCAGAGCCAGGTCGCGGGCCTCCTCCATGCCGCCCACCAGGATCAACTCGGCACCGTAGGCGCTCATCGCCGCCTTGCGTTCGGCGGTGGAGTTGTCCGGCATGATCAGGATCATGCGGTAACCCTTGATCGCCGCGGCCATGGCCAGGGCGATACCGGTATTGCCGGATGTGGCCTCGATCAGCGTGTCGCCGGGGTGGATATCGCCGCGCAACTCGGCGCGGGTAATCATCGACAACGCCGGGCGATCCTTCACCGAGCCCGCCGGGTTATTGCCTTCCAGCTTCAACAGCAAGGTGTTGCTGGTGTTACCCGGCAGGCGCTGCAAACGCACCAGCGGGGTGTTGCCGATGCAATCGGCGATAGTGGGGTATTGCAGGCTCATGGCGAACGTGGCGATCCATAGGCAAAGAAGGCACCCATGATAACGGCAAACCGGCGACAGCCATAACGGCAGTCGCACCCACAGCCTCAGGCCGCGGGCAAATGCAGGTGGATGCGCAAACCCGGCTGGGCGTTTTCGGCATAAATACGCCCGCCCTGCCCGTCGATGGCGCTGCGCGCGATGCTCAGTCCCAGCCCGAAGCCACCGTCGCCTGGGCGGGCACCGTTGAGGCGGGTGAAGGGGAGAAATATCTGCGCCAATTGCTGCTGCGGCACCCCCGGCCCCTGATCCTCCAGCCACAGGTGCCACTCGCCCCCCTGCGCTTTGCCACAGAGACGGATCAGCCCAGCCTCGGGCGAATAGCGGATGGCGTTGCGCAGAATATTTTCCAGCGCCCGCGCCAGGGCATTGAGGTTGCAGGACAGATGACAGCCCGGCGCGACGGCATACACCAGCCGCTCAGGCTCCCAGCCGCTTTCAAAGCAGACCCGCTCGCAGAGCATGTCCCACAGCGCCGCCAGATCGACCGATTCGCGAGTCAGTCGCGGGCGTTCGGTGTCCAGCCAGGCCAGCTCCAGGGTATCGCCGACCAGCCCCTGCATCAGCTGCACCTCATGCATCACCCGCTGCGTCAGGCTTTGGCCTTGCAGCCCGCCCTCGGCTGCGACCCGCAGGCGACTGAGCGGGGTACGCAGTTCATGAGACAGATCGCGCAGCAACTGACGCTGCAGCTCCACCGTGCCCTGCAAGCGCTCAGCCATATGATCAAAAGCGCGACCCAACTCGCCCAGTTCATCCTGTCGCCGCGCCACCGCTCCGGCCCGGGCCGACAAGTCGTCGCAATGCAGCGCATTGGCCTGCTCGCGCAAACGCACCAGCGGGGCAATCAATACCCGGTAAAGCCCGATACAGAACAGCAAGGCCAGCATCCCCGGCAACAACGCACGGGTTAGCCATAACAGGGGCTGACGGTACTCCCAGGGGCGAAAACGCTCCGGCAGCTGAATAACCAGATGCCCGCCAGCGTTGGCAAAGGGAATATCTATATAAGGCAGTTCGGCCGAGCGGCGGCTCATCGGCCAGTCCAGCTGGCGCATAAAGGTCAGGCGTTCACGCTGCGCCTGGGTCAGCGCCTGACTCCCTAGCGGCTGCAACTCATTGTCCAGCAGCAGCGCAGCGCTCGCTTCACGCTCACGCAAAAGCTGCAGAAACGCATCGACACCTTCTGCACCACCCTCCAGCCAGGCCAGCTCGGCGGCATCGGCATAGGCCTGCAGTTGTTGCTTCGCAGGTTTGGACAGGTAGGAGGTGTGCAGCTCGACCCGCTGGCTCCAGAACCAGCTCAGGGAAATCAGCAGCAGGGTGAAGGTGACCAGCAACGCCGCCAGTTTCCAGAACAATGAATGCAGGCCAGGCATCGCCACCTCAGGAATCCTGCCCATTGAGCAGGTAACCCTTGCCCCACACGGTTTCCAGACGCAGGCCAGTGTCGCCCAGGGCCTGCAGTTTGCGGCGGATATGGCTGACGTGCATATCCAGACTGCGGTCATGCGCCGCATAGGCACGATGCAATGCCTGCTGATAGAGGAACGGCTTGCTCAGCACCTCGTCCAGGTTGCGCGCCAGCAGCTCCAGCACGCGATATTCCGCGGGCGTCAGCCCGGCCCAACGGCCCGCCAGGCTTATATCCATACGCGGCTCATCGAAAAACAGCCCGCCTCTCTGCGGCAGCACCGTCAGTTCGCGGCGCTCATAAGCCACCCGGCGCAGCACCGCCGCGACACGCACGTTCAGCTCATCCATGCTGAACGGCTTGGGCAGGTAATCATCGGCCCCCTGACTGAAACCGCTGATCCGATCCTGCTCGCCGCCCAGTGCCGACATCAGGATAACCGGCACGCCGCGACGTTCCCGCAGGCGCTGCAAGGCTTCCAGGCCGCCGATGCCGGGAAGCAGAATATCCAGCAGCACCAGGTCGAAATCGCCGTCGGTCGCCAGGTGCAGTCCTTCACGGCCATCGCCGCTGAGGGTGACGCAGTAACCGCTGCCCTGCAGGTGCTGCTGTAAATGGCTGGCCAGCAGAGGATCATCTTCAACCGCAAGAATCCGCGCGGCGGGACGGTTACCAATGAGCACGAAAAAACCACCAAGACAAATGAGAATAATTCTACCTACTAACTGCGCCGCACTCACCTACAGATTCTCGCCGGCCGAATCGCTACACTGCCCAAACATCACCCAAGGAGGCAGCGCGTGTTAAAGGATCTAGGCATCAAAGGCCGTGTGCTTATGCTCACCCTGTTGCCCACCAGCCTGCTGGCACTGGTGCTGGGCGGCTATTTCACCTGGGTGCAGCTCTCCGCCCTGCAGGCCCAGTTGCTGCAGCGCGGGCAGATGATCACCGAACAGCTCGCGCCCCTCGCCGCCCCCGCCCTGCAGGCCGGCGACAGCATCCTGCTGCAGCGCATCGCCACCCAGGCGCTGGAGCAGCCGGACGTGCGCGCCGTGAGCTTTCTCGCCAGCGAACGCACGACCCTGGCCCATGCCGGCCCGCGCATGCTCAACGACGTGCCCAGCGGCGAAAGCCAGCTTGCCGCGCAGCACAGCAGCCAGGACGCCACGCGCTTTCTCCTGCCGGTATTCGAACAGCACCTGAGCCTGACCGGTGAAGCCGTCGGCGAAAACGGCAACAACCTGCTGGGCTGGGTCGAGCTTGAGCTGTCGCACCACAGCACCCTGCTCAGCGGCTACCGCAGCCTGCTGGCCAGCCTGCTGCTGATTGCCACCGGCCTGGCGGTGACCGCCCTGCTGGCGGTGCGCATGAGCCGCACCATCAACGACCCGCTCCGGCAGATCAAACAGAGCGTCGCCCAGCTCAAGGACGGCCACCTGCAAACCCGCCTGCCGCCACTGGGCAGCCACGAGCTGGACGAGCTGGCTTCGGGCATCAACCGCATGGCCGAATCCCTGCAGAACGCCCAGGACGAGTTGCAGCAGAGCGTCGACCAGGCCACCGAGGACGTGCGGCAGAACCTGGAAACCATCGAAATCCAGAACATCGAGCTGGACCTGGCACGCAAGGAGGCCCTGGAGGCCAGCCGGATCAAGTCCGAGTTCCTGGCCAATATGAGCCACGAGATCCGCACCCCGCTCAACGGCATCCTCGGCTTTACCAACCTGCTGCAGAAAAGCGAGCTGACTCCGCGCCAGCAGGACTACCTGGGCACCATCGAGAAATCCGCCGATAACCTGCTGGCGATCATCAACGAGATCCTCGACTTCTCCAAGATCGAAGCCGGCAAACTGGTGCTGGAAAATATCCCCTTCAACCTGCGCGACCTGCTCCAGGACACCCTGACCATCCTCGCCCCCGCCGCCCACGAAAAGCAGCTGGAGCTGCTCAGCCTGGTCTACCGCGACACCCCACTGTCGCTGATTGGCGATCCGCTGCGCCTCAAGCAGGTGCTGACCAACCTGGTCAGCAACGCCATCAAGTTCACCCGCGAAGGCAGCATCATCCTGCGCGCCATGCTCGAGGACGAAACCCCCGACCGCGCGCAGCTGCGCATCAGCGTGCAGGACACCGGCATCGGCCTGTCCGACGAAGACCTGGGCGAACTGTTCCAGGCCTTTAGCCAGGCCGACAACTCGCTGTCGCGCCAGGCCGGCGGCACCGGGTTGGGCCTGGTGATTTCCAAGCGCCTGATCGAGCAGATGGGCGGCGAAATCGGCGTCGACAGCACCCCCGACGAAGGCTCGGAATTCTGGATCAGCCTGAGCCTGCCCAAGGCCCGCGACGATGCCGAAGACCTGCCGCGCGCGCCGCTGCTGGGCCGCCGCGCCGCACTGCTGGAAAGCCACGAACTGGCCCGCCAGGCCCTGCAGCACCAGCTGGAGGATTGCGGGCTGCTAGTCAGCGCCTTCGACAGCCTCGACAGCCTGTTCGCCGCCGTTATTGCCGCGCGCCACAACGGGCAACCGATCGAACTTGCGGTGCTCGGCGTCAGCACCCAGGCCTTGCCACCGGAGCGGCTCGGCCAGTACATCTGGGACCTGGACCGCGTCGACTGCAAGGCCCTGGTGCTCTGCCCCACCACCGAACAGGCGCTATACCACAGCCTGTTGCCCAACGCCTACAGCCAGCTGCAAGCCAAACCGGCCTGCACGCGCAAGCTGCAGCGCGCCCTGGCAGAGCTGATCAGCCCCCGGCATACCCGCAGCGAACCGCAGAACACGGCCCCCAGCCGCCCGCCACTGATCCTCTGCGTCGACGACAACCCGGCCAACCTGCTGCTGGTGCACACCCTGCTGGAAGACATGGGTGCCACCGTCAGCACCGCCAGCAGCGGTTACGAGGCCCTGGACAAAGCCAGGCAGCAGGTCTTCGACCTGATCTTTATGGATGTGCAGATGCCCGGCATGGACGGCCGCCAGGCCACCGAAGCGATCCGCCAGGTGGAAAGCGAGCGCGGCCAGAACCCGGTGCCCATCGTCGCCCTTACCGCCCATGCCCTGGCCAACGAGAAACGCGCCCTGCTGCAAAGCGGCCTGGACGACT